>NZ_JBHSPA010000016.1:188105-328609 GCF_042656245.1 Nonomuraea insulae
ACGGCCTGTCGCTGGAGATCGGCCAGGGCGAGACGCTCGGCCTGGTCGGGGAGTCCGGCTGCGGCAAGACCACCACGGCCAGGGCGCTGCTGAACCTGGTCAGGGCCAGCTCCGGCGAGGTGCTGTTCGACGACAGGGAGCTGACCCGGCTCAGCCGCTCGGACATGCGGCCGCTGCGGCGGCACCTGCAGATCATCTTCCAGGACCCCTACGCCTCGCTGGATCCCCGGATGACGGTCAGCGAGATCGTCGCCGAGCCGCTGCGCATCCACGGCTCCTACGACCGCGCCCACGTCAGGGAGCTGCTGCGGCTGGTCGGGCTCAATCCCGAGCACGGCAACCGCTATCCGCACGAGTTCTCCGGCGGCCAGCGCCAGCGCATCGGCGTGGCCAGGGCGCTGGCGCTCAGGCCGCGGCTGCTGGTGCTCGACGAGCCGGTCTCCGCGCTGGACGTGTCGATCCAGGCGGGCGTGCTCAACCTGCTCAAGGACCTGCAGGAGGAGCTCGGGCTGGGTTACCTGTTCGTCTCGCACGACCTGTCGGTGGTCAGGCACATCGCCCACCGGGTGGCGGTCATGTACCTCGGCAAGATCGTCGAGGTGGCCCCCGCCGAGCGGCTCTTCTCCCGCCCGGCCCACCCCTACACGCAGGCGCTGATCTCGGCCATCCCCATCCCCGACCCCGACAAGGAACGCAGCCGCCCGCGCATCCTGCTGACCGGCGACGTGCCCAGCCCCTCCGCGCCGCCCAGCGGCTGCCGCTTCCGTACCCGCTGCCCGACCTTCGCCCTGCGGCTGAGCCAGGACGAGCGCGCCCGCTGCCTGGAGGAGGAGCCCGCTCTGGTACGGCACGGCACCGAGGCCCCGGTCGCCTGCCACTACCCCGAAGAAGCCACTCTGCTGTAGCCGGATGGGTCCCCGCCAAGGGTTCCCAAGGGGCCGGGGACGGGTGACTCTGAAGCGTGACCGAGCGCGAACGGCTGATGCAGGCGATCCGCACACGGCTGGACCGGTTCTCGGGGGACCGGTGGCAACTGCTGGAGCCCGAAGGGCGGGCCGAAGCCCGCCGCCTGGCGCGGATCGTCGAGAACGACCCCGGCGACACACTCGCGCACCAGATACTGGCCTGGTTCCATTTCAGCCGTCATCTGGCTCAGCCCGAGGGTGAGGGAGAGCTGGACCTGGGCGACGCCATCTCGGCGGGCATGACCTGCTTCATGGGTGGTCTCCCGAACGAGTCCCTGCCCAAGCACCTGCTGCCGCTGGTGGCGGACCATGCCGATCTCCTCCTGAACGACCAGCTGCGGCGGGTGCTGCGCACGACCGAGCCCGACCAGCTGTGGTATCCCGTCTGGCTGTGTCGGCGCGTCCTGGCCGCTCTCCCCGAGGGCGACGCCCGGCGCAGCGACATGCTCCACCGGCTGGCGATAGTGCTGCAGGTCCGATTCAGGCTCACGGGCGATCCGAACGATCTGGACGAGGCCATCGACGCGGTCCGGCAGGCCGTCGACGCCGCCACCGTCGATCACCCCCTTGTGGCCGACATGTTCGAGACCCTGGAGATGGCTCTGGAAACCAAGCTCAGGCGTGGGTGGACGCCGGCGGGCCTGGACCAGATGATCGACGCCGCGCGGCAGGCCCTGGCGGCGGCTTCCGGCCGGGCCGGCAGGTTCGGCGCTCTGGGGACCCGCTGGCTGCTGGGCACCTTGCACGGTGGCCGCGCGATGACCCTGCCCGTCGGGGCGGACCAGCCGGACATGCGGGCGGCCGTCGAGGAGTTCACGGTCTGCTTCGTGGCGGGCATACCGGAAGCGGCGCTCCCCGAGAGGATGTTGCCGGTGCTGGCGGTGGAGGCCATTCCCGCCGCGACGGACCTGCTGCAACAGGCGCCGCACGCGACCGATCCCGACGTGCCGGCGATCACCGTACGCATGTGGCGGCGCATCCTGGACCATCTCCCCGCCGACCACCAGGGCCGAGCCGGCATGCTCAGCAACCTGAGCATCGCGCTGCAGATCCAGTTCGAGCGCGACGGCGGGCGGGACATCATCAACGAGGCCGTCGAAACGGCTCAGCAGGCCGTCGACGCCACTGACCCCCGCCACCCCGACTGGGCAGGGCGTCTCAGCAATCTGGCGAGCGCGCTGCAGTTCCAGATCCAGCACGAGGGGGGCACGGCCGATCTGGACAAGGCCGTCGCGACAGCCCGGCAGACCCTGAGCGTGGCTGCCGGCAACCACCCCGCCCGGCCCGTCATGCTCGCCAATCTGAGCGTCGTGCTGCAGATCCGGTTCGAGCGGGAGGGCGAACTGACCGACCTGGACGAAGCCGTCGACATGGGGCGGCAATCCGTGCGGGCCACTCCCTCTAACGACCCCTACCTGGTCGGGCGTCTCAACGCCCTCGGGGTCGCGCTGCAACTGAAGTTCACGCATGGCGGAGATCTCGCCGTTCTGGACGAGGCCATCGACGTGAGCCAGCGTGCCCTGGCCGCGACCTCGGACGACCAGCCGAACCGGAGCGTCCCGCTCCAGACCCTGGGATTCGCGCTGCTGACCCGATTCATGCACGTGGAAGATCCAGCCGACCTGGAACAGGGCATCGCGGCAAACGAGCAGGCCGTGCGCGTGGCTCCTCCGGGCCGTCCCGACCGGGCCGGCATGTTCGGCAATCTGAGCGTCGCGCTGCTTCTCTGGTTCGAGCGCGGGGGCGGCCCGGCCGCCCTCGACCGGGCCGTCACGGCCGCCCGGCAGGCCGTGGACGCCACGTCCGCCGGCCACCCCAGCCTGGCCAGGCACCTCAGCAACCTCGCGGCGGTAATCCGGGTCCGGTACGAGCAGGGCGGCGACCCGGCTGACCTGGACGAAGCCATCCGGTCGGCGCGGCGAGCCCTCGGCGCCATCCACGACGCCCACCCCTACCAGGCCACCGTGCTCGGCAACCTGAGTATGGCGCTCCGGGCCCGGTACAAGCGCGGCGGCGATCCCGCCGACCTGGACAAGGCCGTCGACTTGGGGCGGCAGGCCGTCGGGGCCGGCCCGCCCGACCGCCCCGACAGGATCGGACGCCTCATCGAATTCGGAGCCACGCTGCAAGCCAGGATGGAACGTTCCGGAATGGCCGCTGACGAGGAGGAGGCGCTCGAAACGTACGCCGAGGCGGCGGCGATGACGTCGGCGGCGCCATCGTTGCGCATCGACGCGGCGTGGCGGGCCGCCCGCCTGGCCGCGGCCACCGCGCCGGCCCGGGCGGCGGATCTGCTGGACGGCGCGGTCCGGCTGCTCCCCGACGTCAGCCCGCGCCGGCTGCGACAGACCCACCGGCAGAACATGATCGGCCGGTTCGCCGGGCTAGCCGCCGAAGCGGCCGCCGCCGCGCTGAACGACCCCTCCGGTTCCGCGGACGAGCGGGCCGTACGGGCGCTGCGGTTACTGGAGGCGGGGCGCGCGGTGTTGCTGAGCCAGACCCTTCAGACCCGCAGCGACCTGACGACCCTGCGGGAACAACATCCGCAACTGGCGGAGCGCTACGTCCAGGTACGCGATCGGCTGGACCGCCCGGCCGCGCCCGCCGGGCTGACGGCCCCCGAGCTCCCGGAAGGGCGACTCGAACCGGACGCCGCTGCGGCCGCGGAACCGGACCGTCACCAGCTCGCCGCCGAACTGGCCGACCTCCAGGCCCGGATCCGCGACCTGGCGGGATTCGCCTCGTTCGCCCTGCCCCCCACTGTCGAGGAGCTCATGGACCAGGCGTCCGAGGGCCCGGTGGTGACGTTCAACATCAGCCCGTCGCGCTGCGACGCGCTGCTGCTCACCAAGACGGGCGTCACCGCGCTGGAGCTGCCTGAGCTGACTCACACCGCCCTGGGCGACCAGATCAACGCCTTTCACCAGGCGCTCGCGGACGCCTCCGACCCCGCCGTGCAGGAGCGCCTGCGCGAGATCCTGGCCTGGTTGTGGGACGTCGCGGCCGGACCGGTCCTGCACGCGCTCGGTCACGACCGCCCACCGCCCTCCGGCACGGACCTCCTTCGGCGGCCGAGGATCTGGTGGGCTCCCGGCGGGCCCATGGGACTGCTGCCCATCCACGCCGCCGGCCACCACCAGCAGTCCGACCCCGAGCAGCGCACGGTGATGGACCGGGTCGTGTCCTCCTACATCCCCACCATCGGCGCCCTGCGTCACGCGCGCCGGCCTTACGCACCGGCGTCCCCGGGACCGGTGCCGGCCCTGGTCGTGGCCATGCCCACCACCCCCGGCCTGGCCGGCGGGGGCCCGCTGCGCCAGGTGGCCCGCGAATCCGGCATGCTCCGCGACCGCCTGCCCGGCTGCGTCGTGCTGACGGAACCCGATCCCCCTGCGACCGGCCGGCCCGAGGCCGGGCAGGTGCCGACGACCAAGCGGAACGTCCTCGACCAGCTGTCCGGCCGCGCCGTCGCCCACTTCGCCTGCCACGGCGTCAGCGACGCGGCCGATCCCTCGCTCAGCCGGCTGCTGCTCCACGACCACGCCGAGGATCCGCTGACGGTGGCCAGCCTGGCCCCCGTGATCCTCGGCAACGCCCGCCTGGCCTACCTGTCGGCCTGCAACACCGCCCTGACCTCCGTCCCCGACCTGCTGGACGAGGCCATCCACCTGGCCACCGCCTTCCAGCTGACCGGGTTCGCCCACGTCATCGGCACGATGTGGGAGATCAACGACCGGTATGCGGTGCGCATCGCCGACGCGTTCTACGCCGAGCTCACCCGCGGCGAGACCGTGGACGCCGGCCGGTCCGCCTACGCCCTGCACCGCGCCGTCCAGCGGGTACGCGAGCGCGTGCCGCTCACCCCGTCGGCGTGGGCCTCCCATCTCCATGCCGGTGCCTAGGGCGTTCAGGCGCCCATGTGGACGTAGACCGCCCAGGCGAAGGGGTTGCCGCGGTAGCGGTCGCGTAGCCGGCGGGTCGCGGCGTGGATCGTGCCCGGCAGCCTCGACAGGTCGTCGTGGGCGGCGAGGTCGCCGTACACCTGTCTGGTCATGTACCAGGCGGGCCGGTCGATCACCGGCCACAGGGCGGCGACCACGTGCCGGTAGCCCGCCGCCTGGAGGGCGGAGGCCAGATGGATGGCCTCGTCGGCCAGGGCCGGGCCGGTGCGCGCGGTCTCGCAGGCGGCCAGGAAGGCGAGCTCGGCGCCGGGTGCCCGCAGCCGGGCGAGGTCCGCGGCCGTCACCTGCCCGCCGGGACCCAGCAGCAGGCCGCTCCTCGACGAGTTGTCCAGGTCCACCGCCGCGTGGCAGGCGATGTGGACGCGGCGGTGGCCGCGCATCGCCGCCAGCACCGCCGGCGCGGTCGCCCGCGGGCCCACGAGCGCGGTGAACGCCTCACCGAACAGGCTCGCCAGCAGCTCGTGCTCAGCCGTGACGGCCGGGAGCGCGCTCTGCCCCTGTGTCTCGGGCATCGCCACCATGAGCAGGTCGCCGGTGCGGTCGCCGGACGCGGGTCTGCGGGCGTGGGCGAGCGCGGCCAGGGTGGGGGTTACGGAGGAGATCACCCGGTCGAGTACGGACAGCGCCTCTCCTGGCCGGTCGTGGTGGCCCGCGGCGTGCAGCGGCAGCAGCGACAGCAGGCCGGACGGGCACCACCACAGGCGCTCGTGCGCGACGGGCCCGGTGATCCCCAGGCGTTCCAGGACGGGTCCCGCGACCGCCTCCCACAACCAGGCGAGCGTCCCGGAGAGTGCCAGTTCCGCCTCCTCCCTCTCCCTGCCGGTGGCGTCGGGCAGGCGGCGGGTTTCGAGCGCGACCAGGAAATCCGCCACCTTCTCGCGTACGACGGCCGGTGACAGCGTGGGCAGCGGCTCCACGAGCACGCCCTCAGGCGTGAGCAGCAGCGCGTCGGAGCGGAAGCGGCTCACGTTCAGCAGCGCCACCGGCCCGTGCCCGGCCAGCGCCTTGATCGAGGACTCGTCGAGCGGCCACGACTCCTCGTCGAGCAGGCTGCCCGCGTCGCTCATCGCATGCGCGAGCACGATCCCCCGGCCGCGCTCCAGCAGACGCACCGCGGCGACCGTGTCACCGGCGTTCAACGCGCACGCCGCGGCGTCGGAGCCGAGACCGCCCAGGCGGGCCAGCTCGAACTCCTGGTCGTCGTGCGGCAGGTCACGCGGGGCGACGCCGCTCAGCAGCCCGACCGCTCTGGCCAGGCCCGCGAGGCCGGCCTGCCAGTCCCCCGCCTGCGCCGCCCAGTGGCCCTGGCGGGCCGCGGACCTGATGCGCACCGCCACGTACCCGGCCGGCATCCCGCTCGCCCGCTCGGCGGTCGCCACCGATCTGTCGTGGTCGCCGGCGTCGCCCTGCCGCTCGAACCGGGTGCGGAGCGCGACCGCGAGGTTGGCGAGACAGACGGCCAGCCACGGGCTGCCGGGCGGACTGGCCGCCACCGCCCGGTCGCCCACGGCCACCGCCTCGCCGAGATCGGCGTCGTCCTGGGTGAGCTCGTACCTGGAGAGCAGGGCGTTGCTCAAGTTCGACAGGTACATGGCACGGCGGGGATGCCCGGTCGCCGCGTCCACGGCCTGCCGCCCGGTCTCGACCGCGGCGTCGATGTCGTGCCCGTGACGCGCGTTCCCGGCGCCGGCGGCGTGCTCGGCGCTGGTGATCAGCGCGTTGCAGAGGCTGGAGAGGCGGCCGGGGAGGTCCGGGTGCCCGGCGGGCGTGAGCGTGGCGGACTCGCGGAGGACCTCGATCGCCCGCTCCAGGTCCGTCTCCGCCCGTTTGCGGCCGAATCTCACGTGCAGGGCCATGCCGAGGTTGGCGAGGGCCGCCGGCCGGGTGGGGCTGTGCTCCGTCAGCAGGTCCGCCGCCGCCTGCCCGGCTCGTACGGCGGCGTCCAGATCCTCGGAGGCGTTGCTGTAGTGGAACCGGGCACGCAGGTAGTTGCACAGGTTCAGCTCGCCCGCGGCGCGCACGGGGACGGGGAGTCCCTGGACGGCCATCGCCTCCCGGGTCGCCTCGATGGCGGCCGTCAGGTCGGCGGTGCCGCCGCCGGCGTCGAAGCGGGTGTACAACGCGGTCGCCAGGTTGCACAGATGGGTGGCCCGTTTGGGGTTCCCGGCGCCGCCGTCCGCCAGGACGAGCCGGTGCAGGGCCACCGCCTCCGTCAGGTCGGCCTCCTCCGCCCGCCACTCGAAGCGGAACACCAGGGCGACGGCCAGGTTGACGTGGCGTTCCGCGAAGGCGGGACTTCCCGGTGGCGTCGCGCCGGCCGCCTGCCGCGCCAGGGACACCGCCTCCTCCAGCTCCTCCAGCCGCCCGGTGAGGCCGGAGCGTCGCCGCAGGGCCACCGCGAGAGCGGTCAGCGGCACGAGCCGGTCGGCACCGCCCTCCGGGAACAGGCCGAACGCCCTCCTGCCCGTCTCGATCGCCTCGTCGAGGTCGTCGAGGCCGCCGCCGTGCTCGTAACGGGCCTGCAGGGCGGAGGCCAGGTTCGACATGACCTTGGCCAGTTCCGGGTCTTCCGCGGGCAGCGCGGCCAGGACCTGGCGGAAGAGGCCGACCACGATGGCCGCGCTCCCGGCGTCGCCGGTCCGCTCCACGGAGGCGGAGAGTGCGACCGCCGGGCCGTGCCACCGGTCCGTCCGCCTGACCACCTCCGTCCCCTGGTCGCGGAAGAACTCGTCGAGGGCGGCGGGGACGAGCCGCGGGTCGTGCTCCCATACGGGGGCGAGCAGCGCCAGGGCCGGGATCAACTCGTCGTCCTGGTCCGACAGCTGGGCGCGATGCCAGAACAGCAGGCCGGCGACCCGGAGCGCGCGCAGATCCTCCTGTTGTTCCGCGACGTGGAGCAGGAGCCGGCCGGCGTCCTTGAGCGCGCCGGGCTCCAGGATCGCCTCCGCGTCATCGGCCGCGTGGCGGTGCAGCCGCGCGCGGACGGCTTCCAGGGGGTCCTGCTCTCCTTGACCCATCACTCCGCGCCCGGCCGCCTGTCGAAGGACCGCAGGAACGAGAAACGGCGCACGTCGAGCCAGTCCTGTCCCTGGTCGTTGACCCGGCAACCGGCCAGCCGCAGCCGTATCGCGATCTTCCTCAGGCTCTCCGCGGTGGCGGTGAGCCGGACGTAGTTGCGGCCGCCCAGGTCGGCGATGGGCCGCTGGTCGCCCACCATGAGGATGATCAGACGGTCAGGATAGGTGGCCAGCGCCATGCCCAGTTCGATCAGGACGTTGGGCCGGGCCTGCATGGACACGGTCTTCTCCGTGAGGTCGTCGTTGGTGGCGCGCAGTTCGTGGTGCAGGCGGACCTCGTCCTCCGGGGTCATCACCACCACCACCGCCTGAGCCGTGGTGACGGCCTGGGCGACGACCTCGCCGAGGAACGGGAGTGAGCTGCCCGTCCGCTTGACCAGTTCCTCCCATTCCAGCGGGTAGATGTCGAGCGCCCGGAGGAAGGTGAAGACGGCGTCCCGGACCTCCTCATCGCGGCCGTGGACGACGAAGACGTGGCGCTCTATGTCGCCGCCCGGCACGGCGTTCCCGGCGGTATCGGTGTTCTCGTCGGGCAAGCCCTGTGTCGGCGCGCGCGAGGGCTGGGACGGGGGTCGCGCGGCGGCGACGTGTGCCGCTCGTTCGGTGGCCAGGCCCAGGTAGGCGACCTCGTCGTCCAGCCGGTCCATGAACCACTCGGCCAGGTCGTGATCGTCGGCGAACGGTCCCGTCTGCCGGGGCGGCGGACCGTACAGGAACTGCGCGCGCCTCATGTTGTCGGCGGCGATCTCGACCGACCGCCGCAACTCCCGCAGGTCGACGGTCATGAGCTGGGCGTCGAGCTGGTGCACGCGCAGCAGGTCGTCATCGGGGGAGGCGGTGTCCCGCCGCTCCCGCAGCTCGGCGACCAGCCCTTGCAGGACGTCGCGGAGCTCACGTGTACGACCGTCGCGCTGCCACACGCGCAGCTCGTACCTGAGCTTGGCGGCGTGCAGCAGGTAGCGGCCCAGGGGCGGCATGGCCGAGTCCCCTCGTGACCAGGCCCAGGCGCTGGCCTCGTCCTCGAGGTCCTCGGCGAAGGCGAGCGCGAAGCGGCGCAGCGGGCGGTCGTCCGGCTCGGCCGCGGTCTCCCAGAAGGCCAGCTCCCGAGGCACGGTGATGCCGCGGGTCCACCAGTCCCCCGCCTGAGCGGAGGCCGGCAGCAGGTCGCCCAGGAGCCGGCCGCGCGCGGCCAGGTCGTCCCCCGGACCGGGCTCTCCGAGCCGGGCCAGGTAGAGCCGGGCCTCGCCGATCAGGTGGCGGGAGTGCTGGGAGACCAGGGCGTTCCAGTCGTCCTCCAGCTCCTGCCATCCCGGCCTGTCAGCGGCCTGCGCGGGTCCGGCCAGCGCGACCGAGAGGTTGAGCACGTCGTGGTGCCGGCGCAGGATCGCCTGGCAGTCCGCGCCGCGCGCCTCCAGCGCGGCCAGCGGCACCTCGGATCCGGCCCGTGCGGCGGGCAGAGCGGCCAGGGTCTCGGGCAGCACGTGCGGCAGTCCGAGCCCCGGCACGGGGTCGCGCATGCGGAACAGCAGGCGACAGCCCAGCCACACCTGCCGCAGGTCACGGTAGGCGGCAGCGGCGTCGGACCCGTCGGTGGGCGCGTAGAGGTGGGCGACCAGTTGCTGGTCGAGGACGGGCGCGCCGCTCATGACCCGTCCCCGGCATCGGGATCGTCGGCGTCGTGCGGCCTGCGGCCCAGCTCGTAGACCAGGAGGTTGACCCGCTCGCGGACGCGGGGCGGCGCGGCGACGGTCGGCCTGGCGCCGAGCCGGGTCACCCGCACGGGGCCGGCCAGCTCCAGTTCGATGGTGACGCGCTGGAGCGCCTCGAGGTCGCCGGACTTCTCGGCGGTGACGGCGATGTCGATCGTCTCCGAGAGCTGTTCCCAGCGAGCCGGGGTCAGCTTCCACTCCAACATGTCACGCAATACCGCTCGGGCATCGGAGATTATCTCCGTTTCCGTGGACTGGCTCTCTGGCGCCGGCACGATTCCCTCCCCATTGATCAGCCGATGCGCATCGGCAGCTCTTCCCGGATGAATCTCGACACGTCCAGCATTGTGATCTTTTCCAGCGACGACGGCTGAATGACGATGCGCAATTCGGAGCAGAATCGCCGCTCCAGCGCCGCCGCGACAAACGACTCCATGATCAGGATGAGCAATTCCTCTGGGCTGGCGTCGATACGCGACAGCCCGGTGCCGACCAGGGCCAGCGCCACCGGCTTCAGCTGGCCGTAGCGGTAGACGGCCTCCCACAGCCGGTCCAGGCTGTAGCGCAGGTCGGCCAGGCTGGAGCCGGCCAGCAGGTCATTGCTCATCCGGCTGTAGGCCACCGCGAAGACGCAGCGCCCCGGGTGACGAAGGGTGGCCACGGTGCCCATCGGGAACCGCACCCGTTTGCCCTTCGGTTTGGCCGACCGGGTCTCCGTGCCGGCGGCTGGAACGTTCCGCAGCGCCGCGCGCAACTGCCGGTCGAGCAGGGCGCGGTCACCGTCGTACAGGCGGTCGACGAGCTGGCCCTGGACGCTGCCGCCGTTGATGACGACGTCCTGGTCGGTCGCGGTGTCGAACGTGTCGGTGAACCCGACGGCCAGGTGGGCGCCGTCCTGGGCGAACAGGTCACCGAGCGCGATGACGAGCTGGGCGTTGCCCTTGGCCACCTCGACCCTGAGCACCTCGCCGTCCAGCTTGCCGCTCAGCCGCTCGCGCAGCGCCGCCAGGGAGGCGGCGAGCTCGGCGTCGTCGGGCAGGTCGGCTGACAGCGCCTCGCCGACGTACAGCGCCTTGTCGGGCAGCCCGATGGCGATGTAGGAGCGCATCAGCGTGCGCTTCGCCGTCTCGTGCAGCTCGTTCAGCCTCCGGATGGCGCGCTCGGCGAAGGGGCGTTTCCCGACGTCGATGAAGGGGCGGTCACGCCAGAGGTCGAGCGCGCCGGTCAGCAGCTCCACGGCCGTCGTCGGCGCGGCGTGCCTGGCGCGGGCCACCAGGTCCTGGAACTCGAAGAAATCGCAGGACTCCCGGTCGAGCACGAGCCGGTACGCCGACGGCTGGCCGCGCTCGATGCGCAGGATCAGCGAGTGCTCACCCGGGTGGCCGGGGTCCAGGGCCTGGCGCAGCCGCCAGACGTGTTTCTGCACGTTCAGGTGGTTCCTGCGGCGCTCGGCCGTACTGATGTTCTGGGTTGGCGCGTTCCACACATCGTGGTGGATCTCGTCCACCGTCACGGCCTCGCCCTCGGCCACGACCATCCGGATCAGTACGGCCATGGTGGCGCCGCTCAGCTTCACCGGCTTTCCGCCCACCTCGACCTGCGCTCGCCCGAGGAGTCTTATGCGGATGTTCTGCATTCCAGCCTCCCCTGACTGACCGCCGGATGCGATGCGGAAGCGAAAGGGAATCTTATCCGGCTTTATGCAGATGATATTGGGACGATTCTAGCTAATCCATCATCAATGTGAACTTGGTGAAGGTTGACAATAGAGAAGTCGACGATGTCAGAGACGCGTTCGCACACCCGCGCAGCGGGTCGTGAGCCTCGGTCAGTGGGCCGGAAGCGTTTCGGAAGCAGCGAAAGCCTTATGCCGGAAGCGCGGCTCTCGCTCTGCTTGTCAGGCACAAGGCCGGACGGCCACCGCCTGAAGGGATCTTCGATCGTGCGATGGGGCACTGGAAAGTACCGCGGGCGCGGCAGGAGACGGGGCGCTCCCGCGACCAACGGAGGCGGGCACGACGAGCGCATCGATATCCACCTGGCCAGCGAGTGGGGCTGGGCGGACGGCAGGGACCCTCAGTACCTCTACGTCTTCGAGCCCGGCCAGGCGATCGAGCCGAGCAGGCTGAGCTGGATCTTCAGCTACTTCCGTCAGGCCGAGCTGCACCTGGTGCAGTGCCGCGACGACGAGCTGATCAGGGTGCGCAGCCAGGCGAAGAAGCAGGTCACCGAGATGGAGAGCCTGATAGGTCTGAAGATGGAGAGCGATCACGACATCAGCGAGATCGAGCACTACCTCGACGCGCGGCGCAAGGCGCTCGGCTCCGCGGGGCCGGCCACGGCGCCGGGTCCGTACGAAGGGCTCGACCGGACGGAGGTCGAGGACCGGCGCCGGCTGAACCGGCTCAGGGGGCTCCGCGCCGAGAACATCAGGCGCCGCGAGGCGTTCACCGGCATCGTCGGCGGGCTGCGCAGCGACGAGGACCGCTGGCGGCAGATCCACCGGAAATACCGCAACACCGCCATGGTCGCGCTGGAGGAGACCCGGCCGCTGATCATGGCCTACTACAACGCGTTCGTCTCGGTGCATCCCCGCCGCGAGGCCGTACGGAGGCACTGGCGGCCACGCGATCTCGTCCTGGGCCCCGAGTGGAACGACAACGACCTGCCCCAGGAGTTCCTGAGCGGGGAAGGAGAGAGCGTGACCCAGGCATGGCAGCACTTCCTGCGCCTGCATCAGGCGGGCGGAAGCCTCGGAGAGGAGTATCCGTCATGAGGGTCACGGCCTGGCAGGCGGGAACGTTCGCGGCGGTGATCGTGATGTCCGTCTCGGCCGGCTGCGAAGATCCGCCCGCGCCACGCGCGAACTGCGGCGTCGTCGTGGACACCACCAAATACGCGAAATACCCCACGGCCAAGGAGCTCATCGACCAGCATCTGGTCGCGTTCGGCAGGACCTGCAGCTGGGCCGGGTTCGCCGCCATCACCGGCAACTCGGTCGGCACGCCGTGCCAGCGGCCCTCGCTGGGGCTGCTGGCCACCGGCGAGGAGAACCCCAAGGACAACCCGCGCGTCGCCCAGCAGATCAGGGAACGGCGTCTCGGCGAGTTCTACCGGCACGCGTCCTACCTGCTGGAGAAGTGCGAGGACCCGACCCCGGACTCCGACGTGCTGGGCGGGCTGCGCGTCATCGGCGAACGGCTGCGCGGCGCCCCCGACAGGACCGCGCCCGTCAAGATCATCATCTTCAGCGACCTCATGAACAACAAGGGCGCGCTGCAGTTGCAGAAGGGCAGCTTCGCCTCCGCCCGCGTCCGCGCGGCGAAGGTGCGCAAGCTCCTCGACGCGGGCCTCCTGCCCATGTTGGCCGGCAAACCCACGATCACCGTGCACGGATTCAACCTGCTCTCGGAAACGGAGGGTCCCCGAGTGACCCAGCTCGAACAGGTCTGGCGTGCGATCTTCGCCGCCGGCGGCGCGGGGCAGGTGAGCCTGCTGTGACGCAGATCATGGAAGAGAGTTCGTGGACCTGGCGGCCCAGGCCGTTCCCCATGCCGGACTTCGAGGCGGCGGCGCACCAGGCGGCGAGCGCGGCGCCGGACGACGCGCGGCGATCCGGGATCGACGCCGCCGAGGCCATGGCGGCCGGTTACGAACCCCCCGGCCTGGCGGTCGTGTGCGCCAGGCGCGCCGGCGACCTGCGCGCGCTCTCCGCCCACTACGTCGCCCAGCGCGACACGGCCGAGGTGCTGCTGCGCGAGCACAAGGCGAATGAGAACGAGCGCGCCGCCTGGCAGCGCCAGGTCAGGGAGGGCCACGACGAGGCCCGGCTGGTCGTGGGCCGGCTCACCGCCTACGCCTCGCGCCGTCCCGGCGACCAGCTCGCCAGCGAGGTGGCCGTCTCCGGCGGGTTCGGCAAGCGGTTGCGCCGTGACGGCCCGCCGCTGCTGCTGCTCGCCGTACTGCTCGGCGTGGAGATCCCGATCTACTACGAGACCTTCCTCGACCTCGGGGACCGTCCCCTGCTGACGGCGATGCTCGCCGCCGTCGCGGTGCTCGTCTTCGGCCTCGGCCCGCACATGTACGGGCGCAAGTTCCGGGAGTGGCAGGAGGAGGGCAGCGCGCCCCGGCAGGCCAGGGAGTTCCGGCTGCGCGACTGGTTCACCCGGCCGTCGCCCATGACCCTGCTGCCCCTGCTGTGGCTCGTGACCGTGGTCGCCGTCGCCGTCACCCGGCTCAGGACACTTTCCACGCCGGTGCCGTACACGTCCTCGACCGGGGAGCTTCTCCGGCTCACCGAGCTGGCCGACGGCATCGGCATGGTGCCCACCTTCATCCTGCTCCTCGCCTTGATGATCTTCACCGCGATGATCGCGCTGGAGACTGGCCGCCGTATGGGCAACCCGAACGACAAGCGGCTCAGGGACGGGCGGGCCCGCCTGCGCCAGCTCTCGGCGGACCTGGACAAGGCGAAGGAGCAGGCGGGGCGCGACGAGCACCTCCAGGCCGGCCTGGAGCAGTTCCTGAACGGCGGCGCCACTTCCCAGCATGAGCAGGCGGGACAGCTCGAAAGCGGCTACGAACAGGTGGAGTGCGCCTATGTCGCGGCCTTCCTGACCGTGCTGGCGGCCGAGGACCCGCAGATCTCCGGCTGGGCCACCACGATCATGAGCAACCACCGGAGACGCCGTCACTGAAGATCGGGTCCGAGGAGGCTTCGGCATGACGATCCCCGGCACCGAGCCGATCTTCGATGTCATCATCGACTTCCTGCGGGCGAGCACCTGGCCGCAATCCCGCGAGGTGCTGGCCGCCCACCCGCGGCTGCTCGAACCGATGGCGGAGCTGATCCTCAGCACGATGGTCGACGATCCGGACCTGCCGCTGCTCGTGTACCCGGAGATGAACGACCACCGGGCCGCCGAGTTGCTGCGCATGCACGAGAGCCTGCTCACCCGATGCCGCGAGGTCGGCATCGGCCGGGCCTTCGAGGAAATGATCAGAGACTAGTCGCGGGGCGGCGGAGGGGGCTGCCCCGCGACGTTCCTCTCCGGGGGGTCCGGAGGCTACGCTGATCGTATGGGCGTCACCGGGGCGGATGACCCGCTCATCAAGGCCCGTGAGGAAATGCGAGACCTGCTGCGCGACATCCCTCATTGGCGGTTGACCGAAGACGGCTGGGGCCAGGTGGAGCAGACGCTGGCCGGCGCCGCCAAGGCGACCGTCACGGCCGATCCCGAGCTGCTGGCCCAGGCGGTGGCGGAGGTGGAGATCACCGCGCCGCGACGCGGACGGGTTCGTCTCGGCGACGCGCCCGCGATGCCCGCCCCGTCGAGCGTCCGCGAACGCGTCAACAAGCTCGTCCACAGACTCGACATCCTCGAGGCACGGGAGCGCGGCGACTATGGGAGCAGCTCCGGAGCTGGTTGACCACACGCTCGTGGTCCACCTCTACTCCGCTCGTGACGAACCCGCCTACGCCCGCCTGCGCGAGTTCTGGAAGACGTGCGCGGACGGTCTCGGCATGACGAGTCCGATCGGGCCCCTGATGCTGCCGCGGGAACCGCCCGCCGACCAGGCCGAACTCCACACGTTGATCGGCAGGCTGGGGCTGGCGGCGCAGCAGACGCCCGACCTCGACAACCAGCTCATCCTGCGCCGCCACGACGACGTGTTGTGCGTGAGCGCCGCGCTGGCGTCGTCGGAACCGGCGACCTGGGCCGAGCTGGACAGGCGCTGGAGCGCGATCGCGCCGCCCGTGAAGAGCTGGCACCTGGGCGAGACCAGGCTCTACCAGGCGACCGTCCTCGGCGCGAACGACACTGGCCCTGACGCCCTCGATGACCTTGATACCGGCCCTCGCGCCCCTGACGCCGCCTCCGTCTACGCGGACAGCCCCGCCGAGGAGCCGTCACTCGGCGGCGGGGTGCTGGTGGGCGGGCACACGATGGTCTGGGAGGTGCTGGACGGCCGGCCCGAGCCGAGGCTGCGCAGAATCGTCGCCGTGACGAGACAAAGCTTCAGGGCGGCGACCGACGAGTGGTTGTGGACCCGCGGCGACGCCACGTTCCCGCCCTTCGCGATCTACCTCCGGTACGCCGCCGAGGTCAGGCACCTCGGCATCGCCCTCGACCAGGGGCGCTGGAAGGACGCGGTGGACTCGGCGCACGACCTCCTCGAACAGACCCGGCCGCGACTCGCCGAGGAGACGGCCGAGAACCTGCTGCGCGCCCGGCACGAGCTGGCCCGGATGCTCACCGGGCCCGGCGGGCTCACCGACACCGCCGACGACCTGTACGAGGCCCGGCGCGTCATCAGGCGGGCGGCGGAGAACATGCGCTCCCCCGTACTGACCGGATTCGAGCACCCGCACGACTGGCTGGGCCAGGAGCCGACGCCGCGCGACGACCGCAGCGCCGCCGAGGCCGCCCAGTACTTCGGGCTCTTCGCGACGGACCGCGAGCTGGCGGAGCGCCTGAGCGACAGGTTCGAGGACGAGATGCGCCGGCTGGAGGCCACCCGCGAGCGCGCCCGCGAGGTGCTGACCGAGCTCGCCCAGAGCGCGGCCACCCGGCTGCAGCAGCGCAGAGAGGATCTCCAGAGGGACGAGGAGAGCTCGCGCGAAGGGCAGCAGAAGCTCAACCTCCTGCAGACCGCCGTCATCGGCGCGGTGCTGATGGTGCTCGCGGCGATCCAGTCGTTCGGTTACCAGGTCCGGATCCCGCTCTCGCTCATGCCTGCCGTGATCGCGCTGCTCGGCTCCGTGGCCCTGCTGCTGGCGACCCTCACCCTCGGCAACACCCGCGGCAAGGAGGGTGCGGTCGACAAGGAAAGCGCCTACCTGCGGGTGGCCGTGCGGGTCGCGGCCGGGCTGACCGGCGCCGCGGGCGGCTGGGTGGTGTCCACGCTCATCCACCGGCTGACGACCGGCTTCCCGGCCCCCGTCTGGCTCAGCCTCGCCTGTGCCGTGCCTTCGTTCCTCGCCGCGTTCGTGATCCACCGGCGCGTGACCCGCACGAAGCCCTGACCGGGGTGTCCTCGGGCGCCGCTTGACCTTGTCACAGGTGTCAACCTCTACCCTCGACTCCCGGCCCCGACGACGAACGGACACCGATGAACACGCTTCTCGATCTCGACCAGAGCTTCTTCGACGCCTTGGTGGCCGGCGACGCCGCCGTACTGAAGGAGTTGCTGGCGGACGACTTCATCCTGGTGGGCGTCGAGGACGGGAGCGTCGTGGGCAAGCAGGCCGTTCTGGACCTGGTGGCGTCCGGGTCGCTGCGGTTCCCGCGGATCGAGTCGTTCCCGGACGAGGCGATCGTACGGGTCATCGGGAATGTGGGGATCGTCGTCGGGCGTACCGGCATGAACTTCACCAATCCCGACGGCAGCTCGTTCAGTGCCGGGAGCCGCTACACCCACGTCTACGCCGCCCACTCCCCCGGCGCCTGGCGCCTCACCTCCGCCCAGGGCACCACGATCAGCACGTGACCGGGCGGCCGGCCCGCGGCTGTGCATCCTCAAGGTCCCCGAGCAGAAGACGGCACCACGTGGTGATGGCCGACCCCGAGGGCAACGAGTTCTGCGTCGCCGCGGCGACGAGCTGACCGCGCTACGTGATGGCTCCCGCCGCGGCGTCGAGCTGACGGCGCTACGTGGTGGCTCCCGCCGCGGCGACGTTGTGCAGGAGCAGGGCCTCCGCCAGGCAGACCCGGGCGAACTCGCCGAGGTGCAGGCTCTCGTTCGGGCTGTGCGCCTTGGCGTACGGATCCTCCACGCCGGTGACCAGGATCGAGGCCCGCGGGAACATCTCGCGGAAGGTGGCGATGAACGGGATGGAGCCGCCGACGCCGATGTCCACCGGGTCGGTGCCGTCCCAGGCCGTCTTGAACGCGGCGCGGGCCGCGTCGAAGTATTTCCCGGTCGCGTCGATCGCGCACGGGCTCCCGTCATGCTCGAGCGTCACACCGATCCGGGCGCCCCATTCCGCGTGCTTGTCCAGATGCGCCACGAGCGCCCGGTAGGCCGACTCCGGATCGTCCCCGGGCGCGATCCGCATGCTGATCTTCGCCCGCGCCTCCGGGAGCAGCGCGTTGGGCGCCTCGGCCGTACGGGGGCCGTCGACGCCGAGCACGGAGATCGACGGCTTGGTCCAGAGCCGGTCGACGATGCGGCCGGTGCCGATCAGGTCGACCCCGTCAAGCAGCCCGGCCTCCGACCGGAACCGCTCCACCGGGTAGTCCAGCGGCGCCGCCTGCCCGCGCACCAGCCCTTCGACCGCCACGTCGCCGTCGGCGTCGTGCAGCGTGGCCAGCAACCGGCACAGGGTGGTCAGCGCGTCGGGCACGGCGCCGCCGAACATGCCGCTGTGCACCGCCGACTCCAGAACCTGGACGGTGACGAAGCAGTTGACGATCCCGCGCAGTGAGGTGGTCAGCGCGGGCACGCCGATGTCCCAGTTGCCGGAGTCGGCGATGACGATCACGTCGCTGGTGAGCTCCGCGCGGTGCTCGGCGAGCAGGGCGGGCAGGTCGTGCGAGCCGAACTCCTCCTCGCCCTCGACGAAGACGACGACGCCCACCGGCAGCCGGTCGTCGGCCGTGCCGCAGCCGAACGCCCGCAGCGCCGCGATGTGCGCCATGATGCCGGCCTTGTCGTCGGCGGCGCCCCGCCCGTACAGGCGGCCGTCCCGCTCGACCGGCTCGAACGGGTCCGACTCCCACCGGCTCAGGTCGCCCGTGGGCTGGACGTCGTGGTGCGCGTACAGGAGCACGGTCGGCGCTCCGGGCGGCGCGGGGTGACGCCCGATGACGGCGGGAGGTCCTTCACCCACACGGCTCACCTGTACCTCCAGCCCGAGGTCGCGCAGGAGGTCGGCCACGGCGTGCGCCGAGCGCTCCAGCGGGGCGGAGTCGAATCCGTCGAAGGCGATGCCGGGGATGCGCACCAGTCGTTCGAGGTCGGCGCGCACGCCCGGCAGTTCGCGTTCGATCGCGGCACGCAGCCGGTCGGGGGTCGTCGTCATGGCGAAATCCTTTCACGCCATGCCGGAGACGGTTCAACCGACGCCGCCGATAAGCTGCGCACATGGCGCGGATTCTCCTCTTGCACTCGATGTACGGCCTGCGGCCCGCCGTCCATCAGGCCGCCGACAGGTTCAGGTCGGCCGGCCACGAGGTGCACGTCCCCGATCTGTACGACGGCCGGGTCGTCGGCACACCAGAAGAGGGGATCGCGATCAAGGAGGAGATCGGCCGCGAGGAGTTGCTGAAGCGGGCCGTGACGGCGGCGGCCCCGCTGTCCCCCGACGGCCTGGTGTACGCGGGCTTCTCGCTCGGCGCGGCGATCGCGCAGAACCTCGCCCTGGCCGACGAGCGCTCCCGGGGGCTGCTGCTGATGCACGGCACCTCCGACCTGGCCGACGGGGTCTCGGCCGACGACCTGCCTGTCCAGCTGCACGTGGCCGACCCCGACACCTACGAACCCGTCGACTGGCTGAACGCCTGGTACATCCTGATGCGCCGGGCGCGGGCCGACGTCGAGGTCTTCCGCTATCCGGGCGTGGGCCACCTGTTCACCGACCCTGACCTGCCCGACTACAACGCCTCCGCCGCCGGGAGCGCCTGGGCCGTCGCCCTCGACTTCGTCGCCGGCCTCTGACCGGCCTGCCGCCGATGGCGTACCTGTCGCGCCTGCGCGAGCCGCGCTGAGAGGGGATCGCTAGCGAGGCGGCGCGGTGGAGCGGCGGGGCACGAGGGTCGGGGTGACGGAGAAACGCATCGCGGCGGTACGGCCGCCGACGCGTTCGAGCAGCAGCCGGCCCGCGGTCCTGCCCATGATGGCGCCGTCCTGGTCGACGCTGGTCAGCGCGATGTGCGCGAGCCCGATGATGCGGGCGTTGTCGTAGCCGGCCACGGAGATGTCGCCGGGCACGGTCAGGCCGGCCTCGTGGACGGCCGCCAGAGCGCCGAAGGCGGCCTGGTCGGCGCCGGCGAAGATGGCGGTGGGTCGCGGGTCGCGGGCCAGCAGCTCGCGGGCCCCCTCGTAGCCGCCCTCCTCGGTGTAGGAGGTGGCGGCGAGGGCGATGTGGCCGGCCAGGCCGTGCTCGGTCATCACCCGTTCGTAGGTCGTGGCCCTGATGGTCTGCAGCATGGCGGCGGAGCTGCCCCCGATGGTCTCGGTGATGTGCGCGATGTGGCGGTGCCCGAGCGCGATGAGGTGCTCGACGACCAGCTCGGCTCCGAGCTCGTCGTCGTCGAGCACGCAGTCGTACAGTGCCGAGCGGTCGTGGCGGCCGAGGACCACGAGGGGTGTGTCCTTGGCCAGCTTCTCCAGTTGCGCCCTGGCGCAGACGGGGGCGACCCAGAGAATGCCGTCCACCTGCCGGTCCACCAGCGCGTCACTCGCGCGGCGCTCCGCCGCGGGATCCCGGCCGCCGCTCTGGACCATGATCGCCTGGTAGCCGCTGGCGGAGATCTCGTCGGTCAGGCCGTCGAGGATGTCAGCGAAGAACGGGTTCCTGATGTGCGGAAGCAGCACGCCGATGGTGAAGGTGCGCCCTCGCATGGCCCGCGCCGCGTTGTGCGGGCGGTAGCCGAGCTCGTCGATGGCGGCCTGCACCTTGGCCCGCATCGCCTCACTGACCCCGTAGGCGTTGCGCAGCACTTTCGACACCGCGGTGGTGGACACCTGGGCGTGCTCGGCCACATCGGTGATTGTCACTCTGCGTTGCCGATCTCGGGTGACCATGTGCCGCCTTCCTGGGGTCGACGCCGCTCGATTGTACGAGCCCAGCGCATGGTACGCGATGGGTAACGTTATCCAGTCAGGCTCGCCAAGACCGGCAATTACGGCCAGTCACGATCGGGGACCGTTCCCCAAATGAACCCCTTGACGCCCTGCCAGGTAACGCCTACGTTAACTCGCATCGGGGGACGCTTAAAACGTTTCAACGAACCCGGAGGGGCGTTGTGAAGACCTCGCACCGCATGACGGGAGCGGCCCTGGCCGTTCTCGCGATGGCGGCCCTGGCCTCGTGCGGCTCGGGCCCCGGCTCTGACTCTGGGCCCGCCGCCGACGGCTCGGCCACCCTGAAGTTCCTCGTCGACAACAGCCTCGGGACCACCGGCACGGCCAAGGCGCTCACCGACGCTTTCATGCAGGCCAACCCCAAGATCAAGATCGAGACGGAGACGCGGCCCGGAGGCAGCGAGGGCGACAACATCGTCAAGACCAGGCTCTCGACGGGCGACATGTCGGATGTGTTCTGGTACAACTCCGGGTCCCTGCTGCAGGCGCTCAACCCGGCGCAGACCATGGTCGACCTCACCGGCGACCCGGTGCTGGCCAACGTGCAGAAGGACTTCCTGCCGGTGGTGAGCCAGGAAGGCAAGGCGTACGGCGTCCCGGCGGGCACGCTGACCGGCGGCGGGATCCTCTACAACCGCAAGGTCTACGAGCGGCTGAAGCTGCAGGTGCCCAAGACCTGGGCCGAGTTCACGGCCAACAACGACAAGATCAAGGCGGCCGGGATCACGCCGGTGATCACGACGTTCAAGGACACCTGGACCTCGCAGCTGTTCGTGCTGGGCGACTACTTCAACGTGCGGGCGGCGGTGCCGGCCTTCGCGCAGGAGTACACGGCCAACAAGGCCAAGTTCGCCACCACACCCGCCGCCAGGGCCGGGTTCGACCACCTGGCCGAGGTGCACGCCAAGGGCTACCTCAACGAGGGCTTCGGCTCGGCCACCAACGACCAGGGCATCAAGATGCTGGCGGAGGGCAAGGGCGCGCACTACGCGATGCTCAGCTCGTCCCTGCCGCCGGTGATCGCCACGCTGCCGCAGGCGGCCACCGACATCGGCTTCTTCGGCATCCCGGGCACCGACGCGGCCAAGAACGGGGCCACGGTCTGGGAGCCGGCCGGCGTCTACATCGCCAAGACCACCGAGAACCTGGAGGCGGCCAAGAAGTTCCTGGCCTTCGTCGCCTCGCCGGCCGCCGCCGACGCGGTCACCAAGGCCGTCCCGCCGACGGGGCCGTACCGGATCCAGGGCGCCAAACTGCCCGCGGACGCCATCCAGGCCGCCAAGGACCTGCAGGCCTACGTGGACAGCGGCGCCACGGCGCCCGCCCTGGAGTTCGTCTCGCCGGTCAAGGGCCCGTCGCTGGAGCAGATCACGGTCGCCGTCGGCTCCGGGCTGACGCCGGCCGCCGAGGGCGCCGCCCAGTACGACAAGGACGTGGACAAGCAGGCCAAGCAGCTGGGGCTCGCGGGATGGTGACCAAGCAGGACGCCGGGCCCCGGACGGGGCCCGGCCCCTCCGCCCCGCGGCGGAACTCCCAAAGGAGGCGGAACGCGGCCTACCCGTACGCGTTGTACCTGCCGGCCGCCGTCGTCTACGTCGTGATCTTCCTGGTGCCGACGGTGATGGCGTTCTACTTCGCGCTGACCCGCTGGACCCTGTTCGACAGCACCTTCGTCGGCCTGGACAACTTCCGCGACTTCCTCGCCGAGCAGAACCTGCGCATCGGCTTCCAGAACACCCTCGTCTACGCCGTCGTCACCAGCGGGCTCAAAGTGATCCTCGGGCTGCTGCTCGGCGTGCTGCTGACCAGCAGGCTGCGGCTGCGCGGTTTCCTGCGCTCGGTGGTGTTCTTCCCCGTGCTGGTCTCCACGGTCGCGGTCGGCATCACCTTCAGCATGTTGCTCAAGCCGGAGACCGGCCTGGTCAATCAGGCCCTCGCGCTGGTCGGCGTGGACGGCCGCGACTGGCTGGGCGAGGCGACCACGGCGCTGCTGTCGGTGGCGCTGGTGGACGTGTGGAAGGGGGTGGGCCTGGCCACCGTCATCTACATCGCCGGCATCATGTCGATCCCGTCGGAGTACTACCAGGCGGTGGCCGTGGACGGGGGCAGCGCCTGGCACCGCTTCCGGCACGTGACGCTGCCGCTGTCCTGGCCGGCCACGTACTCGGTGATCATCCTGTCGTTCATCGGCGGGCTGCGCTCGTTCGACCTGATCTGGACGATGACCCGCGGCGGGCCCGGCTTCACCAGCGACACCATCGCCTCGATCATCTACAAGCAGTACCAGGCCGGCTTCTTCGGCCTGTCCACCGCCGGCAACGTGCTGCTGTTCCTCATCGTCACGGCCATCGCCGTGCCGCTCAACTACTTCCTCGGCAAGAGGCAGGTCCCCGCATGAGAGCACTTCGCAGGCTCAGCGCGGAAGCGGTCGCGCTGGTGCTGGCCACAGTGATCTTCCTGATCCCCTTCGCGCTCATGTTGCTGACCGCCGTCAAGGACCAGACGCAGGCCACCGACCTGGACTTCGCCTGGCCCACGAACTGGCCGATCGTGCAGAACTTCACGGCCGTGATCGAGGCGGGCGACTACGTGCTGCTGCGGGCCTACGTCAACAGCACGATCCTGACCGTCGCCTCCGTGGCGCTGATCGTGGTCTTCGCCTCGATGGCCGCGTTCGTGCTGCAACGCCGTCCAGGCAAGGTCGCCAAGCTGGCCGACTTCCTGGTGTTGTCGGGGCTGATCATCCCGCCAGCGGTCGTGCCGACGATCTGGCTGCTGCAGGCGCTCGGCCTGTTCAAGACCCTGCCGGGGCTCATCCTGGCCGAGGTCGCCTTCAACCTGTCGTTCGCGATGTTGTTGTTCCGGGCGTTCGTCGCGGCCATCCCGCGCGAGCTGGACGAGGCCGCCCAGATCGACGGCTGCGGCGGGCTGCGGCTGTTCTTCCGGGTGATCTTCCCGCTGCTGCGGCCGGTGACCATCACGGTCATCCTCACCAGCTCGGTGCAGATCTTCAACGACTTCGTCAACCCGCTCTACCTGCTGCCCGGCGACGACAACGCCACCGTGCAGGTCACGCTCTACAACTTCCAAAGCCAGTACAACACCCAGTGGAACCTGCTGTTCATGGACATCGTGCTCATCACGATCCCGCCGCTGGTGCTGTTCGTCTTCTTCAACCGCAAAATCGTCGCCGGAATGACCGCCGGCGCCATCAAGGGGTGACATGACCTTCCTGACCGTCGAACCGATCAGCTTCGAGCACCACCGGGACCCGCTCGGTGTCGGCGAGAGCGAACCCCGCCTGTCCTGGACCGTGGCCACGGACTCCCCCGGCTGGCGGCAGCAGGCGTACGAGATCGAACTCAGTGACGGCACCGCCACCGGCCGGGTCGCCTCGCAGGAGTCGGTGCTCGTGCCCTGGCCCGGCGCGCCGCTGGAGTCGCGCGAGCGGCGCGGCGCGCGCGTGCGCGTGCACGGCGCCGACGGCTCGGCCAGCGACTGGAGCGCCTGGTCCCACGTGGAGGCCGGCCTGCTCGACCCGGCCGGCTGGCGGGCGGAGGCCGCCGCGCCGCCGCTGGAGCTGCTCGCCGAGCCCGACGGCCACGCGCTGCTGCTGCGCCGCGACTTCAACCTGCGCGGCCCGATCACAAAGGCCCGCCTGTACCTCACCGCGCACGGCCTGTACGAGGCCGAGATCAACGGCCGGGTCGTCGGCGACGACGTGCTCGCCCCCGGCTGGAGCAGCTACGGCCACCGCCTGCGCTACCGCACCCACGACGTCACCGACCTGGTCGGCGAGGGCGGCAACACCATCGGCGCCACCCTGGCCGACGGCTGGTACCGCGGCCGCATCGGCTTCCTCGGCGGCAAGACGAACCTGTACGGCGACCGCACCGCGCTCATCGCCCAGCTGGAGATCACCTACGCCGACGGCGGCACCGAGATCGTGGCCACCGACGGCGAGTGGCGCTGCGCGACCGGCCCGGTCACCGCGACCAGCCTGTACGACGGCGAGAAGCACGACGCCCGCCTGCTGCCCCAGGGCTGGTCGGAGCCCGGCTTCGACGACTCCTCCTGGCTGCCCGCCGACGCCCTGCCGCACGATCCCGCCCTGCTCGTCTCCCCGACCGGCCCGCCCGTGCGCCGCACCGAGACCCTGGCCCCGGTCGAGGTGCTGACCAGCCCCTCCGGCAGGACCATCCTCGACTTCGGCCAGAACATCGCCGGCCGCCTGCGCATCCGCGTCCAGGGCCCGCCCGGCCACACCGTCACGCTGCGCCACGCCGAAGTCCTGGAACACGGCGAACTGGCCCTGCGCCCCCTGCGCGGGGCCGACGCCCTCGACCGGTACACGCTGCGCGGCGACGACAGGCCCGAGGAATGGGAGCCGCGCTTCACCACCCACGGCTTCCGCTACGCCCAGGTGGACGACTGGCCGGGCGAGCTGGACCCGGCCGACGTGCGGGCCGTGGTCTGCCACACGGACCTGCGGCCGATCGGCGACTTCGACTGCTCCGACCCCATGCTCAACCGGCTGCACGACAACGTCCGGTGGAGCATGCGCGGCAACTTCGTCGACCTGCCCACCGACTGCCCGCAGCGTGACGAGCGCCTCGGCTGGACCGGCGACATCCAGGTCTTCGCCCCCACCGCCGCCTTCCTCTACGACTGCGCGGGACCGCTGACGTCGTGGCTCGCCGACCTGGCCGCCGACCAGTCCTTCTACGGCACCGTGCCGCACTACGTGCCGTCGGTGCCGCTGAAGTTCGACCTCTCGCCGACCGCCGCCTGGGGCGACGCCGCCGTGCTCGTCCCGTGGGTGCTCTACCAGCGCACCGGCGACCTCGGCCTGCTGCGCGCCCAGTACGCGAGCATGACCACGTGGGTGGACCAGGTCGACTCGCTCACCGGCGGGAACCACCTGTGGGACGAGGGCTTCCAGTTCGGCGACTGGCTCGACCCGGCCGCTCCCCCGGACGATCCCGGCAGGGCCCGCACCGACCACGCGCTCGTCGCCACCGCCTACCACGCCTGGTCGGCCCGCGTCGTAGCCGACACGGCGGCGCTGCTCGGCCACGACGCCGACGCCGCCCGCTACACGGAGCTGGCCGCGCAGGTGCGGCAGGCCTTCCGCCGCGAGTTCGTCACCCCGTCGGGCCGGCTGGCCTGCGACACCCAGACCGCCTACGCCCTGGCCCTGTGCCTGGACCTGCTGGACGGGCAGGAGCAGCGGGAGCGGGCCGGGCGGCGGCTCGTCCAGCTCGTCGCCGCCGACGGCCACCGCATCGGCACCGGCTTCGTCGGCACCCCGCTCATCTGTGACGCGCTCTGCTCCGTCGGCGCCTACGACACCGCCTACGAGCTGCTCACACAGCGCGAATGCCCCTCGTGGTTGTACCCGGTGACGATGGGCGCCACCACCGTCTGGGAACGCTGGGACAGCCTGCTCCCCGACGGCACGGTCAACCCGGGCGAGATGACCTCCTTCAACCACTACGCCCTCGGCGCCGTGGCCGACTTCCTGCACCGCACGGTCGCCGGCCTCGCCCCGGCCGAGCCCGGCTACCGCCGCCTGCGCATCGCCCCGCGCCCCGGCGGCGGGCTGACGCACGCCTCGGCGCGACTCGACACTCCGTACGGGCCGGCCGCGGTCTCCTGGCGCAGGGACGGCGAGACGCTCACCGTCACCGCCACGGTGCCGCCGGGCACGTCGGCGCTGGTGGACCTGCCGGAGACCGAGCCGCGGGAGGTGGGCGCGGGCACTCACGAATTCACCGTGAAATAACCCCTGGCGCGGGCCGGACTCCATCCGGCCCGCGCCGGTTCCATATCATTGAGGTCATATCACGGCGTTATACCCCCGCGATTCCGAGCGCCCGGCCGCGCATTGTCACGGTGCAATTTGCCGAAGATCCAGGTCGCGGCTCCTCCTCTGCATCAGGCCAGGCAGACCTGGCCGGATGCCGGTCTGGAATCAATTGCCTTGCGGCGGCTCCGAACCCCTGATTCTCTTGGCACCTGCAATCGGATAGCAGTTCGCGTTTCGCTACTCGTCCCGCCAGAGAAGGTCTGAGTAATGCCTGCCGTGAGCCGATTTCGTCGTGCCCGAACTCCGATTCATCTGATCGCATTGACGCTTGTGGCGTCCTTTGTCGCGCCTCTCGACGTGGCCGCGGCGGCGCCGCCGCCGGCGGTCCCGCAGGTCAGGCAGGAAGGGGCGCCCGCGGCCCGGCCGTTGCCCTCCGGTGTGCGGCCGGACACGGCGTTCGCGCCCGCCAAGCGGCCCCCGGTGACGCCGCCCGCGCTGAAGGCCGACGGCAAACCGGCCGAACTGGCGAAGGGCAAGTGGACGGAACTGGCCGGCAAGGCCGACGCGGCCACCGCCAGGGCGAGCGCCGCGGCCAAGGCCCAGCTGACCGGACGACCCGTCAACAGGACCGGCCCCACCGCCACCACCACCGCGGCGGCGGCCGGGTTCGCGGGGCTGTCCTTACGCCCCGGCTTCGAGCTGGGTGACACCTCGCTGGCGCTCTACTTCAGCTCGGGTCAGGAAGACCCGTCGTGGACGGGCGCCCGGTTCCGGTTGTACGAGTCCGGCTCGCCGACCGAGCAGGCCTCCACCCTGGTCCCCCGCGCCGAGCTGCCGCCCGCCTCCCCCACCTGCGGCGTGGGCGGCGAGTTCTGCCGCTCGTTCGGCGTCAAGGACGGCTGGGTGCTGGAGACCGGCAAGCAGTACTTCGTCACCGCCGCCGCCGTCTACGACGACGGGCAGGAGACCCTCTCCGACGCCTCGAACCTGTCGGCGCCGCGGCAGACGATCGACCCGCCGCCGGTGCCGAACGAGCAGGCCATGGGGTGCGGGTGCGGCAACGCGCTGGCGCTGACGACGGCCGGGCAGGCGCAGCGGGCGCTGGGGGTCAACACCGGGACCGGCGCGTACGTGCGTACCGAGCAGGACTTCGCGATGGCCTCGTTCGGGCCGGTGTTCACCAGCACGCGCACCTACTCCTCCATGAACCGCGGCGCGAGCGTGCTCGGGCTGGGCTGGGCCTGGTCGTACGACATGCGCGTCACCGAGCAGGACGGCGTGGCGATCGTGCGGGCCGAGGACGGCGCGCAGGCCCGCTACACGGCGCAGGACGGCGGCGCCTACAAGCGGCCGCCCGGCGTGCGCTCGACGCTGCGCAAGAGCGAGGACGGCTGGGTGCTGACCACTCCGCACCAGCTCCGCTACCTGTTCGACGCGCAGGGCCGGCTCTCCGCGATGCGCAACGCCCGCGACGTGGGCGTGACGCTGACCTACGAGACGACCGGCGTCAAGATCACCGACGCTTCCGGGCGGGTCGTCAAGGTCCGCGTCGAGGGCGGCCTCATCCGCCAGATCAGCCTGCCCGACGGCCGTAACAGCAACTATTTCTACACCGGCAACCTGCTGACCAAGGTGCTGGACGGACGCGGCTTCGCCTGGACCTACACCTACCACGCCAACAGCCTGCTCAGCCAGGTCGTGGACCCGCACCGGGTCGCGATCGTCAGCAACGTCTACGCCGCCGACGGCCGGGTGAGCGCGCAGAAGGACGGCCTGGGCAAGCAGACGACCTTCGTGTGGAAGGCGGCCGAGCAGGAGGCCACGACGACCGACGCCGACGGCGTGATCGTCTTCGACGGCTACCGGGGCAACACCCTGGTCTACTCCCAGCGCGGCACCGGCGACTCCGACAACCACCGCTACGACGGCAACCTCAACCGCGACCTGGTCGTCAACGGCAACCAGCACCAGCACGAGGCGATCTTCGACACCAACGGCAACCGCCTCCAGGCCGACGCGCCGAAGCCGCTGAACATCTCCGAGAAGACCAAGTACGACGAGCGCAACAACCCCACCGAGCACACCGACGCCAACGGCCAGGTGTGGAAGGACACCTACAACGAGTTCAACGAGCTCGTCCGCAGCGAGGACCCCAACGGCGCCACCATCACCCACGAGTACGACACCCGCGGCCTGCGCGTCTCCACCACCGACCAGCGCGGCAAGGTCACCCGCTCGGAGTACACCTCGCAGGGCCTGCTCAAGGCCGTGATCTCACCGCTCGGACGGCGCACCGAGTTCGTGTACGACGTCACCGGCCGCAAGATCGCCACGGTGGACCCGCGGGGCACCGTCCAGGGCGGCAACAGGGCCGCCTACACCATCAAGTACGCCTACGACGCCCAGGACCGTCCGACCAGCACCCAGGAGCCGGGCAAGTTCGGCGCGTGGCGCAGCGGCTACGACGAGACCGGCCGCGTGGTGCGCCAGCAGTCGCCGACCGGCCAGAGCACGACCTACGCCTACTACGCCAACGGCCTGCTGAAGACGGTGGAGGACGAGCGGCGCACCTCGCTGTACACCTACACCGAGGCCGGCCGCCAGGCCACCGCCCAGGCGCTGCTGCGCACGAGGGCGCCGATCGTGACGTCGTACGCCTACGACGCCAAGGGCCTGCTCAAGACCGTGACCTCGCCGCGCGGCAACGAGGCCGGCGCGAACAAGGCCGAGTTCACCACCACCTACTTCTACGACCACGACGACAACCTGGTCCGCATCCGGCAGCCGTACCCGGGCGGTGGCTTCACCGAGCGCGATGTCAAGACCGACCCGCTGGACCGCACGTCGAGCACCACCGACGAGCTGGGCAAACAGTCGACGTTCGGCCGTGACGACGCCGGCGCCATCACCAGCGCCACCGACACGCTCGGCCGCACCACGTCGCTCGGCTACGACAAGGCGGGCCGGCAGACCGAGATCACGGACTCGGGCGGCAAGAGCACCAAGACCGAGTACGACGCGGCCGGCAACCGGATCAAGGAGGTCAACGCCACAGGCGGCGTCACCACCTGGTCCTACGACGACGACGGCTTCATGGTCACGGTGACCGAGCCGCGCGGCAACGTCGGTGGCGCCGATCCCGCCGACTACACCACGCGCTTCGAGTACGACCGGGCGGGCAACCAGGTCAAGTCCTTCGACCCGCTGGGGAATGCCGCCACGGTCGCCTACGACGCCTCCAACCGGGCGACGGCGGTGACCGACGCCAAGGGCCGTACGACGCATCAGACCTACCGCGAGGACGACCTCCCGGCCACGACCCACACCCCCGAGACGCCCTACAACCCGCTCCTGCCGCAGATCGGGTCCACGGTCTACTCCTACACCTCCGACGGCCTGCTGGAGGCGGTGCGCGACCCGATAGGCCGCAGCTCGCGCATGGCGTACGACGACGCGGGGCGGCTGGTCGCCAAGTCCGACCCGCTGGCCCGCCGGATGGAGATCACCTACGACGCGGAGAACAACCCGCTGACGGCGATCACCGTCGGCGCCCTCGAATGGTTGTCGCCCGAGGAGCGCGCCAAGCGCACGGTCTCCATCACCTACGACATCCGCAACCGCCGGACCAGGACCGCGCTGGGCTCGCAGGGCCCGGTCTACACCTTCGCCTACGACTCCAAGGACCGCACCACCGCCTACGGCGACCCGACGGGCCTGCGCGAGGTCGGCTACGACGACGAGGACCAGGTCGAGAACATCACCCGCAAGACCGCGGGGCTGCCCGACGAGCTGTTCGCCTACACCTACGACGACCGCGGCAACGTCGCGACCAGGACCTACCCCGACGGCACCAAGATCAGCACCGACTACGACGACGACAGCCGGTTGAGCAGGCAGAGCGTGTCCGGCGGCGTGGCGGGCGGCGAGTCGGTCTGGACGTTCGGCTACGACGCGGCGGGCAACCGCACCTCGACCACCCTGCCCACCGGCGGGCTGACCGAGAAGCGCGTCTTCGACGAGGCGGGCCGCCTGACCAGTGTCAACACCGCCGAGGGACAGGGCGCCCCGGTCTCGGCCTTCGACCTGACGCTGGACGAGATGGGCAACCCCACCAAGGTCGTCACCAGGCGGGGCGAGCGCAACGAGTCGGTGGCCTACGACTACGACAAGGCGGACCGGGTGGTCTCGGCCTGCTACTCGGCCACGAGCTGCGCGCGCGGCTCCGAGATGACCGGGCGCATCGACTACAGCTACGACCTGATGGGCAACCGTCTCAGCCAGAAGCGGACCGGCACGGCGGGCAACGACCTGACGACGTACGCCTACGACCCCGCCGACCAGCTCCAGCGCGAGACCGTCGTCAAGCCCGGCAGCATCGTCTCCAAGGACTACGACTACGACGTCAACGGCAACCAGACCAGGGCCGGATCGGACAAGTTCACCTACAACCTGGACAACAGCCTGGCCACGGCCACGGTCGGGGCCAACAGCACCGCCTTCACCTACGACGCCACCGGCCTGCGCCTGAGCGCGACCACCACGGCGGCCACCACCACCGGTGCGGGCACCGTGACGGGCGGCGTCGTGACGGGCACCCGGCGCTGGGCCTGGGACACCAACGGCAACCTGCCCCAGATCGCCCTGGACACCGCCACGGACCCGGCCGGCGCCGTCGTCCAGAGCCGCGGCTTCGCCTACGGCCCCGACGACGAGCCGCTCGCCCTGCTCACCGGTGACACCACGCACGCCTACACCCACGACTGGCTGGGCGGCGTGGCCAACATGCTCTCCCCGTCGGGCCAGGTCGAGGCGGGCTACGACTACGACCCGTTCGGCAATCCCCGTACCGGCACCACGCTGACCCCGGCCACGGCGGGAACGCGGGAGGGCACCTCGCAGGAGGCGCAGGCGCCCGACAACCCGCTGAGGTTCGCCGGTGCCTACCAGGACGACACCACCGGCAACGGCAACTACTACCTGCGCGAACGCAACTACAACCCCGGCACGGGCCGCTTCACCACCACCGACCCGATGCCGACGGGCACCGGCTCGACCTCCGCCTACACCTACGCCGCCAACAACCCGCTGGTGATGACCGACCCCACCGGCATGCGGCCCGACCCGGGGCCCACCACCGGCGGCGAGACGGCCCCGGCGGCCGAGGTCGATCCCGGCCCGAGCCCCGAGGACGTCGCCAAGGCGCAGCAGCTCCAGAACAAGAGCATCCTGGACGTCATCCTCGAGGCCGGCGGCCAGATCCTCATGGAGGTCCTGGGGATCACCGACATCATCAACTGCCTCAAGGGCGACCTCGGCGCGTGCGTCTCCGCGGTCGTCGGCTCGCTGCCCTGGGGCAAGATCTTCAAGGCCCCGAAGATCATCGGCGCCATCTGGAAGGCCGGCAAGGCCGTCATCAGCTTCTTCGAGGAGCTCAAGTGGGCCAAGGCCATCCTGAGAGGAGCCGAACGAGCGGCTGAGGCGGCCAAGGCGGCAGCGGCCAGGGCGGCCAGAGCCGCGGCCGACAAGGCGGCAGCCGCCAAGGCCGCGGCGGAGGCCGAGGCCAAACGCCTGGCGGCAGCGGCCAGAGAACGGGCCAGAGCCCTGGCCGCCAAGGCCAAGGCCAAGACGAAGCCGCAGAGCACGTCGGCCAAGCCGCGGGTCAAGCCCGGTGACACGTGCCCGAACAGCTTCGTCACCGGCACCCTCGTCCTGATGGCCGACGGCAGCACCAAGCCGATCGAGCAGGTCGGCCTCGGCGACGAGGTCGTCGCCACCGACCCGGAGACCGGCGAGACGACGGCCAGGCCGGTCGTCAGGACGATCCTCGGCGAAGGCGACAAGCAGCTGGTCCGCATCACGGTGGACGGGGCCGGCGCCGAGCTGGTCGCCACCGACGGGCACCCGTTCTGGGTCGAGAGCCTGCGCCGGTGGCTGCCCGCCGGCGAGCTGCGCGCGGGCATGTGGCTCCGTACGAGTGCCGGGACGTTCGTCCAGGTCAAGGCGGTCGCGAAGAACAAGGCCCGGGAACGGGTACACAACTTCACCATCGCCGGCCTGCACACCTACTATGTGCTCGCGGGGACCGCGCCGGTTCTGGCGCACAACTGTCCCCAGGCGGAGGACTATGTCAACTGGGTGGACGAGGGCGGCAACCTCAGGGCCGGCGGTTCTCCAGGGATGCGGCCCGACGCCTATCGCTACCAGTCCGGAACCCCCGGCGCGCGGTCCAACGCCGTCTCCGGCTACGGCCAGGCCCCGCACATCTCCTTCGTCGACGACGCCGGCGAGACGATCGGCGCGAAGTTCGACGGGGTCCAGGGCAACGAGCTGATCGACAGAAAGCTGAACCCCATGTTCACCACCAAGGCGGTCGACCAGGCCCGGCGGCAGTCCGCGGTCGCCCAGCACTACGGCCTGCAGGCCGTGTGGGAGCTGCCCACCACCCAGGCCGTGGCCGCCGCGAACCGGTTCATGGGCGCCAACGGAATCACCGGGATCCTCGTGAGACACGCCCCATGGTAGAGAACGACAAACTGCTCGTGCAGGCACTGGTCGACGCGTTCCTGCTGCTGGAGACGGCGGAGGCGCACGAGATCGACCCCGACACCGCGGTGCGCGGCATGGAGAACATCGCCTCCTCGCTCCTGCTGATGGACCCGGCGGGACAGCAGGGCGTGCGCGCCGCGATGACGGAGCTCGGCGACGCCTCCGGCGACCTCGCCTACCGCGAGTTCGCCCAGGCGCTGCCCGACATGATCGGGCTGGCGCCCGAGCCGTAGGACCATGAGGGTGTGGGGACGTCCAGGCGGCGTCCCCCACCCTCTTTCGATGTGCGCCCGGCTCCGATGATCCTCCTGGGCCTCAGGCGCGGAGCACCAGCCGCTGAGGCGCTTCTTGAGAAGCTCCTTCGCCTGCTCGGCTCCCTTGCGGCTTTCTCCCTGCGCACGCCGGAAGAAGTCCGCGAGCTCGCCCGCTACTACGAGAAGCTGGGCGACAGCCCCCGTGGGACCGCTGACAGACGGCCTGAGCGTCACCTCCCCCAGCGCGGCATGTCGCGTGCCCGCGACAGCGGCCCACGCACGGAAAGCGTGCTCGATCACGGCGGCGGCCTGAGCGCCGGCTCGGACGGTCTGTCGTTTCATCCCTGGTGGACGGGGAAGGCGGACTGCGCCCAGCGACAACCCCACCGGCATCGTCGCACTCGCCAGAGCACTACCCCCTCCGGCGACCGCTCGATGCCCCGGTCACCGACTGGCCCCCGCGCCCCCGGCAGAAAGAGGAGACATGGACGCCATCGTGCTGCTCAAAGAGGACCACAAGACCGTCGAGGCGCTGTTCAAGCGTTTCGAGCAGGCCGGCGAACGTGCCCATGCCGAGAAGCGACGCCTCGTGGACACGATCACCAAGGAACTCGTCACGCACGCCTACATCGAAGAGGAGATCTTCTACCCGGCGGCTCGCGCGAAGGTACCGGAAACGACCGACCACGTGCTGGAGAGCATCGAGGAGCACCACGTCGTGGTGTGGATGTTGTCGGAGCTGAAGGACCTCGATCCCACCGACGAGTTCTTCACCGCGAAGGTGACGGTGCTGATCGAGAACGTCCGTCATCACGTCGAGGAAGAGGAGAAGGACTGGTTCCCGCAGGTCCGGGCGGCGGTGGGCCGCAAGGAGCTGCAGGAGCTGGGCGAGCGCATGGCCAAGGCCAAAGCGGACGCGCCCAGCGAGCCACTGGCGGTCAAGAGCTCCAAGGCATGAGCAGACAGTACGGCCCCCGGTCGCGCGGCACACCGGTGCCGCGGTAGGCAAGCAGGACTTCGTCGAGTCGCCGGGCGTGGATCCTCAGCCGACGACCGCTGTCCGGCGCTCTAGCGCCCGGTCTGCTCGCCGTGGACCCTCTTGGCCAGCTCGACGTCCGCGATGGAGCGCTCGATGAGCACCCGCATCGCGGTCTCGGCCGCCTTCGGCCGCTGATTGCGCACGGCCAGCAGCACCTTGGCGTGCTGGTCGGTGGATTCGCTGGTGAGCGTCGTGTGCACGAACTGGTCGCGCAGCCGCAACGCCGCCTCGATCGCGGTGGCCATCTGCGCCATCAGCTCGTTGTGCGCGGCGCGCAACAAGGCGTGGTGGAAGGCCAGGTCGGCCTCCACGTGGTCGCCGGCCGGCTTGCCCGCGGCCGCGCGCATGGCGGCCAGGGCGTCTTCGAGATCGGCCAGGTCGCGGCCGGTGCGGCGCAGGGCCGCCATCCGGGCCACCGCCGGTTCCACGGTGAGCCGTACCTCGCCCAGTTCGTCCAGGAAGAGCTCGTCCACCCGGTCGGCGAAGCGCCAGCGCAGCACGTCGGCGTCGAGCAGCGCCCACTGCTCGCGCGGCATGACGAAGGTGCCGCGCCGGGGGCGGGCTCCCACCAAGCCCTTGGCGGCCAGCACGCGCAGCGCCTCGCGGACGGCGGTCCTGCTCACCGCGAAACGTTCCTGCAGCTCCACCACGTCGAGATCGTCGTCAGGCCGGATGTCGCCGTTGACGATGGCCGCGCCCAGGCTGCTGACCACCCGGTCGTGCGCGCCGCCTCTCCCGATCTCCGTCATGGCGGAATCATGCCATGTCCCGCGGTGCCCACCCCGCGCGAACCGCACCCTCGCCGCCGGGCCCGTCCCGCGCCGCGCGGCGGCGGGCCGTTCTGGGGCGCTGGGTTGCGGGGGGCGGCGTCAGGGGCGCTGGGTTACGGGGGCCTGCCACAGGCCGGCGATGGCGTCGATCAGGCCGGTGGCGAGGTCGTCCCAGGTCGGCTGGAGGGTGGGAGTGCCCTCGGCGAGGGCGCGTTCCCGCTCGACGCACGTCTGCACGACCAGGTGGCGGGCCATGCCGGCGCGTTCGTGGCGGATCTCGGCGGGCAGGCCGGGCAGGCACCGGGTCAGGCCGTCGCGGAACGATCGCAGTATCGGGGCGGCGGTCAGGGCTTCGTCGACCATGATCTCGTTGAGCGTGGGGTCGGCCATGACCTGCGCGGCGAAGCGGGCGTACCAGGTGGGGCTGCCCAGGCTCTCCAGGTGCTCGGTGAACGGGCGGACCAGGCACGACACCCAGTCCCGCGGGTCGGTGGAGCCGGCGATGTCGTTCATCATGCGTTCGCGGATGCGCTCGATCTGCTCGGCGTGCTTGCGGGCGATCGCGCGGATCAGGTCCGCCTTGGTGCCGAAGTGGTAGCCGACCGCGGTGTTGTTGCCCTGCCCCGCGGCCTCGCTGATCTGGCGGTTGCCGACCGCGTAAACCCCGCGTTCGGCGAACAGTCGCTCGGCCGCGGTCAGCAGCGCCTCCCGCGTCGCACCGACCTGCTCGTCGCGTCTCATCTTGCTGATCATCGTCCTTCACCGAACTGGGACACGGCGCCACCCGGTCGCGCGGGGTCGTCGCAGGTCCACGCGTGGCGGAAGGACAGCCTACGCAAACGGCGACCCTCCGGCTTGACAGGGAACCACCTCACGATACAGTTTAAGTCAATCAATTGAATTAAACTAGTCGCTCTCACCCGACCAGCGAAGGACGAAGCAGTGACGACCATCCCGGAGTACGACATCGTCAGGTCCGCGACGTGCCCGCTGGACCCTGCCCCCGCCATGCGGGCGCGGCAGGAGGAGGGCCCGCTGACCCGGGTCCGGCTGTGGGACGGCGGCACCACGTGGCTGGTGACGGGCCACGCCGAGCACCGCGCCGTGCTCGGCAGCGCCAAGGTCAGCGTCGAGCCCGCGCGCGGCACCCCGCGGCTCTCCGCGCTGGAGGCGGCGGCCATGGAGAGCGCGGCTTCGCGGGAGAAGGGCTCAGGCGGCATCGGTTTCATCCTGATGGACGACCCCGAGCACGCCAGGCTGCGGCGGATGGTCACCTCCGCGTTCACCATCAAGCGGGTGGAGGCGATGCGGCCGGCCACCCAGCGGATCGCGGACGAACTGATCGACGCCATGCTCGCCGGCCCGAAGCCCGCCGACCTCGTCGAGGCGTACGCGCTGCCGCTGCCCTCGCTGGTGATCTCCAACCTGCTCGGCGTGCCGTACGACGACCACGAGTTCTTCCAGAACAACAGCAGGACCATCATCAACCGCAACTCCACCCCGGAGCAGCGGGGACAGGCACACCAGCGACTGGCCGAGTACCTGGACGACCTGCTCGGCGAGAAGCTCGTCAAGCCGAGCGACGACCTGCTGTCCGGGCTGGTCGAGCGGGTCAAGGCCGGTGAGTTGTCCCGGCCGGAGGCCGCCGGCATGGGCGTGCTGATGTTGTTCGCCGGGCACGAGACCACCGCGAACATGATCACGCTGGGCACGCTGGCCCTGCTCCAGCACCCCGAGCAGGCGGCGCTCCTGCGCGACGGCGACGACCCGAAGCCGGTCGCCGCGGCGGTCGAGGAGCTGCTGCGCTACCTGACGATCACGCACGGCGGACTGCGACGGGTCGCCCTGGAGGACATCGAGATCGCGGGCCAGACGATCAAGGCCGGCGAGGGCATTCTCGTGATCAACGAGATCGCCAACCGCGACCCCGCCGTCTTCCCCGACCCCGACCGGCTGGACCTTGAGCGCAACGCCCGGCTCCACGTGAGCTTCGGCTACGGGGTGCACCAGTGTCTGGGACAGCCGCTGGCGCGGATGGAACTGCAGGTCGCCTACTCCACCCTCCTGCGGCGCGTCCCCGACCTGGCGCTCGCCGCCGAGGTGGAGCAGATCCCGTTCAAGCACGACGGATTCGTGTACGGGGCCTACGAACTGCCCGTCACCTGGTGAGCGGCACCGTGGTCACGACCGCACTCCCGAAGATCATCGGCGGGTCGCACGGCTCGCGGACGCGGCACACCTGGATCGTCACCTCCACCCTGCTCCCCGGCCCCGCCACCGGCTGGCTCGGCATGTGGGCCCACTTCCACGCCGAGCCGCCACCCGCCTGACGGCGGGCTCGGTGCCTTCGGATCAGGCGGGAAGGCCGTTGCCCACGAACATCTTGTACTGCACGGGGCTCACCGAGTTCACGCTCGCGCACACCCAGAAGTTGCCCGGCAGGAGCTTGTCGCCGGCCTGGACGGAGGTGCTGAAGAAGTCCGAGGTCGCCGTCTGGACGACGTCGGCCTCGGCGAAGAAGTCGGTGTCCGGGTCGGCCCGGCGCAGTTGCCAGTTCACCACCGCACCGATGGGGCTGATCGAGAAGGCGGAGCCGCTGCCGGCGACGATGTCCTTCGCACCGGCGGCGAACGGGCCGACACACGCCTGGCTGCCACGCATGAGGCTGCCCTGGGCGGCCATCTGGTCGATCGTGGCGCTGCTGGCGGCCACCGGACCGAGCGTGACGGCCGCGGCGAGGCTCGCCGCCAGCCCCGCCGTGGCCAGAGCCGCCCGGCGGCCGGTGATGATGGTGTGGAATGACAAGGTGATCTCCTTGTGTCCCGGGCGCCGTCACCGATGACGGCGGCCTCACCCGGGAAGGCGTGACAAGACGTGACACCTCGTTCCAGCACGGAGCGTGTTCCCAGGCCCCCGCTTCAGCCGCGGAAGGCCTTGCGAAGGAGCTCCGCGAACTCGGCCGGGTGCGTGGTCAGGCCGATGTGCCCGCCGGGGAAGTGCACGAGTTCCGTGCCGAAACGCTCGGCCAGGTATGCGGCGGGCCGGTAGGGCAGCTCGCCGCGTGAGTCCTGGCCGCCCGCGAGGACGAGCCGGTCCGACAGGGCCCGCAGCCGGTCGAGGTCCGGGGCGTAGGACATGAAAGAGGGGACGATGCGGCCGACGAAGTACGGCAGGTTGGCCATCGTACGCTCGGCCCGCGCCACCGCCTGGGGCGGAAGCGTGATCTCGGCCTTCGGCTCGTCGGTGTCGCCTTCCCTCTTAAGTCCGGCCGCGAACACGGCCATCGCGGGCATGGTTCCCTGCGCGTGGAAGGTCTCGCGTACGCGTGCGATGAGCGCGCGGTGGTCGGCGGCGTCCGGCAGGACCTCGACCACCGGCGGCTCGTGCGCGACGACGCGTTCGATGCGTCCGGGGTGGGCGGTGAGCAGGTGCAGGGAGACGATCGCGCCCGAGCTGACGCCGAGGACGCGGGCACGTTCGCCGGGCGACAGCAGGTCCAGGATCCGCAGCGCGTCGTCGGCGTGCTCGGCCACCCGCTGCTCGGCCTCGGGGTCGTCCAGCGGGCTGCGGGACATGCCGCGCGGGTCGTAGGTCACGACCGTGTAGTCGGCGGCCAGGGTGTCGGCGACGTCGTCGAAGGAGGACGCGCCGCCTGTCCCTCCGGGGATCAGCAGCAGCGGCGGGCCCTCACCGCGTACCTCATAGTGCAGGCTCGCGCCGTTCACGCGCAGGTTGCCGGTGGTGGGGGCGGTCATGAGGAGACTCCTTCTCGGGACGGGGGCCAGTGCTCCAGGAGGGTGTGCAGGGCGTCGAGGGCGCGCTCCCAGGTCTGCTGCGGCGAGCGCTGGTGCGCGAATCCGCCGGCGGCCTCCAGGGCGACGAACCCGTGGAACGTGCTGCGCAGCACCCGGACCGCGTCGGTCAGGTCGGGCTCGGCCAGCCCGTAGGCGCGCAGCATGCTGTAGGTGAGCTCGACCGCGCGGCGCGGTCCCGGCGCTTTCGCGGCCAGCTCGGGGTCGATCTGGATCGGCGTCTGCGTCGCCATGTAGCGGCCCGGATGTTCGTGGGCGTACTCCCGCCAGGCGTTCGCGAACGCAACCAGCGCGTCCTTGCCGGCCCGCCCCGCGGTCGCCTCCGCGATGCGGACGGTCTTCTCGTCCGCGGCCAGCAACGCGATCCGCCCGCGCAGATCCTCCACGTTGCGGACGTGGGTGTAGAGGCTGGCGTCCTTCACGCCGAGCCGCCGCGCCACCTCCGACATGGTCACGCGATCGAGCCCGACCTCGTCCGCCAGATCGGCGCCCGCGATCGTCACCCGCTCCGCCGTCAGTCCGGCCCGCGCCATGCACCCTCCCTCTTTCCAAGGACCTCTAGGTATATCCTAGGATCCCTTGGAAGAGAAACGCGTTTATTCGCGCGGGATCGCCCCCATGAGACGGGTGGCGAGGCCGCGGATGTGTTCGGTCAGCTCCGGCGGTTCGTGCACCGTGAACGGAGCCCCGATCAGCGCCACCCACAGGGCCAGTTCGTCGAGCGAGTTGGAGCCGCAGATCAGCGTGCACGTCCGCTCGTCGAGAGGCTCGATCGTGCCGGCCGTGGGAGAGACACGTTCGGCCACGGTCTGCGCGGGGGCGTGGACGGTGAAGCGGCCCTGGAAGCGGTAGGGGGCGCTGGAGATCGCGTACGAGGTGTATCCGCCGAGGTCGGTCGCGGGCGGGTCGCGGGGGGCGAATCGCGGGCCGTTGGGGGTGCGCAGGCTGAGCCGGTCGACGCGGAAGGTGCGCCAGTCCGCGTGGCCGGTGTCGTAGGCGATCAGGTACCAGCGGCGGCCGGTGGCCACCAGACGGTACGGCTCCACCACGCGGCTGGTGTGTTCGCCGTCATGGGCGCGGTAGTCGAAGCGCAGGCTCTCGTGGTCGCGGCAGGCCGCGGCGATGGCCGTCAGGGTGCCGGGGTCGATCACGGGCCCGCCGGCGCTCATCGGGACCGTCATCGACTGCAGCGCGTGGACGCGGTGCCGCAGCCGGGACGGCAGCACCCGTTCCAGTTTGGCCAGCGCGCGCAGCGAGGTCTCCTGGATACCGGTCACGGTGCCGCCCGCCGCTGTGCGCAGCCCCACGGCGACCGCCACCGCCTCCTCGTCGTCCAGCAGAAGCGGCGGCAGATCGGAGCCGGCGCCCAGCCGGTATCCGGACGTGCCCGCGACGGCGTGCACGGTGTAGCCGAGCTCGCGCAGCCGGTCCACGTCGCGGCGAACGGTGCGAGGGGTCACGCCGAGCCGGTCCGCCAGTTCCCTGCCCGACCAACGGCGATGGGTCTGCAACAACGCCAGCAATCTGAGCAGACGAGCGGAGGTCTCCAACATGTCTTTCATCTTTTCGCACTCCTAGGACGGAAGCTGTCCTAGGAGCCGCGATAGGCGTCACCGGGGGAAGAATGTCAGGCCGGCATTTGACCAAAACGCGCCCCGCGGCGTACGCGCTCATAACGGATGGATCGCATCGCCGCAGCACGGGACCCTGATCGGCGATCACATGAAGACCCGAGGCCTCAACCGCGATTGGATCACCCCGCGGGTGGGAATCCCATCACGGTACCAAGCGTTAGACACCGTGGGAGACAGACCCCCCACGCATGGGGGCCCTGTAGGAGGCATTTAGACATGGGCGAGCGCGCGCTTCGTGGCACCCGGCTCGGGGCAACCAGCTACGAGAACGACCGTAACACGGATCTGGCCCCGCGCCAGGAGGTGTCCTACACCTGCCCCAAGGGGCATCGCTTCGAGGTTCCGCTTGCCGCCGAGGCCGAGATTCCAGCGACCTGGGAGTGCCGCATGTGCGGTGCGACGGCGGTACGCGTGGACGGCGAGCAACCGGAGTCCAAGAAGACGAAGCCCCCGCGGACACACTGGGACATGCTCCTGGAGCGGCGGTCTATCGAGGATCTTGAGGAGGTGCTCAACGAGCGGCTCGCGGTATTGCGGGCACAGCGTCGGAAGAGCGCCTGACCTACCTCTCACGGTGAAACCCCCGGGCATCTGCCCGGGGGTTTCGTCTTGCCCGCATGCTTTGCCCGCACGGTTTGCCCGCACGTCTTGCCCGCACGGTTTGCCCGCACGGTTTGCCCGCACGGTTTGCCCGCACGGTTTGCCCGCACGTCTTGCCCGCACGTCTTGCCCGCACGTCTTGCCCGCACGTCTTGCCCGCACGGCTGTCAGGAGTCGCGATCCTCCCGGATCACCTCGCCGTGCACCACCCGGCCGCCGCCCTGGGGCACGTCCTCACCGCTGGGGCCGGAGGTCGGCGGGAAAAGGTTCGCGTACGGCGAAGTGGCGGCCAGCCGCTTGACCCGGCGCTCGAAGAACCACGCTCCCAGGCGGCGCATCATCGGCCGGGTGAACGGGATCAGGCACAGGAGCCCGAACACGTCCAGAAAGAACCCCGGCGCCAGCAGCAGCGTGCCGCCCACCAGGATGATGCCGCCGTCAGCCAGCTCGCGGTCGGGCATGCGGCCGGACTGCACCGCCTCCTGCAACGCCCGCCAGGCCCGGCGCCCCTCACGGCGCACCAGCCAGGCCCCCAGCAGGCTGTCGGCGATGAGCAGGGCGATGGTGGCGGGCCCGCCGATCGCCGACCCGATCTGGATCAACAACCAGATCTCCAGGACGGGGATGACCAGGAAGGCCAGGAAGAGCAGGAGCCGCATCGTTTTCCCTCGATTCCGCACGCGCGTTACTGCTGGAACAACGCCCGGCGAGCCGTAACCGTTCCGTCCAGCCGGTCACCTTCGCCCAGCCGGCCGGTCCCGTTCGCCCAAAGGCGAGACAAAGCGGGGCGAGCGGGGCCCCTGGAGGGAGATCCTTCCGGCGTCTGGAGCGGAATGCCCATGCCACGAGCACACCGCGCCAAGCCAAACAGGAGACGTCCTGCCAGGGGCGCGGCGGCTGACGCAGGAGGCGTAGCCGATCGAGGCGTAGCCGATCGAGGCGTAGCCGATCGAGGCGTAGCCGATCGGGTATGGAGGCGGTGGAGTTCGGGGCCCCGCCAGAAACCGAGGCTAAGGAAGGGTCGGGGCGGGTGATGCAGGAGGCGTGGCCAATCGGGGCGGCTGACGCAGGAGGCGTGGCCGATCGAGGCGTGGAGGCGGTGGGGTTCGGGCCCCCGCCAGAAACCGAGGCTCAGGAAGGGTCGGGGCGCGCGCTGCCGACGTGGGTGGCCGGGATCCTCGGCGCCGGGATCGCGACGGTCGTCGGTGTGGTGTTCACCGGGTGGATCGACTCCCCTGGCCCCGTGCGTTCGATGAGCTCAGCGGGGAGGCGGCGCCGTTCACGGTCGCGTACGCGTCGATCAGGGATGACCCCCGGCTCGCCCTGCGCGAGCCTGTGACCATCGCACGGGGCCGGGCGATCCTGCTGGGCATCCCAGTAGAAGGGCGAGCGCGAGAAGCCCATGGAGCGCCACCACGCCGCCCAGGTCAGCAACGTGACGGCCATCGCCGTACCCCACGACAACCGTTCAAGCCTGCGGATCGCCGACCTCAGACCGCGCGGCCTGATCTTCATGCGGTCTCCCGGTACGTCGGGAGCGGCGGCTGCGAGGGAGTCGTCCGCCCCACCGCGTACCGCCTCGTCGGTGCCTCCCGCGCACGGGCGCCCCTGCCCGCCTGGCCGGACGCCTGCGGCATGCTCACCGACCGCGATCCACGCCTTCTGGCCCGGGCCGCCCACGGCGCGTGAGCCGGATCGAGGCGAGCTTCGGCCGCTGCCGGACGAACCGGATCCAGGCCGGCTTCAGCGGTTGCGGCCCTTGAGCCGGACCAAGGTAGGCGTCGGCCCTTGAACCGAGATCGAAGCCAGCCTCGGCCGTTGAGCTGGGAATGAGACCAGCCTCGGCCGTTGCGACCCTTGAACCAGGTTGAGGTTAACTTCGGCCGTTGAGCCGGGATTGGGGCCGGTCCCAGCCGTTGAGCCGGGTTGAGGCTAGCTTCGGCCGTTGCCGCCCTTGAGCCGCTTGGGCAGTCCGCTGACGCCCCACAGCCCGATCCGCACCAGCGCCTCGGCCATGACCTTGCCGTTCATCTTGCTCTTGCCGACCGTACGCTCGACGAACGTGATCGGCACCTCCACCACCCGCAGCCCGTGCCTTGCCGTACGCAGGGTCAGGTCGACCTGGAAGCAGTAGCCCTGCGACTCCACCCCGGACAGCCCCACCTTCTCCAGTGTGGCGGCGCGGTAGGCGCGGAAGCCGGCGGTCGCGTCGCGCACGGGCAGGCCGAGCATCACCCGGGTGTAGATGTTGGCGCCCTTGGACAGCAGTTCGCGCCGCTGAGGCCAGTTGACGATTTTCCCGCCGGGCACGTAGCGCGAGCCGATCGCCAGGTCGGCGCCGTCGGCCAGCGCCTCCAGCAGTTTCGGCAGTTCCTCGGGCTGGTGGGAGCCGTCGGCGTCCATCTCGACCAGGACGTCGAAGCCTTCCTCCAGCCCCCAGCGGAACCCGGCGATGTAAGCGGCGCCGAGGCCCTGCTTGCCCGGCCGGTGCAGGACGTGCACCTGCTCGTCATCGGCGGCCAGGCCGTCGGCGACCTCGCCGGTGCCGTCAGGGCTCCTGTCGTCGGCCACCAGCACGTGAGCGTCGGGCACGGCCGCGCGCACCCGCTCGACGATCGCCGACAGGTTGCCGCGCTCGTTGTAGGTCGGCACGACGACGAGCACCCGGCCGAGAGTCTCCATCATCCGTCGTTCCTCATCCGATCGCCTCGCCGCCTGCCACGCCACGCGGCGACGGCCGTCGCCGCGGCTCCCATCAACATCAATGCCCATTCAGGAAGCGCGCCCACCCTGGTGGCGATCGTTTCCTGCGTGCGTACGGGCACTTTGACCACGTTCATGTCAGCGACAAGTTCGCGAGTCTGCCAGGAGACCTTACCGTCAGGCGTCACATATGCCGAGATCCCCGTGGTGGCGGCGGTGACGACGGCCCTGTTGTGCTCGACTGCGCGCAGCTTGGACATGGCCAGTTGCTGGGGCGGGAGGTTGGACTCGGCGTAGGTGGCGTTGTTGGTCTGCACGACGAGCGGAGTGCCACCGGCCAGTACGGTGCCGCGCACGGTGTCGTCGTAGGCGACCTCGTAGCAGTTGACCGCGCCGATCGTGACCGGCCCCAGCTTCAGGTCGCCTGGCTTGTCTCCCGCGACCGACTGCCTGCCGACCAGGTTCGCCCGCTCCGACAACGCCAGCACGATCTCCTTGAACGGCGTGTACTCCCCGAACGGCACCAGATGCTGCTTGTCGTAATAGTCGCCGGCCCCGGTCGCCGGGTCCCACACGAGGCTGCGGGTGGCGCGGTTCTCGGTCCCGATCGACACGACGGCGCCGACCAGCGTGGGCACGCCGACGTCCTTGACGGAGTCGTCGATGATCTGCCGGGCGATCTCGTCGCGGTAGGGGTCGATGTCGGTGGAGTTCTCCGGCAGGACGACCAGGTCGGGCTTGGGGAGCTTGCCCTCGCGTACGGCCTGGGCCAGCCGTTTGGTCTCGTTGGCGTGGTTGCGCAGGACGACGGCGGGCTCGTCGCCCAGCACGTACATGCCCCGGCCCGGAACGTTGCCCTGCACGATCCCCACGTTGACGCTACGGCCCTCGTCGCCCGGCATGGGCACGGCGAGCCCCAGCACGGGCACCGCCAAGGCCAGGGCCGCCGGCACGGCCCTGGCCAGGATTGCGGCCCGGCGCGGCCCGGCCACACCGGCGGCCTGGCGCGGCTCGGTCAGGTCCCCGCGCGGCCCGGTCAGGTCGGCGGCCCGGCGCGATCCGGCCAGGACGGCAGCCCGGCGTGGTCCGGCCAGGGCTGTGGCCCGGCGCGATCCGGTCAGGACGGCCTGCGCCAGGAGGGCGCCGCACAACGTCACGGCGAACGAGACCAGCGGCGCGCCTCCGAGCGAGGCATACGGGGTGAATACCGACTCACCCTGGCTGAAGGCGGCCCGCGCCCAGGGGAACCCACCGATGGGCACCAGGCTGCGAGCCCACTCCATGAGCACCCAGAGTCCGCCGAACCACAGAGGCCAGGCGGGCAGCCTGAACACGAACGCGGCCAGGACGGCCATCGCGGCGTAGAACAGGCTTTCCACGCCGACCAGCAGGAACCAGACGTCGTCGCCGATGGCGCGTACCCAGGCGAGGGTGGGCATCAGGAACACCACAGCGGCCAGGTAACCGAGCCAGGCGGCCCGTCTGGGGCGGGTGCGGTAAAGGGAGCCGACGATGAGGCCGATGCCGAGGGGTGCGCACCACCACCAGTCAAGCGGCGGGAACGCGGCGAACAACGCCACCCCGCCGACGACGGCCGCGACAACCCTGCCCAGCAACACCCACCGCCCCTCACGCCCCGCTTCCGCCTCAACCACCCCCCGTCCTTCAGCCTCACCACCGTCCCCGACCTGGACCGCGGACACGGCTACGGGCTCAGACGCAGGCTCGGGGTCGGACACGGGCACGGACACGGGCACTGGCACGGGAGGGGAAGCGGCCTCGGGCTCAGACGCGGGCTCAGGTTCAGGCTCGGCCTTGGGCTCGGACACAGGCGGGGAAGCGGCCTCCTGCTCAGGCTCGGACGCGGGCTCAGGCTCAGGCGCGGGCCGGGAAACGGGCTCAGGCTCAGACACGGGCTCCGGCTCGGCCTTGGGCTCGGACACGGGCAGGGATGCGGCCCCGAGCTCAGACGCGGGCTCCGACTCGGACGCGGGGGATGCGGCCCCGGGCTCGGAGGCGGGCTCGGAGGCGGGTGGGGATGCGGCGGTGGCACCCTGCCCGGCCACGGTCTCGGCGTCCGGCACGCCCTGCGTCGCGAGCACGCCATCGGAGGCGCGCTGAGGCTGAGGTGCGGCGGCGTCGCCGGGCGTGACGTTGGGCGTGACGTCGCCAGGCGTGACGTCGCCGGGCGTGACGTCGCCGGGCGTGGTGTCAGGCGTGACGTCACCAGGCGTGACGTCCGGCGTGACGTCGCCGGGCGTGGTGTCGGACGTGGGTGGGGCTGGTGGGGTGGGGAGGGAGGCGGGGGGCAGGGTGGTTGATGGCATGACGGCGGAGCCGCCCTCCGGCGCACCGCCGGCAGGGCCAGGGTTGTGCCCGGTCGTGGGCGGTAGGTTCGCTTTGTCCTGAACCACTCCGGGGTCTCCTCGCCACCTAGCAACGCCTGCTTGCGAAAACGCTACCGCCCCACGGCCGCACTCAAGCCAGCACGGCACCGGAAGATCGAAGGATCGCGAAGAGCGAACGGCGAACGGCGCGGCAGGGTGATCCCGCGGCTGAACGGGACCACCCGGCGCAACGTCGGCCCGGGCACGGGAGCGGGAAGAGGGCCCGGAAACCCTTCGGACCGGACCCGTCTCGTCGGCGGCGAGCTCGGAATTCCGTTGTCTACTGGGCTCCCGGACCCGTCCCGGGTCCAACCCCCCGCCCGGTTGGGGTGCCCCGACTCGACGGACCGACGGCCCTGCACCTGGCTGTGTGGACGGAGTCATGCCCCGTCACGGACGCAGGATCCGGCGATGTCAGAGACGGCCAACCGGCCAAGTCCCGTGCTGGACTGCGCAGCAAACTACCGACTCCACCTCAGATGTCAACCGTGTCCCGATCAGCAGAAACATCAAGTTTTCGCAGGTAGGACATGTTTGGCCGGTGGCTTTAAAGCAGGTCAAAGCCCATTAGCGGGTGCCGGAGAGCGGCTTGGCAAGTCCCGCAGCGCCGGTGACAGCGGCCGCTCGTGGACGACTCCGAGCCGTTGCGTCGCACGGGTGAGAGCAACATACAGGTCGCTCGGGCCCCGTGGCGACTGGGCGGCGATGAGGTCGGGTTCGGCCACGATGACCGAGTCGAACTCCAGCCCCTTGGCATCGGTCACGCCCATCACCGCCACGGGCGCGTCGAGCGCGTCGGCTCCCCTGACCCCGGGCGAGACCACGGCGGTGCCGGGGACGACGGCGGCGATCTCCGTACCGAGGGCGGACAGGTGAGCGTCGGGCACCACCACGGCCACCTTGCCGCCCTCCCCCGCCTCCTCCTTGACCAGGCCGGGCAGGGCGGACAGCGGCGCCGCCCACGGCTGCACGCCGAGCTCGCGGACGGAGGTCGGGGCGCGCAGGGCGGGGTCGATGGTGGCCAGGACGCGGGCGGCCACCGCCATGAGCTCCACCGGGGTGCGGTAGTTGACGGTGAGCTGCTCCTGGCGCCAGCGCCCGGCCACGTACGGGTCGAGCACCTCCTCCCACGAGCGGGCCCCGGCCGCCGAGCCGGTCTGGGCGATGTCGCCGACGATCGTCATCGACCGGGTCGGGCAGCGCCGCATGATCACCCGCCACGCCATCGGCGACAGCTCCTGCGCCTCGTCCACGATCACGTGCCCGTAGGCCCAGCTGCGGTCGGCGGCGGCGCGTTCCGCGGTGGTGAGGTAGGGGCCCTCGCCGCGCTGGCGCTGGGCCAGCCGTTCGGCGTCCATGACGTCGGACAGGCCCGTCAGCTCCAGGACCTCGCGGGCGTAGGAGAGCTCGGCCTCGCGCTCGCTCTCCTCCGCCTGCCGGGCGGCGGCCAGCTCCTCCTCGGCCTGCAGCGCGCTGGCGCGCAGCACCTGTTCGTCGATCTCGCCGAGCAGTTCGGCGGCCTCGTCGAGCAGCGGCACGTCGGACTCGGTCCACTCCCCACCGTCACGGCGCAGCAGTGCCCGCTCCTGCGGGGACAGGTCGGCGGCGGCGTAGCCGAGACGGTCAGGGGAGCTGTAGAGGCCGAGCAGGAGGCGCTGCGGCGTCAGGTACGGCCACAGCCGGTTGAGTGCCGACTTGACCACCGGTTCCGTGCGCAGTTCCTCGCGCAGGTCGGCCAGGTCGTCCTCGTCGATGAGCCCCTTGCCGATCTTGCGGGCCTGCTGCCTGGCCAGCGCGTTGAGCACGGATCTGACGAACACGGCACGGGCCTGGTTGTGCGGGCGGCGCGAGCGGGTGGCCTTGTTCCTGGCGGCGTCCAGCATGGGACGGTCGATGGTGAGCGTGATGCGGCCGATGGTCAGCTCGATGGGCTTGCGCGGGATCTTCTGCCGGTCGCGCACGGCCTTGGCGATCACCTCCACCATGCGGGAGTCGCCCTTGAGCGCGGCCACCTCGGGCCGTTCCCTGGCGGTGGCGGTCAGGCCGGGGTAGAGCTCGCCGACCGTGGACAGCAGCACGTCGGTCTCGCCGAGCGAGGGCAGGACCTGCTCGATGTAGCGCAGGAAGGTCAGGTTGGGGCCGAGGATGAGCACGCCGCGGCGTTCGAGGCGTTCGCGGTGGGTGTAGAGCAGGTACGCGGCCCTGTGCAGCGCGACGACGGTCTTGCCGGTGCCAGGGCCGCCCTGCACCACCAGCACGCCGTTGAGGTCGCTGCGGATGACGCGGTCCTGCTCGGACTGGATGGTGGCGACGATGTCGCGCATGCGGCCGGTGCGCCGCTCGTCGAGCGCGGCCAGCAGCGCGGCCTCGCCGTTGAGCGTGGCGCGGTCGTCGTCGGTGAGCGAGTCGAGGTCGAGCAGGTCGTCGTCGACGCCGACCACCGCGCGGCCCTTGGTCTGCAGGTGGCGACGCCTGGTCACGCCCATGGGGGCGGTCGCGGTGGCGCGGTAGAACGGCTGCGCCACCGGCGCGCGCCAGTCGATGAGCAGGCGCTGCTGGTCGTCGTCGGTCAGGCCGAGCTTGCCGATGTAGAGCCGGCCCTCGTCCAGATGATCTAGTCGTCCGAAAATCAGGCCGCGCTCGACGGCCCAGAGCCTGGCGAGGCGGGAGGCGTACATGTCGGCGAACGTGTCGCGCTCGGACCTGTTCTGCATGGTGCCGACTGCGCCCGTGGCCAGTACCTCCTTGAGCTGCCGCTGGGTACGCTCACGTAGCGTGTCGAGGCGCTCGTACAGGGCGGTGACGTACGTCTGCTCTTTGGCGAGCTCGGTTTGACGAGTTGCCGCCTGACCGTTAATGTGGTTAATGGGACACTCCGGGCCATTCTGCTTGTTGTTGCGACAAACGACGACATTAGCACGCCTGTAGAGGCACCCCCACCACTTTCCTCCTTCCCGCGTACGGTCACGTCTTGGTCTCGCCCCTTGACCGCCGCCCGCGGGCTTTTTATCGTCATTTCCAAAGTTAGGAAACTTTACTAACACTAGGAGTGGCAGTGAGCGGACCGGTTCCTGGGACCCCCAGTCTGCTACGCGCCATCAATGATCGCGCCGCCCTGCGGGTTCTCCTCGACCGGGGTCCCCTGACCCGCCCCCAGATCGGCACGCTCACGGGGCTGTCCAAGCCCACGGCGTCCCAGCTCCTGTCCCGGCTCCAGCAGGCGGGGCTGGTCGTGCTGGACGGCGTCAGGGGAGGCCTGCCGGGGCGTACGGCGGAGGTCTACCGGATCAACCCCGCCGCCGCGTACGTGGGCGCCCTCGACGTCACCCCCGACCGCATCGAGGCCAGGGTCGCCGACATCACCGGCACAATCGTCGGCGAGCACACGCTGCCCACCCCGCGCCGGCCCCACGGCGAGCTGATCGACCGGCTCAACGCGGCGCTGCTCGGCACGGACCCGCCCGTCAAGCCGCGCCGGGTCGTGATCGGCGTGCAGGCCGCGATCGACCCGGCCACCGGCAGGCTCGGGTACGCCGCCGCCAAGGACGTGCCAGGCTGGCAGCTGCCCGACCTGGTGGGCACGCTCAGCGCCGGGCTCGGCGTGCCGGTGGACGTGGAGAACAACGTCAACCTGGTCGCGGTGGCCGAGCAGGCGCATGGCGCGGCGCGCGGCCACAGCGACTTCGTGCTGCTGTGGGCCGACGAGGGCATCGGCTCGGCCATGGTGCTGGGCGGGCGGATGCACCGGGGCGCCACCGGAGGCGCGGGCGAGGTGGGCTACATGCCGGCTCCTGGCGCGCCGACGGCCCGTGAGGCCGGCCGCTACGCCAACCACGGCTTCCAGGCGCTGACCGGCGGGCCCGCCGTGCTGAAACTGCTGCGTTCGTACGGTGTGCGCGGCACCGACTTCCGCCAGGCCGTCGCCACCGCCGTGCGGTCGGCGGCGGGCCGGGGCCAGAAGGCCGACGACGCCATGGCGGGACTGCGTGACGTCGCCGCCCGCCTGGCCGTGGGCCTGGCCGCCATCACCTCCGTCGTGGACCCCGAGCTGATCGTGCTGACCGGCGGCGTCGTGCTGTCGGGCGGCGACACCCTGCGCGAGCTGGTCGAACACGAGTTGCACGCGCTCACCATCCCCCAACCTCAAGTCCGCCTGTCCAGCGTCGAGGGCAACCCGGTGCTGGCCGGCGCCCTCGACCTCGCCCTCGCCGCCGTCCGCGACGAGGTCTTCGGCTCCACCGTTCCGTCTTGATCGATGGCAGGAGGCACCCCCCGTGCGTTACCTCCCCCTGGCGGTCGCCGCCGCGCTGGCGCTGACCGCGTGTACCGCGAACCGGGAGGCCGGGCCGTCGCTCGGCTCCCGGCCACAACCCTCAGGATCCGCCGTTCAATCCCTCCCGCCCGCCACGCTGGAGCTGTGGCACGGCTTCTCCACCGACGCCGAGGTCAAGGCGTTCGAGGACGCCATCGCCGGCTTCAACCAGAAATTCCCGCAGATCACCGTCAAAGCCGTCAAGGGCGTGCAGGACGACCAGATCACCCAGGCCGTCCGCGGCGGCCGGGCGCCTGACGTGGCGGTCTCGTTCACCACCGACAACGTCGGCCAATGGTGCAAGTCTGGATCTTTCCAGGACCTGACGCCGGTGATCCGGCAGGACGGCGTGGACCTGTCGGTGCTGCCGGCGGTGGCACGTTCCTACTCGGCCTTCGAGGGCAGGCAGTGCACGCTGCCGCTGCTGGCCGACGCGTACGGCCTCTACTACAACAAGGCCCTGATGAAGGGCAGCGGGCCGCCCAAGACGCTGAGCGAGCTGACGGCGCTGGCCAAGAAGCTCACGGTCCGGGACGCCGACGGCGAGATCAAGGTGGCCGGCTTCATCCCGAGCGTGCAGTACTACGAGAACAGCCCCAGCCATCTCGGCCCCATGACCGGCGCGAAGTGGTACAACGACGACGGAACCTCCGCCATCGGCTCCGACCCCGCCTGGAAGAAGCTCCTGACCTGGCAGAAGGAGCTCATCGACTGGTACGGCCACGACAAGCTGGAGCGCTTCCGCAAGAGCCTGGGCGACGAGTGGAGCGCCGAGCATCCCTTCTACCGGGGCAAGGTCGCCATGATCCTCGACGGCGAATGGCGCAACGCCATGATCGCCGGCGAGGCGAAGGCCCTCGGCTACGGCACCGCTCCCCTGCCGGTCGCCGACGACCGCCCCGAGCTGTACGGCAGCGGCTTCACCGCCGGGACCGTGATCGGCGTGCCCAAGGGGGCCAAGCACCCGCAGCAGGCGTGGGAGCTCGTCAAGCACCTGGCCATGGACACCGGCTCCCTGGTGACCCTGTCGAACGCCCTGCGCAACGTCCCCACGACGAAGGCGTCGATGCAGTCTCCCGAGCTCGCCAAGGACGCGAACTTCGCGACGTTCCTCGACATCTTCGCCCACCCGAAGACCTCGACCCTGCCCGCCAGTGTCAACAGCGTCTTCAACCAGGAGGCGTTCGCGGCCTTCCTCACCAAGTGGGAGAAGGGCGACGCGCCGGACCTGGACGCCGGGCTGAAGGGCGTGGACAAGCTGATCAACGACAAGCTGAAGCTCTCCGGAGGCTGAGGTGGCCTCCGTACCCCTGTGGCGGCGCCGCGAGGGCGTGCGCGCCCTCGTCTGGCTGTCGCCGTGGATCGTCGGCGTGTCGATCTTCTTCGTCTATCCGCTGCTGTCCACGGTGTACTTCTCCTTCCACCGCTACGACATGTACACCCTGGAGTTCATCGGCCTGGACAACTACCGCTACCTGCTCCAGGACCCCAGGGTGGCCACCTCGGCGGGCAACACGTTGTGGCTGGTGCTCATCATGGTCCCGGCCACGGTGCTGTTCTCGCTGGCGCTGGCCCAGCTCGTGATCAGGCTCAAGGCGGGGACCGGGCTGTTCCGGACGATCTTCTACCTGCCTTCGCTGGTGCCGGCGGCGGCGGGCACGATCACGTTCGTGTTCCTGCTGAACCCGTCCACAGGCCCGTGGAACCAGTTCCTGGCGCTGTTCGGAATCAACGGGCCGGACTGGTTCGGCGACCCGGACTGGTCGAAGCCGAGCCTGACACTGCTGTCGTTGTGGAGCTGCGGCCAGCTCGCGGTGATCTTCATGGCGGCGCTGCTGGACGTACCCAGGCACCTGTACGAGGCCGCGGCCATCGACGGCGCGGGCCCATGGCGGCAGTTCCGCAGCGTCACGCTCCCGATGATCGCGCCCGTGCTGATGTTCTCCCTGGTCACGAACGTCATCTACGCCCTGCAGTACTTCACCCAGGCGATGATCGCCTCCCGGGTGGCCTCGGGCGAGACCGACTCGCCCGGCAGCTCCTTCAGCCCCGGCTACCCGGACGAGTCACTGCTCACCCTGCCGCAGTGGCTCTTCCAGGCCGGCTTCCGCGACTACTCCATGGGGTACGCGTGCGTCCTCGCGCTGCTCCTGTTCGCCACGTCGATGATCTTCACGGTGATCCTGCTGCGGCAGTTCCGCCGGGCCGAGGAGGACTCATGAGCGCCACGATCATCGCGCCGCGGCCGGCCCTGGCGCGGGGGACGCGGCACGACGGGACCAGGGCGCGCAGACGGCGGGCGCTGGTGTGGGTGGCCACGCACGCGCTGGCCATCGCGCTGGCGCTGATGTTCCTGGCGCCGATCGGGTTCATCGCGCTGACCGCGCTGATGACCGACCAGCAGGCGCTGACCAGCGACCTGTGGCCGCGCTCCTGGAGCTGGGAGAACTTCGCGGCGGTGTTCGAGAAGTCGATGCTGCTCAGGTGGGCGGGCAACACGCTCATGTACGCGGCGCTCGGCACGCTGTTCACCGTGGTGTCGTCGGTGCCGGTGGCCTACGCGCTGGCCCGCTTCCGCTTCCGGGGGCGGCGGGCGGCGTTCCTGCTGGTGGTCACCACCATGATGCTGCCGCCGCAGGTCGTCGCGGTGCCGATCTACCTGGTGTGGGCGCGGCTGGGGCTGACCGACAGCCTGTGGCCGCTGATCCTGCCGCTGGTGCTCGGCGACGCGTTCTCGATCTTCCTGCTGCGGCAGTTCCTCCTCACGATCCCGCGCGACTACATCGACGCGGCCAAGGTGGACGGCTGCTCCGACCTGCGGACGCTGCTCAAGGTCGTCCTGCCGATGGCGCGCCCGGCGGTCGCGGCCGTGGCCCTGTTCCAGTTCTTCTACTGCTGGAACGACTACTACGGGCCGCTGCTGTACGCCGGAGTCGAGCAGCAGAACCTGACGCTGTCGCTCGGCCTGGCCACGTTCAAGGCGTTCCACAGCGTGCAGTGGAACCTCACCATGGCGGCCACCCTGCTGGTCACCGCACCCGTGATCATCGTGTTCTTCTTCGCCCAGCGGGTGTTCATCGAGGGCGTGACGTTGACGGGAGTGAAAGGTTGAGGATCGCGGTGGTCGGGGGCGGCTCGACGTACACGCCGGAGCTGGTGGACGGGATCGCGCGGCTGCGCGAGGAGCTGCCCGTCACGGAGCTCGCGCTGATCGACCCGGACCCCGCGCGGCTGGAGCTGGTGGCGGGGGTGTCGCGGCGCATGCTGGCGCACGCCGGGCACCCGGCGCGCGTGCTGGCCACCTCCTCGGTCGCGGAGGGGGCGGAGGGGGCGCGGGCGGTGTTGTTCCAGCTCAGGGTGGGCGGGCAGGCGGCCCGCGACGTGGACGAGACGCTGCCCCTGCGGTGCGGGTGCGTGGGGCAGGAGACGACGGGCGCGGGCGGGCTGGCCAAGGCGCTGCGCACGGTGCCGGTCGTGCTGGAGATCGCCTCGGCGGTACGCTCGATCGCCCCCGAGGCGTGGATCGTGGACTTCACGAACCCGGTCGGCATCGTCACCAGGGCGCTGCTCGACGCCGGGCACCGCGCGATCGGGCTGTGCAACGTGGCGATCGGCTTCCAGCGCCGCTTCGCGGCCCTCCTGGGCGCCGATCCGGCGCGCATCTCGCTCGGCCACGCCGGGCTCAACCACCTGACCTGGGAGCGGGCGGTACACCTGGACGGCCAGGACGTGCTGCCCGCGCTCCTGCGCGATCACGCCCCCGAGCTGGCCGAGAGCCTGGGCCTGCGGCCCGAGCTGCTGAGGCGGCTCGGCGTGGTCCCCTCCTACTACCTGCGTTACTTCTACGCCCACGACGCGGTGGTGCGCGAGCAGCGCACGAAGCCGTCGCGGGCGGCCGAGGTGGCGGCGATGGAGGGGCGGCTGCTGGAGCTGTACGCCGACCCGTCCGTGGTGACCAAGCCGGACCTGCTGTCCCAGCGGGGCGGGGCGTTCTACTCGGAGGCGGCCGTGGCGCTGATCGCCTCGCTGCTCGGCGACCGGGGCGACACTCAGGTGGTGAACGTGCGCAACGGCGGCACGCTGCCGTTCCTCGGCGAGGAGGCGGTGATCGAGGTGCCCGCGGCCGTCACGGCGTCCGGGGCCGTGCCGCTGCCGGTGCCGCCCCTGGAGCCGCTGTACGCGGGGCTGATCGCGCACGTGTCGGCGTACGAGAGCCTGGCCCTGGAGGCGGCCCTGCACGGCGGCGCCGACCGGGTGCGGGACGCGCTGCTCGCCCATCCGCTCATCGGGCAGGACGAGAGCGCCGAGGAGCTGACGGGGCTGCTGCTGGAGGCCAACCGGGCGCACCTGCCATGGGCGGCGGGCCGATGAGCGCGTCGTGCCGGCCGTGGACGGCGGGCTGATGGGGCGCCTCGTGCTGGCCGTGGACGGCGGCAACAGCAAGACCGACGTGGCGGTGGTGTCGGAGCACGGGGAGGTCCTGGCGACGGGCCGTTCGGGTGGGTTCGCGCCGCAGCGGGACGGGGTGGCGGCGGCGGTCGCCGTCGTGGCGGCGGCGCTGGGCTCCTGGGACCGCTTCGACCACGTGTCGGCGTGCCTGGCGGGGGCGGATCTGCCCGCCGAGGAGGAGGCGCTGGCCGGGGAGTTCGCCGCGCGGGGGTTCGGCTCGGACGTGGTCGTGCGCAACGACACGTTCGCGCTGCTGCGGGCGGGCGCGTCGGCGCCCTGGGGGGTGGCGGTGGTGTGCGGGGCGGGCATCAACGCGGTCGGCGTCTCCCCCACCGGCGCGGTGGCCCGCTTCCCCGCCCTGGGACGGATCAGCGGCGACTGGGGCGGCGGTCAGGGCCTGGGCGAGGAGGCGCTGTGGCACGCCGTGCGCGCGGAGGACGGCCGGGGCGCGCCGACCGCGCTGACCGGCCTGCTCACCTCCCACTTCGGCACCTCGACGGTCGAGGAGCTGGTGGTCGGCCTGCACGTCGGGCGGGTGGCCGAGGAACGCCTGCACGAGATGGCGCCCTTCGTGCTGGCCGCCGCCGGCGACGGGGACGCGGTGGCCGTGGCGCTGGTCGAGCGGCAGGCGGAGGAGGTGGCGGTGCTGGCGCAGGTGTGCCTGCGGCGGCTCGGCCTGCTGGAGACGCCGGCGGAGGTGGTGCTGGGCGGCGGGTTGCTGACCGCCCGCGATCCGCTGATGACGGCGCTGCTGGAGGCGGAGTTCGCGGTGCGGGCGCCGCGGGCCGGGGTCGTGGTGGCGGACGTGCCGCCGATCATGGGCGCGGCGTTGCTGGGACTGGATCGGCTGGGCGCCGCGGAGTCCGCGGAGGCCCGCCTGCGCGCGCACTACGAGCGCGCAGAAGGGCGCCCGCGATGACCGCCGCCGCGGCCAGCGTGTACGCCGGCGTGGCGGCCCCGGGCACCAGGTACGCCGCCGCGCCCGCCAGGGCCACGCCGAGCCACTCCCAGCGGCCGTCGAGGGCGGCCAGGGCCACGACCAGCAGCGCGTACCAGGAGTAGCCGGGGGTGAGCAGCAGGAACGCCCCGCCGGTCAGCAGCAGGGCGCCGCGCTGCGGGCGTTCGGGGTCGCCGCGACGCAGGACGTGGAGCAGCAGGGCCGCCATCGCCACCAGCACGGCGGGCAGGGCCCAGGAGTCGGGCAGGAGCAGGCGTAGCACCGCGTACCGCTCGCGGGCCCCGGCCTCGTCGTAGCCCTCCTCGCTCACGTACCCGAACAGGTAGCCGAGCACGGAGGAGCGGGACGCGAGCACGTACGGCAGGTAGGCGGCGGCCACGACCAGCACGGCGGGCACGAGCGTCCGCAACGCGCGGCGCGCCGCCCGCCCGCCGGACAGCGACCCGGCCAGTGCCCCGGACAGAGCGCCCGGCAGGGCCACCGCGGGCACGAGCTTGACCGCGACCGCCACCCCGAACCACGTCCCCCTTCCGTACAGCAGCGCGAGCACCACGGCCGCCGCCGCGAGCAGGTCCACGTGCGCGTTGTTGACCGCCTCCATGGGCACGGCCGGGCACCACGCCCACAACGCCGCGAGCCGGGCGTCGCGCCGCCGCAGCACGACCAGCAGCCCCGCCGCCAGCAGCGCGCCCGCGACCTGCAGCGGCTTGTGCCGGGCGCCGTCCGGGGAGAGCCGGTCCACCAGCAGGAAGTACGCCTCGGCCAGCGGCGGGTAGATGGTGTGCACGCTGGGCCGGTTGATCCGCGTGCACCCGTCCTCGATCGGGTAGAAGTGGCCCTCGGAGCAGCCGGGGAACAGCCAGGGGTCGCGCAGGGCGGCCAGGGCCGGGTCCGCCGGGGCGTGGTCGTAGGGGGACAGACCGGCCGACTGGACGCGGCCGTCCCAGGCGTACCGGAAGGAGTCGGTGCTGGTGGCGGGCGGGCCGAGCAGCCCGGTGACGATCAGGGCCAGGCCGCCCGCCAGCACCAGCGGCCCGGCCGCCGCGCCCGGCACGCCGCGCAGCGCCCACACGGCGGCCGCGAACAGGGCCCAGGCGGCGGCGTACCACCAGGGCAGGCCGGCCGGGGCCGCGTGGAAGATCGCGGCGAGGACGGCCGTCAGCGCGGCGAGCAGCGCGGCGGTGAGGGTGGTGCGGCGGTTCATGTGGTGCAGCGTGGCACCGGCGCCCTGCTCGCAGGCCGTCGCGGACGTATGCGTCCGCACTTCGTAAGGAGTGTCAGGCGGGGCCGTCGGAGTCGGAGGTCACTTCGCCGGCCAGCTCGGGGGCGCGGTGCTCGAAGGGGGTGCTGAGGACGACCGTGGTGCGGGTCGAGACGTTGGCCGAGGCGCGGATCTGCTGCAACAGGTCCTCCAGGCCGACCGGCGAGACCACCCGCACCTTGAGGATGTAGCTCTCGTCACCGGCCACACTGTGGCACGCCTCGATGGCCGTCAGGTGGGCCAGCCGCTCGGGGGCGTCGTCGGGCGCGGCCGGGTCGATCGGCTTGATCGACACGAACGCGGTCAGCGGCAGCCCCACCGCGTCGTGGTCGATGATCGCGGCGTATCCGCGCACGACCCCCCGCTTCTCCAGGCGGCGTACGCGCTGGTGCACCGCTGAGACCGAGAGCCCGGTCTCCCTGGCCAGGTCGGTGAAGCTCATGCGGCCGTCGCTGGCCAGCAGCGTGACGATCCGGCGGTCGATCTCCTCCATCGGTCAAAGGTAGCCGGTGATGGTCACGACATGGTCCCGACCGGGCTGGCGCCCCTGCGCATCGCGTGCTCGACCAGCGTGATGAGCACCTCCCTGCCCGAGTCGCGGCGGCGGGCGTCGCAGCGCACGATGGGGATGTCCGGCTCCAGGCCGAGCGCCGAGCGCACCTCGCCGACCGTGAAGGGCGTGGTGCCCTCGAAGCAGTTCAGGGCCACCACGAACGGCTGGCCGCGCTTCTCGAAGTAGTCGACGGCCGGGAAGCAGTCGTCCAGGCGGCGGGTGTCGGCCAGCACCACGGCGCCCAGCGCGCCCATGGCCAGCTCGTCCCACACGAAGAAGAACCGGTCCTGGCCCGGGGTGCCGAACAGATAGAGCATGTAGTCGTTACGGATCGTGATGCGGCCGAAGTCCATGGCCACGGTGGTGGTGTGCTTGCGCTCAACACCCGATAGGTCGTCGACGTGGGTTCCCCTCTGGGTGAGAGCTTCTTCCGTGTGCAGCGGCCGAGTCTCCGACACGGCGCCGACCATGGTGGTCTTGCCCGCGCCGAATCCCCCCGCGACCAAAATCTTGATCGCTGTCGGCAGCCGCCAGCGGTCCGTGACACCGAATTCCATCCAGCACCGCCCGTACATTTTCCCGCGCGTGGGCCCCGCCCCTGAGGTGCCGTGGTCAGTGGTACCTGTCAAGGTGCGGCCGATCCACTTGCCTGGCATCGAGACACCCTAGCAACGCCACATTTTCCACTCAAGCCGCAAAGTTTTACAAGAAACAAAATGTCACGTTTTGTCTTCTGAAGCCCCGTTATTCGCCCGTCTAACATGCACAGAGTCAAGTTTGTCTGTCATGAATTCAGACGAGCCCGTTACGGAGCCCGCTGATAGCCCGAAACGCCGGTGAAACCCGAACTGAATCCCATCTGTCTGCGCAGGTAGGAGGCGGTGCGGGGGCTGTGACGGCGGACCCGCTCGATCAGGTGTTCGGCCTCACTCGCCAGCTCCGTCATCACGTCCGTCACCTCGGTACGGTCCGCGCCCAGCGCCAGCACGTTCAGATCGCCCCAGCTCATGTCCCTGCGGTAGGAGGCGAAGTCACCCAGCACGTGCAGGTAACGCTGCACCTGCCTGCTGACGGCGCGCAACTCCTCCAGGTGCGCCTTCGCCCAGTCGTCGGAGGCGTAGATCCAGTGCGAGAGGTCCACGAAGCAGGAGCCGCGGCAGTCGGCGTTGTCCACGTACCGGGCCAGCGTGGGCACCGCGTGCGTCTCCCGCCACACCCAGGCCCTGGTCATGCCCACCAGCATGTCGGCGAGCTGGTCGCGCCAGATCCGCCGCAACCCCTCGAACTCCCCGACCGTCGCCAGCTCGTCGCGCAGATCCGCCAGGAACCGGGTCAGCGCCGTACGCGGCACCGCCCCCTCGGCGACGGACAGGCACTCGCGGGTCAGGCGGTTGACCTGCTCGCGGCTGGTCGCCGTGTGATCGACGAGCCGCTCCACGGCCATGACCCACAGGGAGGCCCTGTTGACCACCTTCAGCCGGTCGGCGCCCGCCCAGGGGGCGCTGAAGGCCGTGGTGAGGGTCAGGCCGTTGAGGAACTCGGTGCCGAAGGCGGCGACAGGGAACAACCCCATGTACATCTGGGCGCACTGCTGCAGATCCCTGCCGCATTCGGCGGCCAGCGCGCATGTCCTGCCGAGCTCGAACGCCGCGTCCAGCTCGTCGTCCGGCATCCTAGGGCCGCTCGATCGGCTCGCGGATCATGGGCGACGACCCCCCAATACCCCGGATATACACCTGTTGGAGAATTGTTTCATGATCGCGCGCTTCCGATCAAGGTATCAGCTGCGTGGCCGATCAGCCCGCTCCGATGCCCGAAACCGACACCTCAGGACGCCTGACCACCAGGTCGGCCGGGCCCTGGGCGGTGAGTTTGGCGGCCAACGCCACCCGGGAGCCGATCCCGAGCTTGGTGTAGATCTTGCCGATGTGGTACTCGACGGTCTTGACGCTGATCAGCAGTTCCCTGGCGATCTGCCGGTTCGTCAGGCCGCCGGCCACGAGCGTGGCCGTGCTGAGCTCCTGCGGCGTGAGCCCGAGCCGGACCGTGGCCGGTGGCTCCAGCCCGCACGCCTCCATCTCGTGCGCGCACCGCTCCACCAGCGGGCGCGCCCCCAGCCGCTCGAAGATCGCGCGCGCCGCGCCGAGCCGCTCGGCCGCGACCCTGCGCCGACCGGTGCGGCGCAGCAACCTGCCGAGGTCCAGCAGCACGCGGGCCTCCTCCAGCGGGCACACACCCGACCCCACCAGGGCGAGCGCCTGCCCGAAGCCCTCCTCGGCCTGCGTTGGAACGTTCCTTGCGGCCATCAGCAGAGCGCCCAGCCTCAGCCGCTCAGCCTCCCGCCGCGGCCCGCCGGCCGAGCGCGACCCGCCCTCGTCGTACGCGGCCAGCTCCCGCTCCGCCTCCCCCGGCCGCCCATCGGCCACCAGCGCCTCGATCCTGGCGGGGCGCGGGTCGGGCACGAACACCTCGCCCCCACAGCCTCCCAGGGCGTCCTGGGCCCCGAGCAGCGCCATGGCCAGGCTCGCCTGCCGCTCCCCCATCGTGTGCCGCATCCGCCGCGCGGCGGCCCCGGCGGCCGTGGCGTGAGCGCGGGCCCGTACGTGCTCACCCCTGGCCGCCAGCGGCGCCACACACGCCACCTCCAGGCACGGCAGCAACCAGCGCTGCCCCAGCGCCGCCGCCTCGGCCAGAGCGCCCTCCGCGCGGCGCGCGGCCTCGTCCCAGCGGGCCAGGGCGTGCTCGGCCACGGCCAGCAGCGCGGTGGCCAGCAGCCGGTGATGCGGCAGCCCGGCCCTCCGCGCGGCGGCCGCGGCACGCTTGAGGATCACGCACGCCGGACCCGCCTCGCCCCGTGCCAGGTGGGTCACAGCGGCGGCGAGGCTGTCGGGAGGGGTGCCGGCGCCGGGTGCCCCTCCCAGCGCCAGCACGTCGTAGGGCCTGGCGACCGCGCCCTGGATGGGCTGTTCGAGCGCCAGGCGAGCCCAGGTCGCCGCCGCCTCCCGGTCCCCCGTGACCAGACGCAGCCAGGCCAGCTGCTCCGCCACGTCGGCGGCGAATCCGGGTTCGGCCTGCCGCCACGCCTCGGCCAGCAACTCGGACGCCTCGTCGAAGCGCCCGGAGGCCAGCGCGAGCCGTCCCAGCACGTACCGGCGCACCGGACGCGGGTCGGCGTTGCGCGCTTCTGCGAGCTCGGCAGCACGGAGCACATCGCCCCCGATGAGGACGTGTTCCAGTACGGCCGTACGCAGCTCGTCGCGGCGCGCCGCCGACTCGGTGAGCCCGGCGGCCAGGTCGAGATGGGCGGCGGCCTCCTGCCACAGCCCGTGTTGCGCGGCCTTGACGGCGAAGCTGACCAGCTCCTCGGCCAGCATCTCGTCAGGACCGCCCGCCGCGGCGGCCCGATGCCGCAGCCCGTCACCGGCGTCCTCCGTCAGCCGCGCGGCCTCCAGATGCAGCCGCGCCCTGGCGCCCGCCCCGATCCCGTCATAGGCGGCGGCCCGCGCCAGCGGCTCGGGAAAGTCGACCAGACGCCCGGGCAGCTCGCGCAGCAGCCCGGCTTCCACGGCCTCCTCCAGAGCGTTCAGCGGCTCATCGATCCCGCCGGCGATCGCCGCGGCCACGTGCAGCGGGCACCTTCCGCCCAGCACGGCGCACGCCGCGACCAGCCGGCGGGTGACGGGCGCGCACGCGCGCAGCCGGCGCGCGAAGGGCCGCCGGTACGTGCTCGGCGCCGGCAACCGCACCCCGCAGTCGTCCAGCACCGCCTGCGGCAGGGTGGCCAGCAGGGCACGGGCGTGCAGCGGATTGCCCAGCGTGTGCTCACACAACCGCCCGGCACCCACCTCCCCGAGCCCCGAACCCGAACCCCGACCCGAACCCCGACCCGAACCCAAGCCCGAACCCAAGTCTGGACCCAAGCCCGAGCCCAGGTCTGGACCCGAACCCGGACCCGCCCCCAGCCCGTCCGCCAAGACCGCGTCCCCCCGCCACGTATCCCCCGGCCACGCGTCCCCTGGCCACGTGTCCCCCCGCCACGCATCTCCCCGCCACGCGTCCGCTCCCACGTGTGTCCGGCGGGCGGCCAGGGCCGCGTCCGCCCGGAGCACCTCCAGGGCGGCGTCCGGCCGGCGGGCGGCCGGCGCGGGGTCGGCTGCCAGTTCGGCCAGGTCGGCGGCGCTCAGGCCGCCGAGCGTGACGTGGAGCGCGTCGTCGCCGGTGAGCACCCGCCGCAGCCCCTCGGGCAACCACGGGTCGGCGAGGTCACGGCAGGCGACCACGACGAGCACCCGGCCCGCCCGCACCCGGCGCAGCGCGTACCCCAGCGCACGTGACGACGGCCTGTCCACCCACTGCGCGTCGTCCACGACCACCACCAGCACCCCAGGCCCGGTCCACCGGCCGAGCAGGTCACAGACCGCCTGCCCGGCCGCCCACGGATCCGGCTCACCCATCGCGACATCGAGCGCGCAGGCGGGCCGCCGTTCGTCCGTCTCCCCTGACGGCGGCCCGTCCGCGTCTCTCCCCCTCGCCCCCGTGCCGGCCCCGATCCCCATCAGGGCCGCTTCCTCCATGAGCTGCCGTACGACCCCCAGCGGGAGCTCCCGCTCGCTCTCCTCCCCGCTGACGATCAGTACCCGCGCGCCCGCCTCCCCGCCGAGCGCGTGGTGGATGAGCGCGGTCTTTCCGATGCCCTCAGGCCCTTCGACCGCGACCCTCCTGGCGGGCCCCCCGCCCGCCGCGCGCAACTCCGCGCGCAATAGGGCGAGCTCTGCCGTCCTGCCGACGAACATGCGCACTCCCTTCGCCGCCCTCGCATTCCCAGAGTGGCGGCGCCGGTGTCTGATACACGCCGGCCGAACCCCAAATCAGCACACTTCATCAGCACCGCAAAAGCGCATGCCTCAGCCCCGTCCCAAAGCCGCCATCCCGTTCGGCGACAGGCGACGGCGACACGCACGGGCGGCCTCAGCCAGGGGTGTCGTCGCAGGCGGGCCGGCTGCGCGAGTAGTCACAGCCACGCGAGTCGGAGTCGCGAGCGGGCCGGACACGCGAGTCGGAATCGAGGGCGGTCCCGACGCGCGAGTTGGCGTCGCGAGCGGGCCGGACGCGCCCCCATGCGGCGGTGGCGTCGTCGTGCCGCTTCCCCCTGATCGGCCCCCGCCCCGCCTCCAGCTCCCGCACGGCCCCGATCACCGCCTCAGGACCGCCGCCCTCCAGCAGCTCCAGGACCTCCTCCCAGCTCCACCCGTACCACTCGACCAGCCGGGACACCCCGTCCGTGAACACTCCGACCCCCCGCACCCCGTCCACCGCCCCGGTGACGCTCTCCCCGGCCGCCTCGGGCCGCGCGCCCGCCACCCAGAACCCGCCGGGCGCGTTCCGCATCCGCCGCACCAGCTCCACCGTGTACGGCCGCCCACCCGGCAACCGCTCCAGCCGATCGTCCTGCACCACCCGAACCCCGCCCCCCGCCAGCGAGAACATCACCGGTGAATCCCCCAGCACGAGATACTCCACCCGCCCCCGAGCCCGCACCATGGCCACGGTCGCCGACGGCGAGTCCGGATTGCCCAGATCGCAGGTCCCCGAATGCGCCGCCCCCGTCGCCTCGATGGCCGACTCCAGGATCTCCGCCAGCGACGCCCCGCCATCGGCGGCCAGTCCGGCCGCCAGCGCCCCGCCGAGCCGACCCACCAGCCAGGCGACATCATGGACGCACCCGCTGTCCACCCCGGCCGCCGCCGTGGCCCCGTCCAGGACGACGATCCACGAGGGCCCGGCGATCACCAGGTCCTCGTTGGGCCGTTCGGAGCCGGGCCTGGTGGCGTACGTGATCTCCGCGAACATGAGATCGACTGTGCCACAACCGGCCCGCCCTATCGTGGCACCGTGACGACCCTGCACCGCGCCCTCACCGACCCGCCCCTGCCCCTCCTCCCCCGCGCGGCGGACGACCTCCTGCGCTCGCTGGACGCGCCGCCCCGCCTGGCCGCCCACCTGCGCGCCGTCCACGACGCGGCCCGCGATCTGCTCGGCTGGCTAGCGACCCGCCACCCGGCGGTCGCCGTGGACCACGAGGCCGTCCTGTTCGGCGCCGCCACCCACGACATCGGCAAGTGCCCGCACCCGGCAGAGCTGGCGGGCCCCGGCTCGGCACACGAGATCGAGGGGCACCGCCTGCTCCTGGCCCATGGCGTACCGGAGCGCCTGGCCCGCTTCGCCCGCACCCACGCCTCCTGGACCGACGCGGGCACGACGTTCGAAGACCACCTGGTCAGCCTGGCCGACAAGGTGTGGAAGGCCAAGCGCGTACCCGACCTGGAGCAGCTCGTCGTGGACCGGCTCGCGGGCGCGACGCCGGGCTGGGAGGTGTTCATGGAGCTGGACGACCTGCTCACCGGCATCGCCGACCGCGCCGACTCCCGGCTCGCCTTCCAGAACGCCTACCCGATCACCGGCGCCTCACAGGTCCTCTAGCAGGCGGTCCCGCCCAGGACGTGCAGCCGCCCGTCGCCCGGACCTAGACGATCACGAGCTCGCGCGGCGTGTCGTTCAGCCGCTCGCCACCGCTCTCCGTGCACACCACGATGTCCTCGATCCTGGCCCCGTGCCGCTCGGGCAGGTAGATGCCGGGCTCCACCGAGAACGCGAACCCGGCCTCCATCGCCTCGCCGTTACCGGCCACGATGTACGGCTCCTCGTGCGTCTCGATCCCGATCCCGTGCCCGGTCCTGTGGATGAAGCGGTCACCGTAGCCGGCCTCGGCGATGATCTCGCGCGCCGCCGCGTCGATCGACTCGCACGACACCCCCGGCCGCACCGCCAGGCAGGCCGCGTCCTGGGCCTGCCGCAGCACCTCGTAGTAAGCGGCGAACTCCGCGGGCGGCTCCCCCACGCTGTAGGTGCGCGTCGAGTCGGAGCAGTAGCCGTTGTGCAACTGCCCGCCGATGTCCACCACGACCGGCTCCCCGGCCTGGATGACCCGGTCGGACACGTCGTGGTGCGGGCTGGCGCCGTTGGGGCCCGAGGCGACGATCACGAAGTCGACGGTGGCGTGCCCGGAGGCCAGGATCGCCTCGGCGATGTCGCGGCCCACCTCGCGCTCGGTCCGCCCGGCCCGCAGGAAGCCCGGCACCTGCCGGTGCACCGAGTCGATGGCCTCCCCGGCCTCACGCAGCGCCGCCGCCTCGGCGGGCGACTTACGCATCCGCAACTCCCGCAGCACACTGCCGGCCAGCACCTGCTCGGCCTGCGGCAGCACCTCGCGAAAGCGCAACGACGTCATGGCCCACATCCGGTCGGCCAATCCCACCTTGGCCACCCGGCCAAGCCGCGCCGCCGCGATCGCGTAGGGATCGTCGGTCTCGTCCCACGCCACGAACTCCAGCCCCAGCCGCGAGGCGGGCGACGCCTGCGCGGCGGGCAACTCCAGCCGCGGCACCATCATGTACGCCTCTCCCGACGCGGGCACCACGAGGCACGTCAGCCGCTCGAGCGGCTTGGCGTCATAGCCGCTCACGTAACGCAGATCGGGGCTCGGAGTGAGGAGCAGGGCGTCGAGACCGGCCTTGGCGGTGGCCTCCTGGACGGCGGCGAGACGGGACACGGGATACAGGTCTGAGGACGTCACAGGGCTAATCTACTCTCCTAAAATCCGCGAAAAGGTCTCACCACAAGGCCGGACATCGCCACACACCGTTAACGGTCGATCACGTATTGTGGGGCCAATTGTCCAGATCCCGCGTCGAGAGTGAGACCCATGGTCGACGTCATAGGCGCGGCCGAGCTGCTCGGCCACGAGAGCGAGGCCGAGATGCTCGCCGTACGCCTGGCGCATGCCCAGCGGCTCGGCAACATGGGCTGGGCGGAGTGGCACCTGCGCACGAACGAGACGATCTGGTCCGACCAGGTCTACGTGATCTTCGGCCGTGATCCTGGCCAGGGCCCCATCGCCCTGCCCGATCTGGCCGAGCACGTCGAGCCCGCCGACGCGGCCGTGCTCGACCGGCTGCTGTGGTCGGCCGTGCAGGGCGTCGAGCCGGTGCAGGCCGAGTTCCGCATCCGGCGCGGCGCGAGCTCCGGCGACCTGCGCGACCTGCGCGTGGTGCTCGAACCCCTGCCCGGGCCCGGCGGCACGATCGGCATGCACGGCGTCATCCAGGACATCACCGGCCGCCGCCGCGCCGAACGCATGGTGTCGGAGTCGCGCCGCCAGCTCCTGGAGGCCCGCGAGCGGGCCGCCGAGGAACGCCACGTGATGCTCGCCCTGCGCGAGGCCATCCTGCCCGAACCGGCCGGCTGCCTCGACCTGCCCCACACCAGGATCGCGGTGCGGTACGTGCCCGCCGAGAAGACCGCGAACCTGGGCGGCGACTGGTTCGAGGCCGCCGCCGCCCCCGACGGCCGTCTGCTGCTGGCCATCGGCGACGTCTCCGGCCACGGCCTGCCCGCGATCTCCCGCATGGCCCAGCTCCGCCACGCCCTCGTCGGCCTGTCCATGACGGGCCAGGCCGCCAACCGGCTGCTCGGCTGGCTCAACGAGCTCGTCATGCACCAGCTCAAGGACACCACCGCCACCGCGATCGTCGGCCACCTCGACCCGGAGACCCGGGTGTTCGCGTGGAGCCAGGCGGGCAACCTGGCGCCCATCCTGGTACGCGACGGCGAGGCCAGCCAGCTCGCCCAGCCCAGGGGCGTGCTGCTCGGCGCCACCTCCGGCAGCCCGTACGAGCTGGCCACCACCCGGCTGCTGCCCGGCGACCTGCTGCTGATGTTCACCGACGGACTGGTCGAGCGGCGCACCCGGGACATCGACGTCGGCCTCGACCTGGCCGTGACGGCCGCCCGCCGGCTCCGCGGCGCCGACCTCGACGCCGGGCTCGACCGCCTGCTCACCGACATCGGCGGCCCCAACCCGGAGGACGACGCCTGCCTGCTCGCGATCGGCGTCCTCGGGCAGGAGCAGCCCGGGTGAGCGCCCGGGGTGCGACCATAGACGCGTGCTGATGCTATTGGACACCCCATCGCTCTACTTCCGTGCCTTCTTCGGCATCCCGGAGTCGATCAAGGCTCCCGACGGGTCGCCCGTCAACGCCGTACGAGGCCTCATCGACATGATCGCCACCCTCGTGCGCCAGCACTCCCCCACCGAGCTCGCGGCCACGATGGACGCCGACTGGCGGCCCGCGTTCCGGGTGGCGGCGATCCCCACCTACAAGGCGCACCGCGTCGCCCACGGCAACACCGAAGAGGTGCCCGCGGCGCTCGTGCCGCAGATCGCGGTCATCCGGGAGGTGCTCGACGCCCTCGGCATCGCCTGCCTGGAGTCGCCCGGCTACGAGGCCGACGACGTGATCGGCACGCTCACCCACCAGGCGAGCGGCGCCGTGGACATCGTGACCGGCGACCGCGACCTGTTCCAGCTCGTCGACGACGCCCGCCCGGTCCGCGTCCTTTACACCGCCCGCGGCATCCGCAACCTGCAGATCGTGGACGAGGCGTTCGTCACGGCCAAGTACGGCGTGCCCGGCCGCTCCTACGCCGACTTCGCCACCCTGCGCGGCGACCCCAGCGACGGCCTGCCCGGCGTGCCCGGCGTCGGCGACAAGACCGCCGCCGCCCTGATCACCCGTTTCGGCTCCCTGCAGAGCCTGCTCGAAGCCCTCGACGGGGGCGATGCCGACGGCTTCCCGGCCGGCAGCCGCACCCGGCTGGCCGCCGCCCGCGACTACCTGCGCACCGCCCCGGCGGTCGTCGAGGTGGCCCCGGACGCGCCACTACCCCCCGCCGACCTCACGCTGCCCGCCAAGCCCCGCGACTCTGAGGCACTCGTCCGCCTCGCCGACCACTACGGCCTCGACAGCCCGCTCAACCGCCTCCTCGACGCCCTCTCCCGATAGCGCGAAAAGCCCATCCATCCATTACGCGGTGCCGTGGCCGGCCACCCGCCGCACTCCGGCTGACGGCCCTCCAGGAAACGCCCGCTGACCCTTCACCGGCGAGCCACCGCAACGCGAGCCCACGTTGCCCGGCCAAGGCTGAATTGCCGCCCGCCAGCCTGGCGAGGCACGCGCTGCACCCTCCGGCACGCGTACCGGACCCCACCGGGATCGCGGCCGCGGCACCGCGCAAAAGGACCGCGCAAAGGCCGTCAGGAGTTGAGAAAGGCGCGCACGGCGTCCTGGGCGGCGTCGCGGAGGCGGGCGTGCACGAGCACGTTCTCCTCCCGGTCCGTACGCACCTCGACCACCCGCGGCCCCTCCCCGCGCAGCGCCTTGGGCAGGTCGCTGATGTCGCCCAGCAGCGTGTACGGCGTCCCCGTCGCCGCCGCCACGTATCCCAGGTCCACCCCGTGCGGCGTCCCGAACACCCGCTCGAACGGGTCGCGCACCGCCGCCTGGGGCAGCAGCGAGAAGATGCCGCCCCCGTCGTTGTTGACCACCACCAGGCACAGGTCGGGCCGCGGCTCGCGGGGCCCCAGGATGAGCCCGTTCTGGTCGTGCAGGAACGACAGGTCGCCGATCAGCGCGTATGAGGGCCCGTTGTGCGCCAGCGCCGCCCCCATGGCCGAGGACACCAGGCCGTCGATGCCGGAGGCGCCCCGGTTGGCCATCAGCCGGATGCCGCGCCGGGGCCGCATCGCCTGGTCCAGGTCGCGGATCGGCATCGAGGAGCCGCAGAACAGCAGCGCCCCGTTCGGCAGCGCGTCCACCAGGTCCCTGGCCACGCGCGGCTCGCTGGTGCCCGACACGTCGAGCACCTCGTCCGTCGCCGCCCTGACCGCCAGGTCGGCCTGCCGCCAGGCGTGCAGCCAGGTGTCGTCACCCGAGGCGACCGGGATCTCCACGGCCTGGGCGACCTGCGTGGCCGAACGGGTCGGGTCGGGCCAGCGGTCGAGGTCGGGCGCCACCACGATGTGCTCCCCTGCCCGCTTCAGCCACGACAGCAGCGGCCGCGACAGCCCGGGACGGCCCAGCGTCACCACCACGTCGGGCCGGTGCGCGTCGGCGAACTCCGGCGTGCTCAGCAGGTAGTGGTAGGAGGAGATGGCGTGGTCGCCGTACCGGCCGCCGCCGTTGGGCTCCGACAACACGGGCCAGCCCGCCATGCCGGCCGCCGCCACGTAGCGGCGCACGTTGGCGGCGCCGTCGCCGACCACGAGCACGCCGCGCCTGGTGGGCGGGATGTGCAGGGCGATCGGCGGGGGCACGACGCGGGCGCGCACCCACGGGCCGTTGGCGTCGCCGTCGAGCGGCTCGCACCAGGTGGTGTCGCCGTCGGGGATCAACGGCTCCCTGAAGGCCAGGTTGAGGTGGACCGGGCCGGCGTTGCCCGCTCCGGCGGCACGCTGGTAGGCGCGGCAGGCCAGCGAGCGCCAGTAGGCGACCTGGCCGGGCCGGTCCTCGGGCACGCCGATCTCGGCGAACCAGCGGGTGGCGGTGCCGTACAGCTTGATCTGGTCGATCGTCTGGTTGGCGCCGGTGCCGCGCAGCTCGGGCGGGCGGTCGGCGGTCAGCACCAGCAGCGGCACGCCGGACTCGCTCGCCTCGATGACGGCGGGGTGGAAGTTGGCGGTGGCGGTGCCGGAGGAGCAGATCAGCGCGACCGGGCGCTCGGAGCGCTTGGCCAGGCCCAGGGCCAGGAACGAGGCGGAGCGTTCGTCCACGCGCACGTGGAGGCGCACCCGCGACTCGGCGTGCAGCGCCAGCGCCAGCGGGGCCGAGCGCGAACCGGGGGCTATCACCACGTCGGTCAGGCCGCATCGCACCAGCTCGTCGACCAGTACGGTGGCCAGCGCGGTAGCGGGGTTCAACGTGACGCCTCCTGCATCCGGCGAAGCCACTGGGGAGATTCAATCTCAAATGCCGACAAATGCTGAAAATTCACCGAGGCCTGCCGCACCGCCGGGCCGTGCGGCGACACCCCTTCCCTGACGCTCCGCCTCCGGAAACATATGCCCATCGGCACCCGGAAGACCACGGGAGAACGCGTCACGACCCTCCCTGCGCCACTGTCCGACCTGTCGCCATTAACCTTACGAGCATGTGGAGGAACCCGTCGCATCCGGACCGTCCGCTGCATGCCATTGTGCAGCCTCCGGGACCTGCCCTGTTCACGGCGATCCGCGACGCGCTCGCGGGCGACGGCCCCGCCATCCTCCCCCTGCCCCCGGGCCACCACGAGCCCGTGCTCGCCACGCTGCGCCCCTCCCATGTCGACGGCGCCCGCCGGAGCGACGGTGAGGGCGTCCCCGGAGACGTGGCGGTGGTGATCGCCACCAGCGGCAGCACCGGCGCGCCCAAGGGCGTGATGCTCTCGGCCGCCGCCCTGCGCGCCTCCGCGGCGGCCTCCCTGCGCCGCGTGGAGGCCGCCAAGGGCGAGCGCTGGTTGTGCTGCCTGCCCGTCTCCCACGTCTCCGGCCTGCAGGTCCTGGTACGCGCCCTGCTCTCGGAGAGCGAGCCGATCATCCACCCGGCCTTCGACCCGCACGCGGTCCTGACGTCAGGGGCCCACCACGTCTCCCTGGTGCCCACCCAGCTCCACCGGCTGGTCGAGATGGGGGCGGACCTGTCGGTGTTCAGGACGATCGTGCTCGGCGGCGCCGCGCCCAGTCCCGGCCTGGTGGAGCGGGCCGTCGCCCTCGGCGCCCGGGTCGTGACGACGTACGGGATGAGCGAGACGAGCGGCGGCTGCGTGTACGACGGCCAGCCCCTTTACAATGTAGATCTCAAAATCGGCGCGGACGGCCTGATCAGGATCTCGGGCCCGGTGTTGTTCGCCGGCTACCGGTTCGCCGATCCGCCCGCCCCGCTGGACGGCGAGTGGTTCGTCACCTCCGACCTGGGCGAGCTGAGCGATGGCCGGCTGCGCGTGCTGGGCCGGGCCGACGACGTCATCAACACCGGCGGCGAGAAGGTCGTGGCCGCCGCCGTGACCGCCGTCCTGTGCACCCATCCCGAGGTCGCCGACGTGGCCGTGATCGGCACACCCGACTCCGAGTGGGGCGAGGCGGTCACCGCGGTAGTCGTACCGGCGGATCCCGACACACCCCCCACGCTTGAGCAATTGCGGGCATACTCCCGCGATAGGCTTCCACCTCATGCCGCCCCGCGTGACCTGCGGTTGGTGCCCCGGCTGCCGTTGCTGCCGAACGGCAAGACCGATCTGGTGCGGCTGAGGGCAGGAACCTGACGAGTTGCGGCTGCGTCATAGTGGGGAGAGGGAGGGAGCCTTCATGGACCAGACCCGCAAGATGTGGGCATCCGCGGCCGTCGTCGGCGTCATCATCATCGGTGGCGCCTCAGTCGCGGCGGCCGCCTCGGCGGGCAAGCTCGACCAGGTCGCGAGAGAGACCCGAGCTGTGGTGGAGAAGGCGTCACCGTCCGGTCAGCCGTCGGAGCCCGAGACCACCGATGACGACATCGTGGTCTCCACAGAGGTCAACCCCGATCCGAGCAAGGTCCTGGACTACTGGACCGACCAGCGGATGGAAGACGCCGAGCCCATGCCGATGCCCGAGGTCACGCCGGGACAGTTCGGGACGAGTCCGGGAGAGGTGGGCTCGGACGAGGTCGAGGTGACGGAATAAGACCCACCCCGGGGCGGTTGTCCATCTGGGCGATCCGCCCCTTTTTCATCCCGTATGAGTGTGCGGGAACAAAACACGGCGATTGGCGTTATTGATACTGGTGCGCCGTGCGGACGCGAACCCGCCCCACCACAACCTGCCTGATCGCTTCCACTCCGTACGGAGGAGGTGTCCTCATGCCCAGAACCGCCGTGGCGACCCAGCCCGCATCTCTCGATCAACTGATTGAACGAGGGAGAGACCAGGGTCACCTATCTCTGGCGGAGCTGCGTGACGCATTCGCGAAGGCCGGTATCAGCCCCTCTGAAGGCCGCACGATCCTGCGCGAACTCTCAGAGGCCGGCGTGAGCCTGGCCGCCGAGAACGAGCCGTCTCTCAGCACTACCGCCCCCAAGAAGAACACCGCGAAGAAAACGGCCCCCGCCGGAAAGACCTCGCGAGCGAAGACTACCGGCCGCAAGGCCGCCGAGGCAAAAACCTCCGGCACCGTCTCTGGCACTGTCTCTGGCGCGGCCAAGGCCGTGACGCCGTCCGAGGCCAAGCCGGAGCACGAGGAGGACGTGCCCGACGACCTCGTCGTCAACGCCGAGGTCGAAGCCGACACCGAGCCGAACGACCTGGACGACACCCAGTCCGTCATGGGTGACTCGGTGCACACCTACCTCAAGTCCATCGGCCGCCGCACCCTGCTCACCGCCGCACAGGAGGTGGAGCTGGCCAGGCGGATCGAGGCCGGCCTGTACGCCGAGTACAAGCTGGAGACCCACCCCGACCTGACGCCCGCCGCCCAGGATGACCTGCACCTGGTCATCGAGGACGGCCGGCAGGCCAAGAACCACATGCTGGAGGCCAACCTCCGGCTGGTGGTGTCGGTCGCCAAGAAGTACACCGACCGCGGCATGTCGCTGCTGGACGTCGTCCAGGAGGGCAACCTGGGCCTGATCAGGGCCGTGGAGAAGTTCGACTACACCAAGGGCTTCAAGTTCTCCACCTACGCCATGTGGTGGATCAGGCAGGCCATCCAGCGTGGCTTCGCCGACTCGGCGCGGACGATCCGGCTGCCCGTGCACGTGCTGGAGATGCTCTCCAAGCTGTCGCGGATCGAGCGTGACATGCACCAGCGCCTGGGGCGCGAGCCCACTCCCGAGGAGCTGGCGGTCGAGCTCGACAAGACGCCGGACCAGATCGAGGAGCTGCTGCGGACCAGCCGCCAGCCGATCTCGCTGAACGCGACGATCGGTGAGGACGGGGAGACCACGATCGGCGACCTCATCGAGGACGTCGACTCCCCCGAGGCGTCGGAGATCGTCGACCGCCAGCTGCTGGGCGACCAGCTCCGCGGCGTGCTCGACAACCTGTCGCCGCGGGAGTCGAAGATCATGGCCCTGCGGTTCGGCCTGGTGGACGGCAAGCCGCACACGCTGGACGAGATCGGCAAGCACCTGGGGCTGACCCGGGAGCGGATCCGGCAGCTGGAGAAGGAGTCGCTGTCCAAGCTGCGCCACCCGAGCAACACCCGCCCGCTGCTCGACTGGGCGAGCTGAAACGAGAGCCCCGGCGCCTGTGCCGGGGCTCTTCGCGTATCTTCGCGTATCGCCTGTGTGGTGATTCAGCCGGCGGCGGGGACCGCGCGGGGCACCTGGGGGATCCCCCACATCCGGTTGTCCTCCCGCAGCGTGCGCAGCCGGTCGACCTCAGAGGTCCACATGGCCCCGGCGGGCGTCGCCTTGGCCTTGCGCCGCGCGATCCGGTCGTCGTAGGCCTTCACCCCGAACGTGGCCCGCTGCCCCGACTCGGCCGCCCGCAGCGCCTCCGTCAGCGCCCGGTCGAACGCCTGCCCAGCGGCCAGCAGCTCGACGTCGTCGACTGCGGCGGCCCGCAGGTCGCGCAGCGTCTGCTCGGCCTGCCTGGCCTTGTCGATCAGGTCGGGGAAGCCTTTGGAGATCTCCTGGTCCGCGTGGTAGCGGACCTCTGCCTCCCGGCTCACCCGCGGACGGAAAAACGCCATCGACCTGGCCCCTTCACACTGTCGGCACTCATTCAACTGCCAAGGGTACGCCGTCCCGCGACACGTGCGGAAATCGGCCCGGCGCGAGCGCCTTTACATAGTAAGATGATCACCATGCCCGCCAAGCGACCACCGGTCCCCCTCTCCCGCGAGCGCATCATCGAGGCCGCACTCCACATCGCCGACAGCCAGGGCCTGCGCCGGCTCACCATGCGCCGGCTGGGCGACGCCCTGCAGGTGGAGGCCATGGCCATCTACCACCACCTGCCACGGGGCAAGGAGGCGCTGATGGACGCCCTGGCCGAGCACGTCACCACCGTGCACGTCGAGCCGGGGCCCACCTGGCAGGAGACGGCCAGGGGCTGGTGCAGGGCGGGCAGGGAGCTGCTGCGCGAGCACCCGGGCGTGCTGGCCCTGGCCCTGACCAAGCCGCCCAAGGGCGCCACGGCCATCGCCATCAGAGAGCAGACCGACCAGCTCACCAACGGGGGCCTGGGCGCCGCCCCCGAGGCCGTGCGCGCGCTGCGGGCCTTCGTGTTCGGCAGCGTGGCGGTCGAGGTGCAGCAGTCAGGCTGGGCCGACCCCGAAGTCGATGAATGGGTCAGACGGGACGAAAGAGCCGATGTGGACTTCGAGCGCGGACTAGACGCTCTGCTCAAGGGTTTGCAAACGTGATGCGCGTGGCGCGCTTGGACCGTTATCCTGCATAAGGCACGCTGTGTCGAAGGTCACACGATCCGGGGATCCTCCTGTAACAGTCCCAACGGGCTATGTCGGAACGTGTGACACACGTCGCACACTTGCCAGGACAAAACAACCCGAGTCGGCTCCCGGCCCTCCAAACGGGAGCATCCTCATGAGATATCGGAGGCACGCCGATGTGCCCGCACGACCCGGCCTGTCCGGACGCCGAGGCGCCTGACCGCGAGGCGGCACGCACCCTCGCCTGCCACCCCGAACAGGGGTGGAGCCTGCTCTGCAACGGCGTCGTCCTGTTCGAGGACACCGGGGAGCTTCTTCCCAGCGGCACGGCCATCGCCCCGCACCGGCCCGCCGTCGGCGCGGCCTGATCGTCCGAGTCCGAGCCCGATCACTCAGCGCGATCGGGCGCGGCTACGCGTAGCGGACGATCCACTCCGCCACGACCTCGCCCACCCGGGCGGGGTCACGCTTCAGGTCATGTCCCTCGCCCGGCAGCACCACCAGCCGCGCCGCGTCCGCGGCCTCGGGCACGCCGAACGGGTCGCGATCCCCGTTCACCACCAGCACGTCGACCCCGGCGCCGCGTAGTTCCCCGGCCCGGGAGCGCTCGGGCCTCCCCGGCGGATGCAGGGGGAAGGCCAGCGCCACCACCGCCGCCGCGCCGACCGCCTTCGCCGTACGGCACGCCACCCGCGCCCCGTTGCTCCGCCCGCCCTGCACGAGCGGCAGCCCCGGCAGGCTCGCGCGCAACTCGCCCAGGACGGTCTCCCACGCCTCGTCCTGCTTCACCGCCGAGCCGGGCGCCCGCGCCCCCGCCACCCTGAACGCCTGCGTCACCCTCGCCACACTGGCCCCTGCTCCGAGCGCGGCATCGCGTACGGCCAGGAGGTCAGGAGCGTCCACTCCCCCAGCCGAGCCGTGCGTAAGGACCAGCAGCAGCCGCGGGTCCGCGGCCTCGTCGACCTGGACCGTCGCCGGCCCCCTCGGAGTCATCACGCGCATGCCAGCACGGTACCTGGGGAGGACGGCGGCTACCCCTCAGGGCGGATGACGGCGCGGCGTGGAACAGGCATGATTCGGTTATGCCAGACAATCGCCCGCTCCGTGATGACCTGCAGGCCACGCTCGACGCCCGCCGCGACCTCGGCCCGGACTACGAAGCGGCCCTCGTCGAGTCTTTCGTCGAGCGTCTCGACGCCACGATCGCCGCCCGGGTCCGGGCGGAGCTGAACCATCACGGGCACGCCCCGCACGGGAAGCGGAACCCCGGAGCGCCGATGATCCCGATCGTGCTCGGCTCGCTGGGCATCGGCGTGCCGCTGACGGCCATCGCGGCGGGCACCGCGGGGGCCGCCGGGCTGATGATGACGTGGCTGGCGCTCATCGTCATCAACGTGGCGGCCGCCGTGGCCGTCATGCGCCGCTCCTGAGGGGCCGGCGCTCACGCCGATCGGGTGACGCGCGGTCAGGCGTCGTGATCAGGCGTCGTGATCAGACGTCGCGGTCGGGCGTCCCGGTCGGGCGTCGTGATCAGGCGTCTCGGTCGTAGCGGAGCCGGACCTCGGCGGCGAGGGTCTCGTCGTGGTGCTCCAGCCCGTACGACCAGACCCGGTCGGCGTCGTCGTCGCGCCCGCGCAGCGGCAGGGTGCGGGCGAGCAGTTCGATGGCCAGGGCGCTGGTCTGGGGGTCGGCCCCGCCCTCGACGCTTTCGGCGAACTCCGCGCAGGCGAGCTCCAGATGGGCGATGCCGAGGCGGACCCGCAGCCCCGGCACCTCGTCGGCGGGGGCGAACTCCAGGGCGTCCAGGAGCACCTCAGCCGCCGCGCCGGGCTCCCCGTGCTCCACCATGAGGTCGGCGAGACGCTGGGCGGCATGCGCGCCGACCCCGTCGTCGCCCGCCCGCATGGCGGCGCGCAGCTCCTTCTCCGCCTGCTCCAGGTCCTGCGCCGCCTCGGCCAGCCGGGCCAGGGCGAGGTGGGCCAGCGGCACGTATGCGGCCGTGCCCACCCCCAGCACGGCCTGCCAGGCGCCCCTGGCCTGCTCCTCCCGCCCCTCCCGCTCGAAGCCCTGGGCCAGGTGACAGGCGGCCTGGGCGGCGTATTCCGGGTGGCCGGTGGCCAGCGCGGTCCTGGCGGCGGCCCTGGCGCCCTCGACGTCGCCCCGCTGCTCCAGGACCACGGCGAGCCCGACCGCGGCCTGCGCCCTGTCGGGTTCGCCGGGATCGGCCGCCAGCTCGCCCAGGATCGCGGCCGCGGCGTCGAGATCACCGCGTTCGGCCAGGAGGCGGGCGGTGTCGAGGGGCGCGGTCTCCAGCTCTGAGGACGTCAAGAGAGCTCCTTGTGGCGACGGTCGGACCGAGCCTAACGACTTCTCGCGATCATGTCTGCTCACTTGACGCCGAAGGACTGGACGGGCGCGCCCCCGGAGTCATCGGCGCACCCGGCTCAGTCCTCGTACGCCTCCAGAGGGGGGCAGGAGCACACCAGGTTGCGGTCGCCGTAGGCCTGGTCGATGCGGCGCACCGGGACCCAGTACTTCGCCTCGCGCAGCGACGGGAGCGGGTAGGCGGCCTCGCTGCGCGCGTACGGGTGCGGCCACTCGTCCGCGCTGACCGCCTCCGCCGTGTGCGGCGCGTTGCGCAGCGGGTTGTCGTTCTTGTCGTAGTCACCGGAGGCCACCTTGGCGATCTCGCCCCGGATGGCGACCATGGCGTCCACGAACCGGTCGAGCTCGCCCAGGTCCTCGCTCTCGGTGGGCTCGATCATCAGCGTGCCCGCCACGGGGAAGGACATGGTCGGCGCGTGGAAGCCGTAGTCGATGAGGCGCTTGGCCACGTCGTCCACGGTGACGCCGGTCTCCTTGGTGATCTGGCGCAGGTCGACGATGCACTCGTGCGCGACCAGGCCGCCGCGCCCGGTGTACAGGACCGGGTAGTGCGGGGCCAGCCGCCTGGCCAGGTAGTTCGCCGACAGGATGGCCTGCTCGGTGGCCGCGGTGAGGCCCTCGGCGCCCATCATCCTGACGTACGCCCACGAGATCGGCAGGATGCCCGCCGACCCGTACGGGGCCGCCGAGACCGGGCCGACCGGTGTGCCGTTGTGCAGCGGGTGGCCGGGCAGGTAGGCGGCGAGGTGGGCGCGTACCGCGACGGGGCCGACGCCGGGGCCGCCGCCGCCATGCGGGATGCAGAAGGTCTTGTGCAGGTTGAGGTGGGAGACGTCGGCCCCGAACTCGCCGGGCTTGGCCAGGCCGACCAGGGCGTTGAGGTTGGCGCCGTCCACGTACACCTGGCCGCCGGCGTCGTGGACCTTGGCGCAGACCTCGGTGATGGACTCCTCGAACACGCCGTGCGTGGACGGGTACGTCACCATGATCGCGGCCAGCGCGTCACGGTGCTTGTCGATCTTGGCGTCGAGGTCGGCCAGGTCCACGTTGCCGTCGGTGTCGCAGGCCACGACCACGACCCGCATGCCGGCCATGACGGCGCTGGCGGCGTTCGTCCCGTGGGCGGAGGACGGGATGAGGCAGACGTCCCGCTCGCCGTCACCGTTGGCGTGGTGGTAGGCGCGGATGGCGAGCAGCCCCGCGAACTCGCCCTGCGAGCCGGCGTTCGGCTGGATGGAGACCGCGTCGTAGCCGGTCACCTCGGCCAGCCAGCCCTCCAGCGTGCTGATCAGCTCGCCGTAGCCCGCGGCCTGCCCGGCGGGCGCGTAGGGGTGGATGGCGGCGAACTCGGGCCAGGTGATGGGCTCCATCTCGGTGGTCGCGTTCAGCTTCATGGTGCAGGAGCCGAGCGGGATCATCGAGCGGTCGAGCGCGATGTCCTTGTCCTGCAGCCTGCGCAGGTAGCGGAGCATCGCGGTCTCGGAGCGGTGCTCGTGGAAGACCGGGTGGGTCAGGTACGGGCTCTCGCGCAGCAGCGAGGCGGGCAGCGCGTCGGGGGCGTTCTCGGGGTCCACCTCAGTGCCGGGGACCCCGAAGGCCGCCCACACCGCGGCCACCTCGGCCACCCCGGTCTTCTCGTCGCAGGAGACGGAGACGTGGTCGGCGTCCACCTGCCAGAGGTTGACCTCCCGCTCGGCGGCGGCGGCCACCACGGCGGCGGCCCGGCCGGGGACGCGGGCGAGCACGGTGTCGAAGAACTCGCCGTGCACGACCTCCACGCCCGCGCCGCGCAGCCCTTCCGCCAGGGCGGTGGCGTGGCGGTGCACGCGGCGGGCGATGCCGGCCAGGCCCTCGGGGCCGTGGTAGACGGCGTACATGGCGGCTATGACGGCGAGCAGCACCTGGGCGGTGCAGATGTTGCTGGTGGCCTTCTCGCGGCGGATGTGCTGCTCGCGGGTCTGCAGGGCCAGGCGGTAGGCGGGGTCGCCGTCGGCGTCCACCGACACGCCCACGAGACGCCCGGGAAGCTGGCGCTGCAGCCCCTCACGTACGGACATGTACGCGGCGTGCGGCCCGCCGAACCCGAACGGCACCCCGAAGCGCTGCGAGGACCCGACCGCGATGTCCGCGCCCAGCTCGCCGGGGGCGGCGACCAGCGTCAGGGCCAGCAGGTCGGCGGCGGCCACGACCAGCGCGCCCGCCTCGTGCGCGGCCGCGGCCACGGCACGGAAGTCGCGCAGCCTCCCCGACGTGCCCGGGTACTGCACGAGCACGCCGAAACACGCGGGCAGCTCACCTTCCAGCGAGTGCTCCACGAGCGTGATGCCGAGGGGCTCGGCCCTGGTGGCGAGCACGGCCTTGGTCTGGGGCAGGGCGTCGGCGTCCACCACGAACACCTCGCTCTTGGACTTGCCCGCCCGGCGCGCCAGCGTCATCGCCTCGGCCGCGGCCGTGGCCTCGTCCAGCAGCGACGCGCCGGAGACGGGCAGGCCGGTGAGGTCGGAGACGACCGTCTGGAAGTTCAGCAGCGCCTCAAGGCGGCCCTGCGAGATCTCCGGCTGGTACGGGGTGTAGGCGGTGTACCAGCCCGGGTTCTCCAGCAGGTTGCGCCTGATGACCGCGGGCGTCACCGTGTCGTAGTAGCCCAGCCCGATCATGGACGTGAGCACCCGGTTTCGCCCGGCCAGGGCGCGCAGCTCGGCGATGGCCTCGGCCTCGCCGATCGCGGCGGGCAGCTTGAGCCGGTCCTTGGCCCTGATGCCCTCGGGCACGGCCACCGCCACCAGATCCGCCACGGACTCGAAACCGACGGCCTCGAGCATGCGCTGCTGCTCGGACTCCGAGGGGCCGATATGCCTGGACGAGAACGGCGGAGCGGACAGATCGGTCATGGGTGTGCCTCCCGAGGCTATGGAGACCGGCGCCAGGGCGCGGGCGAGTGCCGGATCTCCCCCTCTGTCAGCACGACGCCCGGTGAACCGATCGTCGCGACCTGAGAGCTTCACCCCGTTCAGGGCTTGCACCGTCGGTGAGGCACACCTGGCGGGCGCGCCTGCTTTCCAGAGTTGCCTCACCCGAGCGGTACAGGATGCCTGAGAGATTCCGGGGAGGGTTGCTCCTTCGGCGCTCCGGGCCCTATGACCCGGAGACTCTCCCGCACGGGGTCGTCAGCCTTGCTGTCCTAGATTACTACGGTACGCCGTGATTGCCGCTCAGCGCACCACCCCCACCCCACAGCCACCTCCCGCCCCGGCCCGACTCCACACCCACACCACGACCACCCTGAGTCCCGCCCGGCGCTTGCCCCAGCGATCACCCGGCACCCCACGGCACACCACCCCGGCGATCACCCGGCACCCCCACGGCAGCCCACGCACACCGCCCCAAGCCCACCCACCGGACCGCCAGGGCCCCAGCCCCACCCACCGGACCGCCAGGGCCCAGCCTCGCCTACACGCTGCCCAGGCCCCGCCCGCCCGCTCACCGCGCACCAACCCGCCCCGCACTGCCCTGAGACCGCCTGTGAGACGCCTGGCACCATATGCGCCGGCCCGTGCGGCTTCAGCGGCCTGTGCGGCTTCAGCGGCCATCTGCGCCCGCCTGCGGCGTCGGCACCATCAGCGCCCGCCCGCTCGCCTGCCAGGGTGCCTGATCCGGCCCGCGCTGCCCTGAGACCGCCTGTGCGGCGCCTGGCGCCATCTGTGCCCGCCTGAGCGGCGTCGGCACGATCTATGCACCACCCCGGCCAGGTCAGCCTGTCCGGCCCGGCATGGTCGTTATACAGGTCGCCGTCGCGACCTCTGTGCCATCAGCCGTCCGCCCCGTTCCGCGTCAGCGAGGCCGCCATGCCGTCCGACCCGGTCCATGTCGGTGAGGCCGTCATGCGGGCCCGTCGTTCCGGCCCCACGCCTGTCGCTCCGGCCCGCCGGTCTTGGTCGTTTCATCGCGGGCCGCCCGCCACGGGACGCCTACCGGCCTTCGGCGGCTGCACAGCCGCCGGTCTCCACAAGCCCCTCAGCCCTCCTCAGAAGGCCCTGCCGCGCTCCCCTGGAAGAATTCCCCCGGCCCTTCTTCCCGGAAGGACCTCGGCCGACGTGCGGCGAGGTGGGGAAGAAGCACAGGTCAATGAGTCAGCTGGTCCGGCGGGCGCGACGCCGGCGGGCCAGTTCGTCAGCGGGATGGTCGGCCGGGACGGTGTCCTCGACCGCCGCGCGTTCCCCCGGCAGCTCCGCGAGGGAGCCCTCGACCTCTCGCCAGACCCGCCCGAGCGCGATGCCGAACACGCCCTGGCCGCCCTGGAGCAGATCGATCACCTCATCGGCCGAGGTGCACTCGTAGACACTCACCCCGTCGCTCATGAGCGTGATCTGCGCGAGGTCGGCGACCCCGCGGTCACGCAGGTGTTGCACGGCAGTACGGATCTGCTGCAGTGACACCCCGGTGTCGAGGAGTCGCTTGACGACCTTGAGCACCAGGATGTCGCGGAAGCTGTAGAGCCGCTGGGATCCCGAGCCTTGCGCGGCTCTTATAGTCGGCTCCACCAGGCTCGTGCGCGCCCAGTAGTCGAGCTGCCTGTAGGTGATGCCGGCCGCGGAGCAGGCCGTCGGCCCGCGGTATCCGATGTCGCCCGGCAGCGTCGTAGGCTGCTCGTCGAAGAGCAGGCCCTGCTCCCCGGCACGCTGCCGAGCGCTCTCGCGCCGCACCGGATCTTCCTGGTCGGCCGTCTTTCCCTCGCCGCTGCTGACCGCCACGCGGACCTCCGGCTTTCTCTCATCCCACGGCCTGATCTGGGGGTTCGTAAAAGGCGACCGCGGGTTTCTCTTGCACCGTAGGACCGTGACCATGCTCAGTCAACGATCCGGCTCGGCGCGTCGTGAAGCGTAAATGCACTGAAATACCTACCCCGCCCTACCGAAGTCTTCGGGAGTGATCGTGTCAAGGAACTCCCTGAACTTCTCCACCTCGTCCTCCTGGTCGTCCGGGATGATCACCCCGGCCTCCTGGACGACCTCCTCGCTGGCGAAGATGCGAGCCCCCGTACGCAGGGCGAGCGCGATCGAGTCGGACGGGCGCGCGCTCACCTCCACCCCGTTGGAGAAGACCAGATCGGCGAAGAAGATGCCGTCACGCAGAGCAACGATGTTGACCGCGCGCAGGCCTACGCCCAGGGCGCTCAGCACGTCTCGGAAGAGATCGTGGGTGAGCGGCCTCGGCGGCGGCTCCTCCGCCTGAGCCAGGGCGATGGCCGTGGCCTCGGTCATGCCAATCCATATAGGAAGGAACCGCTCCCCGTGTGCCTCCTTGAGCAAGACGATCGGCTGATTTGTGGGCATTTCAACTCGTACGCCCACGACCTCCATCTGCAACACGGGCTGCTCCGTAATCCTGACCGGTCACCCGGCACAGCTCTCGATCATCGCTTTTGCTGACTGGCTTCTGCATTTCAACGTAACACCCGGTGGGCCTGGAATGCGCCTCCGCCTCCCAGCTCGCTACGGTCTCAACGCCCCAGTACGGATCGGACTCCCATCCGCACAAGGGATGCGTGCAGGTCGAGCAGCAACGTGGAAAGCTCCCTGGCGACCTCGTCGGCCTCGCCGATGGCTCCGGGGGCGCGCCGTTTGAGTATGGGGGCCACGGTCTGCTCGACCAATCCGGCCTCGCGCTCGGCCCCAACCTTGACCGCCCGCAGGTGGCGGGCGTGCAGGCCGAAACGGGCCAAGGCGCCCACGACACGGGCCACCTTGAGCGCCTCCTCGTCGTAACGCCTGGCCACCGGGACGAGCAGTCCGTAGTCCTCCAGCTCGCCGAGCGTCTCCTCGTCGATCGCCGCGGCCTCGATCAGCTCGGCGCGGCTGAGCCTGAGCTCCTGCGCCTGGCGTACCTCACGCGGGCGGCCGAAGCTCTCCGCCATCCTGTCCTTGATCACCCGCAGCGGCAGGTAGTGGTCGCGCTGCTCGGTGAGGATGAAGCGGAGCTGCTCGACGTGCAGGTGCGTGAACTTCCGGTAGCCGGACGGGCTGCGCTCCGGCTCGATCAGCCCTTCGCCCTCCAAGAACCTGATCTTGGAGATCGTGACATCGGGGAACTCTCCCTGCAGGAGCGCGAGCACCTCCCCGATGCTCATATGCGACCGCGCCGCCTGTGAGCTCATCCGCCCGCCTCCGGCGGGCCCATGAGCTCGGCGTTCACGGGTCGTTCGCTCCGCCCGCTCATGCGACCGCCTCCGGCGGCCGCATGAGCTCGAACGAGGCTGTTCACGGGTCGTTCGCTCATACGCCGGAGTTGCCGCGCATCAGGAAGACGAGGCGGAACTTGCCGATCTGCACCTCGTCTCCGGAGTGCAGGGGGACCTCCTCGATCCGTTCCCGGTTGACGTAGGTGCCGTTGAGGCTGCCCACGTCGCGCACGGAGAACTGGCCGCCGCGATGGCGGTAGAACTCGACGTGGCGGCGGGAGACCGTGATGTCGTCGAGGAAGATGTCGCTCTCCGGATGGCGCCCGGTCGTGGTCAGGTCCGTGTCGAGCCGGAAACGACTCCCCTGGTTGGGACCTCTGGTCACCGTGAGCAACGCCGCGCCCGGCGGGAGCTGATCGACGATCGCCCGCTCGGCCACGAGCATGTCGCCGGTCTCAGCCTCGTACGCCTCGATTCCCGCGACCGAGATCGTCGACGTGGTGTCCCCGGAGACCTCGGCCCTGGTCAACGGTGACCCACAGCGGGAACAGAAACGGGCATCCTCGGGGTTGGCGTGCCCGCACTGCGTGCAGTAGACGCTCGGCATCGATCGGCTCGGCCTCCTACCGCGAAGACGCGGCGACGGTGCTCTGGGGCGCGCCTCGCTTCGCTTTTTCAAGTTTGCGAATGCCGCAACTTACGCTGATCAGCGGCAAAGGTCAAGGCGGGGCGCTGCACTTTGGTTTGGACGCAGACAAAGTTACCGTCGCCCCCACCCCGTGGTCCATGCCGCCGCGCGTTTCTACATTACGATCTTGCGGCACTCCATGGGCGCATCATCGGCAAAAGCCTTCCGTCACACGGGGTGACAATCCTCACCCCGCGGCCTGCTCCACGATGCGCGCCCAGCGTTCGAGCAGGGCCTGGGCGCTGTCGACGTCGGCGGCCTCGGCCCACAGATCCGTGACGGGTTCCGCGGCGGCGGGCAGCACCAGCACCCAGCTCCCGTCCTCGCGCGCCACGCGCACGCCGTCGGTGGTGTCGACGCGGTTCCCCTCCGGCTCGGACTCGGCCGCCTCGATGACCGAGCGCATGACGGCGCCCTTGGCCGCCCACGGCGTGGGCACGGTGCGCCGCAGCAGCTTCACCTCGGGGATCCTGGCGTCGATCTGGCTGAGCGACAGCCGGGTGCGGGCCACCAGGCCGAGCAGGCGCATGAACGCGGCCAGCCCGTCGATCGCCGGGCTGAACTCGGGCACCACGAACCCGCCGCGCCCGTCGGCCGCGAAGATCATGTCGGGTCCGGCGGCGGCCGAGGTGAGGGCGTCGAGCGCGGTGGAGGTCCACTGCACCTGCACGCCGTGGAAGCGGCACACCTGCTCGGCCACCCTGGTCGTGGTGACCGGCAGCGCCACCTGACCGCCCTGGCGCTCGGCGGCGACCAGGTCGAGCACGACGAGCAGGGCGCGTTCCTCGTTGATGAGCTGGCCTTTCTCATCCACCAGGGCGATGCGCTCGCCCACGGGGTCGAAGCGCACGCCGAACGCCGCCCGCGAGGAGCTGACGAGCTCGGACAGCCGTTGCAGGTCACGGCGGCGCTCGGCGAGCGTCTCGGTGGGCGAGACGTCGTCGAGGCGGGCGTTGACGGTGAGCACCTCGACGCCGACCCGGCCGAGCAGGGTGGGCAGCACCAGCGAGGAGGTGCCGCCGGCGCAGTCCACGACGACCTTCATGTCTTTGACGCCGCTCACCCCGACGTGGCGCAGCAGCTCGTGGGTGTAGTCCTCGACGGCCCTGGCCGGGTAGGCGAGCTCGGCGATCTCGCCGGGGAAGGCGCGGCGGAACTCCTGCCTGGAGAAGACCCGCTCCAGCTTGCGCTGGGCGGCCGGGGGCAGGTCGGCGCCGCGGTCGTCCATGATGACGATGTCCACGCTCTGCGGGTCGCCGGGGGTGGTGCGCAGCGCGATGCCGCCGGCGACCGACTCGCGCGCCGTGTGGAAGCGGGCGACGGGCAGCGGGGCGGCCTCGAGGTCGAGGACGTTGATGGCGCTCGCGGTGAGCGCGCCGATGACGGCCCGCTTGAGCGCCCTGGCGGCCAGGGAGCAGTCGCGGGAGGTGACGACGTACTCGCCCTTCTTGAGCGTGGTGGCGTACGCGCTGGCCAGGCGGACGCACAGCTCGGCGGTGATCTCGACGTTGACCAGGCCGCTGACGCCTCTGGGGCCGAACAGGTTGCGCTGGCCGCGCGACTCCCAGATGACGCTGGTGTTGACGACCGCGCCGGCCTCGATGGTCTTGAACGGATACACCTTGACGCCGCTGGAGACGTAGGCCTCGGCCTCGATGACGCATTCGTCGCCGATGACGGCGTTCTCCTCGATGCGGGCGCCGGCCATCACGTCGGTGCTCTTGCCGATGACGCAGCCGCGCAGGTGGGCGCCGGGGCCGAGGTAGACGTTGTCGTGGACGACCGCGCGGTGCAGGAAGGCGCCCTCGCGGACGATGGCGTTGTTGCCCAGCACGGTGTATTCGCGCAGTTCGGCCCCCGCCTCCACCTTGGCGTAGTCGCCGACGAGCAGCGGGCCCTTGAGCACGGCGTCGGGGTCCACCGAGGCCGAGTCGGCGACCCAGACGCCCGGTGAGAGCTCGAAGCCGCCGATGTCCAGCCCGACCTTGCCGGACAGGGCGTCGGCCTGGGCCTTGAGGTAGCTGTCGAGGGTGCCGACGTCCTCCCAGTAGCCTTCGGCCACGTACCCGTAGATGGCGGCGCCGCGTTCGAGGAGGGCGGGGAAGACGTCTGAGGACCAGTCGACGGGCTCGCCCGACGCCACGGCGTCGAGGACCTCGGGTTCCATGACGTAGACGCCGGTGTTGACGGTGTCGGAGAAGACCTGGCCCCAGGTGGGTTTCTCGAGGAAGCGCTGTACGCGGCCCTCGTCGTCCACGATGATGATCCCGAATTCAAGGGGATTCGGCACCCGTTTCAGGCCAATGGTGACTAAAGCACTATTTTCACGGTGAAACCGGATCATATCGGATAAGTCGATATCCGTGAGGGCATCACCGGAGATGACCAGGAACCGGTCTTCGCGGAGGCGGTCGGCGGCGTTCTTGACGCTGCCCGCGGTGCCGAGGGGGATGTCCTCGGTGGCGTACTGCAGGCTCATGCCCAGCTCGTCACCGTCGCCGAAGTAGTTGCGCACGAGGGCGGCCAGGAACTGCAGGGTGACCACGGTCTCGGTGACGCCGTGCCGCTTGAGCAGACGCAGCACGTGCTCCATGATCGGGCGGTTGACCACGGGGAGCAGGGGTTTGGGCTGGTTGGCGGTCATCGGACGCAGCCGAGTGCCCTCCCCGCCTGCCATGACGACCGCCTTCACCCGATCACTCCTTCTTGGCCGCGGCTACCAACTGGCGCACCTGTACCACATACAGCGCCCCGGCCCACCAGTACAGACCGGTTCCCCAAAGCGCGAAGGCCCACCCGACAATGCGAGCTATTTCGGCATACCACCCAGAGTGGGAGGCAAGGAAGAGGAGAGGGAAGGCGTACATGAGGTTGAACATGGCAGCCTTGCCCAGGAAATGCACTTGAAGTGCCTTATAGCCATGTTTGCGAAGTACGGGAACGAAACACGCGACGAAAAGTTCGCGCCCGAGGATGATCACGACCAGCCACCACGGGATCACGTCGCGTATCAGGAGGGCGAGAATCGTGGCGAACACATACAGCTTGTCCGCGGCGGGGTCGATGAGCCGGCCGAGCCTGCTCGTCTGGTTGAACGCCCGCGCGATCTTGCCGTCGAGCCAGTCGGTGAAACCGGCCACCGCGAGGATCAAGATGGCCCAGCCGTCCGCCCTTGGCCCGAGAACCAGCCAGAGGAACACGGGTACGCCCAAGAGGCGCAGGAAGCTCAGCAGGTTGGGAACTGTCCAGATCCGGTCCTCGGCGGAAGTTTCACTCACGCAGCAGACCCTACTGCGTGGAGCCCCAACACAGCGGCCCCGCACCTGGCCGATGCCGACGACCGCCCACCCGCACCGACGACCTCCACCGCTCACCACACCGCGACCGTCCAACCCCCGAGCCGACCGCCCGCTGCGTCGACCCACCACTGAGCCGACCGCCCGCTGCGTCGACCCACCGCTGGGCCAGCCACCCGCTGCGCCCACCCACCCACCGCTGAGCCTGCCACCCACTGGGCCAGCCACCCGCTGCGCCGACCCACCGCCGGGCCAGCCATCCGCTGTGTCTGCCACCCGCTGAGCCGACCCACCGCTGATCTGGCCGCCCACCGAGCCCGCCGCCGACCGTGCCGACCAACCGTCTTGGCAGGCTTTCTGGGCCTGAGCCGCGTCCGCTCGCTCTCCCAGAGACCGGCCAGGACCTGCTTGGACAGCGGCGTCCGGTCGTTGGGCGCGTGCGGTTCCGCGCCCAGGGGCGTCAGGCCACCCTGGTACCCCTTGCGGCAACGCCTCGGCGACCGCCGGCCCTCCGGCTGCCGACGCCCCGACGATCGGGGTGGCGATTCGGCCTTCGATGGGCAACATGGGCTCGCGTTACGGCGGGCCGGCGGTGAAGGGTCAGAAGCCGTTTCCTGGAGGGCCGTGAGCCGGAGTGCGGCGGGTGGGAAGCCACGGCAGCGCGTAAAGGATGAATGGCCGTATTGCGGTCAGGTACGGAGGAAGGCGTGGGTGTGGCCGAGTGGCTCGAAGCCCAGGTCGGCGTAGAAGTGGCGGGGCCAGTCGTTCGCGTCGGCCATCAGGAAGATCAGTTCGGCCTCCGCCGCCTGCGCCAGCAGCGCGGTCATCAGGGCGCGCGCGTGGCCCTTGCCCCGGTGCGGCTCGCCGGTGAAGACGCTCTCGATCTGGGCGACGCCGCCGTCCACATACAGGTCGGCTCTGGAGGCGATCTCTCCGTCCGGCGCGCGGACCCCGTGGAAGCTCACCGCGTCGGCGCCCCTGAGACGGGCCTCCACCCGACGGGCGAGACCGTCGACCACCTCGTCCGACGCCTGCGGCAGTGTGCCGCGCCATTCCCGGCGCAGTACGGGCACCAGCTCCGCCAGGTCGAGCCGCTCGGCCGGGGGCACGTCCCGGGGGACGCGGCCACGGAAGGCCATGATGAGGTTCGTCTCGTGCTCGTAGCCGGCGGCGGCGAAGGCGGGCGCGTAGGCGGTGCCGAGCCGGTCGTCGTCCACGCACACCAGCCGGTGCCCCCGCTCCGCCAGCACCTCATCGGCCACGGCCACCAGCCGCCCCACCACCTGACCTGGGCCACCGGAGTTGCCTGGGCCGCCAGAGTCACGGGAGTCACCCGAGTCACCGGGGTCGCCTGAGTCGGGGGCTGTGTGGACTATCAGTTTGTTGTCGTCGTGTGAACCGGGGTAACGGTCGTCGAGCACCGCGAAGCCGCCCGGGATCGGGACCGTTCTGGGCGAGCGGCGCCGGGCGAAGGTGTGCAGGAAGGTCAGGGCGCGGGCCAGGTCCCCGGCCATGCTGCCCCGGGTCAGGGACGGGCCGCGGACGAGGTCATCCATGGGAGCCGCGCGCCGCCCGCAGGAACGCCTCGATCAGCGCCGAGTCCTTCACGCCCGGCGCCGTCTCCAGACCGCTCGACACGTCGACCCCCCACGGGTCGGCGGCCGCGATCGCCTCGGTGACGTTGGACGGGTCGAGGCCGCCCGCGAGCATCCAGTGCCCGGAGGGGCGGCCGCGTACGGCGGCCCAGTCCCACGGCTGGCCCGAGCCCGCGTGGGGGGCGTCCACGAGGAGCAGGTCCTCGTCGAAGGCCCCGCACCGCAGGTCGGCCTGCGCGTCGACGGCCCTGACCAGGCGGACGCCGAGATCCTTGAGCGCGGTGAAGTCGCCGTGCGGATGCCTGCCGTGCAACTGGACGGCCCGCACCCCGGACGCGAGCGCGGCGGCCCTGACGGTCTCCGGGTCCTCGCCGCGGAACACCCCCACGGTGAGCACGTGCTCGGGGACCTGGGCGGCCAGCTCGGCCGCCCGCTCGGGCGCGACGCGCCGGGTGCTCCGGGTCATGACGAACCCGATGGCGTCGGCGCCGGCCTCGACGGCGGTGGCAACGTGCTCGGGCTCGCTCAGGCCGCAGATCTTCACATACACATCTCCGACTCTAACGGCGGCGCGCGGCTCCCGGTGACCACGCCAGGGCCAGTACGGCGGTGACGAGGCCGAACAGGTCTCAGGTGCCAGGGCCAGTACGGCGATGACGAGACCGAACAGGTCTCAGGTGCCAGGGCCAGTACGGCGATGACGGGGCCGAACAGGTCTCAGGTGGCCGGGCCGCCGCGCGGGGGGCGTACCGGGCGGAAGGAGGCGTCGACGAGGCCCGTGCGGTGGGCGACCACGGCGGCCTGGATGCGGTTGCGCAGGCCCAGTTTGTCCATGGCGGCGGCGATGTGGGTCTTGACGGTCGTGACGCCGACGTGCAGCTCCTCGGCGATCTCCGCGTTGGACAGGCCGGTGCCGACCAGGGCGAGCACCTCCACCTCGCGCTCGGTCAGCCCGGCCGGCGCCGCGGGCGCGGCGGCCTGCTCCTCGGCGGCCAGGAAGCCCTCCACGACCCGGCGCAGCACCGAGGGCGCCAGGAGCTGCTCGCCGGCCGCGGCCCGGCGCACGGCGTCCACCATGCGTTCCGGCTCGTCGTCCTTGACCAGGAAGCCGACGGCCCCGGCGCGCAGGGCGGCGTAGACGTTGCCGTCCTCGGCGAACGTGGTCAGCACCACGATCCTGGCCCCGGGCCGGCCCGCGAGCACGCGTTTGATCGCCTCCAGGCCGTCCACCCTGGGCATGCGCAGGTCCATGAGGATCACGTCCGGCAGGTGACGCTCGGACAGGCGCACGGCCTCGGCGCCGTCCTCGGCCTCGCCCACGACCTCCATGTCGCCCGTGGCCTGCAGCAACATGCGCACGCCCGCGCGTACGAGCGCCTGGTCGTCGGCCACCAGCACCCGGATCACGCGGCGTTCCCCGAGGACAGCCGTGTAGGCAGGTGGGCGGCCAGCAGCCAGCCGCCCTCGCCGTCGGGGCCCGCGTTGAGGGTGCCGCCCACCGTGCGCACGCGCTCGCGCATGCCCGCCAGCCCGCGCCCCGAGGAGGGCAGGCGTTCGATGGCGGTGGGCGGGCGGCCGTTGCGGATCTCCACGGCCAGCCCGTCCTCGGACGAGGACACGGATACGCGGACCCGCGTTCCTGGGCCTGCGTGTTTGAGCACGTTGGTGAGTCCTTCCTGGACGATCCTGGCCGCGGAGGTGCGGGCTATGAGGGGGGCCTGGTCGGTGGCCGGGTCGAGGTCGAGTTCGACGACGAGCCCGGCGGCGGCCATGCGTTCGGCCGACTCGCGTACGACGTCGGCGGGGTTGGCCAGCAGGTCGGGCTGGCGGTCGGGATCGCGCAGCAGGTCGAGCAGGTCGCGCAGGTCCTGCAGCACCTGGTGGCCGGTCTCGCGGATGTCGTTGAGCGCGTCGGCGACGGGGCCGTCGGGGGCGGTGTAACGGGCGGCGCTGGCCCGCAGCACCATCGCGCCGACGTGGTGGGCGACGATGTCGTGCACGTCTCGGGCGATGCGCTCGCGCTCGGCGAGCTGGTCGGCGCGCACCTGGGCGACGGCGGCGCGGGCGGCCTCCTCGGCGACCAGCCGCTCGGTGGCCGCGGCGTCGCGGCGCACGCCCAGGTAGCGGCCGATCGCGATGGGGGTGGCGACCAGCGTCATGAGCACACCGACGCGGAACGCGGTGATCTCGGTGTTGTCGCCGACGACGGCGATCGCGGTGAGCAGGCAGCCGGTCACGTATGCCGCCACCGTCCAGGCCCAGGACACCACCCGCATGGCGAACACGCCGATGGCGATGAGCGTGAGGATGACGCAGGTGTTGACGGCGGAGTTCAGGTAGGTGTCGGCCGAGACGAGCAGCACGCCCTGCAGCAGGAAGACCAGGCCGGGCAGCCGCCTGGCGATGCCCAGCGACAGCCCGCCCACCACGGCCAGCAGGCCGACCACCCAGACCGGCTGCATGCCCGAGTGCCAGGTGGTCCACGTGCTGAGCACGGTGATCGCCACGCCGCCGGCCGCGAGCAGCGCGTCGGGGGTGACGTCGCGCTCGTCGAGGCGCTCGGCGGAGCTGCGCAGGTAGGCGCCGAGGACTGCGGGGAAGACGGGCAGCAGCACGGAGTACATCCACATGTTGCCGGTGAGCGCGATGCCTGGGTCGGCGATGTTGAAGGCGGTCGCGAAGATCGAGGCGGCCACGGCGAGGGCGGTGGCCCGCACCGGCGAGGTGTAGCCGGCCACGCCGAGCGACACGCAGACGAGGATCTGGGCGGTGTTGGAGGTGAACGAGCCGATCTGGTCGGTGACGGCCAGGAACGCCGCCAGGTAGAGGGAGACGGGCACCGGCCAGCGGCGTACGAGTCCCAGGGGCAGGCCGACCAGCAGCGCCATCGGAATGTTCATCTCCGCGGGCAGGAATTCGGTGTCGCCCGCGTGCGCGGTGGTCAGCAGGTCCAGGCTCACTCCCGAGGCCGCGAGCAGGACATCCAGCGGCACACCACGCCAACGCATGCACACAAGGTATCCGTCCAGCGTGAGCACCTGATCCTCCGCGCGGAGGAGCCCGCCTCCTCCAAGTGGCCGCAGCTGCGCCCGGAGGGCGGAGCGATCCAGTGCCGCCGGGGCTTTAGGTTCGATTCATGCCCAACGACACGGCACTCTTCCTCGGCCAGTTCCTGCGCTCCCCTGCCACGATCGGCGCCCTCGCTCCCAGCTCCCGGTGGCTGGCCTCGTCCGTATGCACGCCGGTCCCCGAGCGGGGTGAGCCCATCGTGGTGGAGCTCGGCCCCGGGACGGGCTCGTTCACGGCGGAGATCCAGCAGCGACTGAGCGGGCGCGGCCACCATCTGGCCGTGGAGCTCAACGAGCCGCTGGCGCGGCTCCTGGCCGAGCGTTTCCCCGCGGTGGACGTGGCGCACGACGACGCCTCCCGGCTGGGCGAGCTGCTCGGCGAGCGGGGGCTGGGGCCGGCCGACGTGGTGGTGAGCGGGCTGCCGTGGGCGGCCTTCCCCGACGAGCTGCAGCGGGATCTGCTGGGGGCGGTGACGGATGCGATGAATCCGGGGGCGGCGTTCACGACGTTCTCCTACATTCACGCCATCCCGCTCAGTTCGGCGCGGCGGTTCCGTACGCTGCTGGCGGAGCGGTTCGAGGAGGTCGTGGCGGGGCGTACGGTGTGGCGCAACACTCCCCCGGCCTTCGTCTTCCACGCGCGCAGGCCCCGCTAGCAGGCCCGTTCCGCTGAGACGTGCGCCCCACCTCGTCCGCGTGATGCGGTGGGGAGGCGTCCGTGTGATGTGGTGGTTAGGCGTCCGCGTGATGCGGTGGGAAGGCGTCGGCGTGCGAAGAGCGGGGATCAGCGGGGTGTCCGGCCGCCCGATCAGCGCCTGGATCGGGCGGACCGCGCCGATTTCGGCCGGGAGCTACTGCTCAACCCCCTGCACGGCGCGGGCGTCCGGATCGCCCCCGCGGCTCGCGGCGCCCGTCGAGCCACGCCCTGCCTCCGCCGCCTTCACGGGCGGCGGCCCCGTGGATGCTCTTCCTCCTCCGCTGTCTCGTGGACCGCTGGAGTCACACCGGCCGCCATTGGCCCTCTGCCGGCCGAAGCGACGTTCTCGGCCTCGGCGAACAGGGCCGGTGCCGGCGCAACGGCGAGTCCACTTTCCTTCATTGCCCCCGCTACCCGAGGGCCGGGGATGCACACGCGGGGGGCTCAGCCGAAGGACGGGGGCCGCTTCTCGCGCAGCGCGCGTACGCCCTCGGCCACGTCGGGGCCGGTGAATCCGAGGAATTCCATGGCGAGCGAGGCGTCGAAGGAGGGGCCCGCCAGGCGCAGCCAGTTGTTGAGCGAGTATTTGGTGAGCCTGATCGCCTCCTGGGAGCCGGCCGCGAGCCTGACGGCGATCTCCATGGCCTTGTCGTGCACCTGGTCGTCGTCCACGCACAGGCTGACCAGCCCCATCCGCTCGGCCTCCTCGCCCGAGAGCGGCTCGCACAGCAGCAGGTGGTATTTGGCCTTGGCCAGCCCGCACAGCAACGGCCAGACGATCGCGGCGTGGTCGCCCGCGGCGACGCCGAGCCGGGTGTGGCCGTCGATGATCCGCGCGGTGCGACCGGCGACCGAGATGTCGGCCAGCAGCGCCACCGCGAGCCCGGCGCCGACGGCCGGGCCCTGGATGGCCGAGACGACCGGTTTGGAGCAGTTGAGCACGTTGTAGACGATGTCGCGGGCCTCGGTGAACACGCGCAGCCTGGTGGCGTGGTCGCGCATCATGTCCTCGATCATGGACAGGTCGCCGCCCGCCGAGAATGCCCGGCCCTCGCCCCTGACCAGGATCGCCCTGACGCTGTCGTCGCGGTCGGCGTCGCGCCAGACCTCGCCCAGCTCGCGGTGGGCGGTGGCGTCCACCGCGTTGAGTCTGCCGGGCTCGCTGATCGTGATCCGCAACACGCCGTCGGCGGGCGTGTCGAGCATCAGCTTCTCATAGGCGTCTTTCACAGGGACTCCCGTAGCCGCTCGGCCACATAGTCGCGGGCCTCGACGGCCTGGTCGAACAGGCCGGGCAGGACGAAGAAGCTGTGCACCGCGCCGTCGAACCTGCGCAGCCCGACGGGCACGCCCGCCTCGGCCAGGCGCTCCGCGTAGCGCTCGGCCTCGTCTCTGAGCACGTCGTATTCGGCCGTCACGACCGTCGCCGGCGCCAGGCCCGAGACGTCGGGCAGCCGCAGCGGGGACAGCCGGGGATCGGCGGGGTCGGCGTCGGCCGCGTATTGGCGGGCGAACCAGGCCATCTCCTCGGCGTCCAGCCCGAACCCCTTCGCGAACTCGACGTGGCTCGGCGTGTCCATGGCCACGTCGAGGATCGGGTAGACGAGCACCTGGTGGGCCAGCCGCAGGCCGGCGTCGCGGGCCTGCCAGGCGGCGACGGCGGCCAGGTTGCCGCCCGCGCTGTCGCCGATCACGGCGACGCTGCCGTTGCTCTGGTAGAAGGCGGGCCTGGCGAAGATGTCGCGCACCACGGTCCAGGCGTCGTCGGCGGCGGCGGGGAACGGGTCCTCCGGGGCCAGCCGGTAGTCGACCGACACCACCACGGCGCCGGTGCGGATGGCCAGGTCGCGGCCGACCGCGTCGTTGCGCTTGGCGCTGCCGAAGACCCAGCCGCCGCCGTGGAAGTAGACCACGACCGGCAGCAGGCCGTCGCCGGGGTCGGCCCGGTAGATGCGGATCGGCACGCCCTCGGCCTGCTCGTCGCGGAGGTAGGGCAGCTTCGTCATCGGCCCTCGGTGGGCCGCCAGGGCGTCCAGCCCGCGCATGTCGCGGATCTCGGCCGGGCCGATGGTGGCCAGGTCGGTGTTCAGATCCGACGGATACTGGGCGACGTAGTCCCGCGCCTGGGGGTGCAGCGGCATGATCGAAGCCTAGCGGGCCGCCTCGATGAACGCATCGAAGAGCCGGTTGTCCTCGCCGCGTTCCGGGTGCCACTGGACGCCGATGCCGAAGCGGTGTCCCTGCAGCTCGATCCCCTCGACGATCTGGTCCTCTGCCCAGGCCACGGCCAGCAGGCCCGAGCCGAGACGGCGTACGGACTGGTGGTGCGGCGCGACCACCTCCACCCGGTCGCCGACGGCCTTGCCGAGCTTGCTGGAGACGCTCACCTGGATCGTGTGGCCGGCTCCCGGCGTGGCGTGCCGGTCGCTGTCGAGCACCTCGGGCAGCCACGGGATCAGGGTGCCGCCCTGGGCGACGTTGAGCACGTGCATGCCGCGGGCGATGGCCAGGATGGGCAGGTCGGCGCGGATCGCGGCCCTGGCCACGGCCAGCTCGAACCGGTCGCGGTGCACCTGGGGCTCGGCGATGCGCTCGTCCTGCTCGCCGTTGTACGTGCCGGCGCCCATCTCGACGCCGCCGGCCAGGACGATGCCCTTCAGGCCGCTCACGTAGTCCTCGATGGCGTGCGGGCCGAGCGGCGGCAGCACCACGGGCGCGCCCCCGGCCCGGCCGACCGCCTTCGCGTAGGAGGGTGGAGACAGCACGGCCTCGCGTACCCAGTCGCCCCAGCGGGCTGCTTCGAAGTACGCGGTGATGCCGATCAGCGGTCGGGACATGCGATCTCCAGGGGGCATGGTGGAGTTCGTAGGGCCGTCAGCCCTGCCCAGGTGACGCCCCATGCTCCATCATGGCGCACAGTCTTTCCGATATGTCACCCCTCCCAAAGATCCCTTGCCTCCCCCACCATGCGAATTCCCAGGTTTCGTCCCCTTCTTTCCCCTGAACACCGCCCGCCGGCTCCGGCATTCGCCCCCCACGCGCTCGCGGGTCGTCAAGGGAGGCGGGCGGTGGTTTCCGTCCCGTCCCCGGCGTCGGTGAAGGTCTGCGAGAGCACCTGGGAGAAGACCTCGACCGGCTGGGCCCCGGAGACGGCGTACCGCTGCCCGAAGACGAACGTCGGCACCCCCGACACCCCGAGCTCCCTGGCGCGCAGCTCGTCGGCCCTGACCTCCTCGGCGAATCCGCCGTCGTCGAGCACGGCACGGGTGGCCACCGGGTCCAGGCCGCACTCGGCCGCCAGATCGGCCAGGGTGCCGAGGTCGGACAGGACGGCCCCCTCGGCGACGTAGGCGCTCATCAGGCGCTCGCGCACGGCCTCTCCCCTGCCCTCGCGATCGGCGTACTGGAGGAGGCGGTGGGCGTCGAAACTGTTGACGGCCCTGGCCAGGTCGAGGCGGTAGACGAGGCCCTCCTGGGCGGCCAGGTCGGTGAGCATGGCCATGCGGCGGTCGGTGTCGGCCCGGGTGCCGCCGAGGTCGCGATGGCTGCGTTCGGGAAGGGACATGGCCGGTTCGCGGCTGCCCCCGGGGTCGAGCTCGAAGCTGCGCCACCGCACCCGTACGTCCTCCCGCCGGGGGAAGGCGGCCAGCGCCCTGTCGAAGCGGCGCTTGCCCACGTAGCACCAGGGGCAGACGAGGTCGGACCAGATGTCGACGTTCAGAGTGCTCATGCGGGCCACGTTACGAGGATGGGCTTACCTTTCGTAAGTACGTACCTTGAAGTAAGCTCCTGGAGCATGGAAGTCGAGGATCTGTTCGCCGTCGACTGCTCCGGGCGTCAGGTGCTTGAGCACCTGACCAGCCGCTGGGGCGTGCTCGTGCTGGTCGCGCTCAAGGACGGCCCGCTCCGGTTCCACCGGCTCCGCGACCGGATCGAGGGCATCAGCGAGAAGATGTTGTCGCAGAACCTGCGCGTGCTGGTCAGGGACGGGATGCTCGACCGGTTCGTGGAGCCCACGTCGCCGCCGAAGGTGACCTATTCCCTCACGCCGCTCGGCCGGGAAGCGGTGGGGCACCTGTGCGGGCTGGTCGAGTGGATCACCCGTTCCGCGGAGAGGATCCTGGCGACCCAGGCCGAGCATGACCGCCGGAGTTGACCCCCTGACCCTTTCAGAATACGAAAATTAATTATTTTCGTATTTGCCGACCGTAATTCTCCGAAGATTGCGCGCGGAGAATCACGGTGTCACTACTGATAGTTCTGCTTCGCACCGTATTGAGGGGAAACGGTTGTGACGCATCAGTGGTGGTGTAACACTCGATTTCGAGCGCCGGACATGCCGGGGAGGGGTCCCGCGCTCACGACCCGGAACCGTCAGGGAGGTGAACGGCGAAGGCCGGAACGCGTTTCCGGCCAAGGGGTGGGGTTGTTTGTATGTCGTTGAATCCGCGCCTGGTGAAGGAGAGCTTCTCCGTCGTCGAGCCGGTGGCCGAGAAGGCCACGGCCTACTTCTACGGCCGGTTGTTCGCCGAGAATCCGCATCTGCGAGGCATGTTCCCGCCCGCGATGGACGTACAGCGGGACCGGCTGTTCAGCGCGTTGACCCGGATCGTCTGGAGCCTGGACAGCCCCGACGGCCTGGCCGGCTATCTGGGGCAACTCGGCAGGGACCACCGGAAATACGGCGTCGTCGCCGAGCACTACACGGCCGTGGGCAACGCCCTGCTGGCCACGATCCGGCGTTTCGCGGCCGACGTGTGGAACGACGAGATCGAGGCCGCCTGGGTGGCGGCGTACACGGCGGCGGCCAATCTCATGATCGAGTCGGCCGAGTCGGACGCGGGGGTCTCCCCCGCCTGGTGGCTGGCCGAGGTCGTCGACCACGAGCAGCGCCACCGGGACATCGCGGTGATCACGTTGCGGCCGACGCAGCGGCTGCCGTACACGCCCGGCCAGTACGTCAACGTGCAGACCGCGCGCTGGCCGCGCGTCTGGCGCACGTTCTCGATCGCGAACGCGCCGCGCCAGGACAACACGATCAGGCTGCACGTGCGCTCGGTGCCCGGCGGCTGGGTGTCGACCGCGCTGATCAGGCACACCCGCGTCGGCGACACGCTCATGGTAGGCCCGCCGATGGGCACGATGGCGCCGTGCGAGCGCAGCGTGCGCGACGTGCTGTGCGTGGCCGGCGGCACGGGCCTGGCGCCGCTGAAGGCGATCGTGGAGTCCATCATCGCCTCCGGCCGCCGTCCCAACATCCACCTGCTGTACGGCGCCCGCTCCGCCGGGGAGCTGTACGACCTGCCTGACCTGATCAGGATGGAGTCGTCGTTCCCCTGGCTGCGCGTGCTGCCGGTGGTGTCGGACCAGCCCTCCTACGAGGGCATGCGCGGCCATCTGCCCGAGGTGGCGCAGCGCTTCCGCTCCTGGGCCGAGCACGACGTGTACGTGTGCGGCCCCACCTCCATGGTCAACGAGACCGTGCGCCGCCTGCAGATCGACGGCGTGCCGCTGGCCCGCATCCACCGGGACATCATCCAGGGCGAACGCTGAAATGTCGGCGTTTTTCTAGATCAGGAGGTTGACAGCGGGGGTTGGGCAGTGCCATCTGGATATTGACACGCCAAGTGGAGGTGGAATGTGCCATCCCCCGCCCGGCGCCGAAAAATCGGCGGATTAGCCACCCTCATCACCGTGACGTTCCTCCTCACCACGGCCCCCGCCGCAGCCGCAGAGACGGCCTCAGAGGCGGTGCCGCTGATCGAGCTCGGCTCCGACGCCTACGCCAACGCCACCAGCCAGCACGGCACCCAGACCGGGCCCGACACCTACCAGTGGAACTCGACGATCGTGGCCGCGCAGCAGGCGGGCCGCTTCCACGACGGAGGGGCGTCCGGGATCGCGTTCGCGACCTCCGGCGACAACGGCGTCACGTGGGCGAAGGGCGTGCTGCCCGGGCTCACCGCGTTCGGCGGCGGGCCGTACGCGCGGGTCAGCGACCCGTCGGTGGCCTACGACGCCGGGCACGGCGTGTGGCTGATCACCTCACTGGCGCTCGCCGACGCCGGCGGGGTGAGCGGGGCGGCCGTGCTGACCAGCCGCTCCACCGACGGGCTGACCTGGGACGCGCCCGTCACGACCGCCGTCGGGGGCGACCTGGACAAGAGCTGGGTCGTCTGCGACAACGGCGCGGACAGCCCCTTCCGCGGCCGCTGCTACGCGGTCTTCGACGACCACGGCACCGGCAACGCGATCAAGGTGGCCCGTTCCTCCGACGGTGGCCTGACCTGGGCCGTCGCCGGCACCTCGGCCGCCGGGCTGGGCGGGCAGCCGGTGGTACGGCCGAACGGGGCCGTGGTGGTGCCCTACCTGAGCGAGGACGGCCAGATCCGCTCCTTCCGCTCCCGCGACGGCGGGGCGAGCTGGGGCGAGAGCGTGCTGGTCTCGCAGGTGCAGCGGCACACCGTGGCCGGAGGCCTGCGGGCCGCGCCGCTGCCGTCGGCGGAGAGCGACGCCTCCGGCACCGTGTACGTCACCTGGCACGACTGCCGCTTCCAGATCGGCTGCGCCGCCAACGACATCGTGCTCAGCCGTTCGGCGACGGGCAACGCGTGGGGCGACGTCCTCCGGGTCACCGGCGACGGCGGCGACCACTTCATCCCCGGGCTCGGCGTGGATCGCGCGAGCACCGGCGACACGGCCCGGCTGGCGCTCGCCTACTACCGCTACCCGGACGCCGCCTGCGCGCCCGCCACGTGCCGCCTCACGGTCGCCTACACCTCCTCCAGCAACGGCGGGGCGAGCTGGTCACCGCCGATGGAGCTCCAGGGGCCGGTGCCCCTGGACTGGCTGGCCGATTCCGCGCAGGGCCGTACCGTGGGCGACTACATCTCCACCTCGGTCGTCCCGGGCGGCAGCGCCTTCCCCGCCTTCGCGGTCGCGGCCCCGCCCGCGGGCGGGGCCATGAACGTACGGGTGCACACGGTCACGGGCGGCCTGCCCATCGTGGGCGGCGACCCGCCCACGATCTCCATCGAAGCGGCCATCGCGACGGGCGACACCCCGCCCACCCTCTCGACGACGGCCCGCTGAACCGGGGGAGGTGATACCGCGTCAGCGGCCGAAGGCGGCCGCGGTCTCCTCGTCGCTGGGCCAGAACGTCTCGATGGCCAGCTCGGACACCGTCACGTCCAGCGGCGTCCCGAACGTCGCGATCGTCGTGAACATCGACAGGACCCGGTCGCCGTCCGCGATCCGCAGCGGCACCAGGATGTCGGCGGGCCCGGGAACGTGCGCCACGTTGAGGTCCGCCCCCGGATACGTGTACGCCGCCAGCTCGTCGTGCAACTCCGCCAGCTGCCCGTTCCCCGACGCCTCGGCCTGCCGGCGAAGCTGGTGCAGCAGGTGGGCGCGCACCTCGGCCAGGTTCAGCAGCCGCCCGCCCATGGCCTGCGGATGCAGCGACAGCCGCATCACGTTGACCGGCTCCTCCAGCAGCTCGGCGGGCACCCCTTCCATGAACATGGCGGCCGCCGCGTTGGCCGCGACCAGGTTCCACGTGGCGTCCACCACGACCGCCGGGTACGGCTCGTGCCCGGCGAGGATCTTGTCCAGCGCCTGCCGGACCACCTGCATCTCGGGAGCGCGTACCTCCCGTTCGGGATAGACCGGGGCGAACCCCGCGGACACCAGCAGTCTGTTGCGGTGCCGCAGCGGCACTTCCAGCTCCTCCGCCAGTTTCATCGCCATCTCCCGGCTCGGCCGGGCGCGCCCGGTCTCCAGAAAGCTGATGTGGCGAGCCGAGACGTCGGCCTCGATGGCCAGGTCGAGCTGGCTCACCCGCCGCCGCTGCCGCCACGAGCGCAGCAGCTCACCGAAGGACTCCACTTGTACGGCAACCGCTCCCATGCCCGACACCGTATCGAGCCGGGGGAAGGGTCTCGATTACCCGGGAGGTAATGCGCGGTGGACATTGCGGTGAATCTCCCAGTCCTCGGTAACTGTCGGTGCCACATGGCACGATGGCCGCAAGCGAACATGGGAGCGATGCTATGAGTGACGCGATGCTCGCGATCGGCACCCGCAAGGGCCTGTTCCTCGCCCGTTCGGCGGACGGCGGTCCCTTCGAGATCGAGCCGATCCAGTTCTCCACGGTCGCGGTGCCCTCGGTGGCGATCGACACCCGAGGCGCCACACCCCGGCTGCTGGCCGGCATCGAATACGGCCATTTCGGCCCGTCGGTCATGTACTCCGACGACCTCGGCCAGACCTGGCAGGAGGCGGAGCGCCCGCCGATCGCCTTCCCCGAGAAGACGGAGACGACGCTCGCCCGCGTCTGGCAGCTCCACCCCTCTCCGTCCGAGCCCGACGTGGTGTGGGCGGGGGTCGAGCCGGCCGCGCTGTTCCGTTCCGAGGACCGCGGCGTCACCTACAGGCTCGTCGAGGGCCTGTGGGAGCACCCGCACCGCGAGCAGTGGCAGCCGGGCGGCGGCGGCCTGTGCCTGCACACGATTCTCAGCCACCCGACCGACCCGGAGGTCATGGCGATCGCGGTCTCGGCCGCCGGCTTCTACCGCACGACCGACGGCGGCCGGTCCTGGGAGGCGGCCAACAAGAACATCCGGGCCCCGTTCATGCCGGAGGGGCAGCAATATCCGGAGTTCGGGCAGTGCGTGCACAAGGTGACCGTGCACCCGTCCCGGCCGGAGCGGCTCTACCTGCAGCACCACTTCGGCGTCTACCGCAGCGACGACTTCGGCGGGAGCTGGCGCGACATCGGCTCGCCGCTGCCGTCGGACTTCGGCTTCCCGATCGCGGTGCACCCGTCGCGGCCCGACACGATCTACGTGCTGCCGCTGACGGCCGACATGGACCGCACGCCGGTCGATCACCGCTACCGGGTCTACCGCAGCGACGACGCGGGCAAGACCTGGCAGCCGTTCTCGAAGGGCCTGCCCGAGGGGCCGGTGCACGCGACCGTGCTGCGCGATGCGATGACCTCGTCGGAGGCGGGGGTGTTCTTCGGCACGCGTGACGGCGAGGTCTACTGCTCGCGTGACGACGGCGAGAGCTGGTCGCTGGTCGGCCGGCATCTGCCCGACGTGCTCACCGTGCGCGCGGCGGTGCTCTAGCCGATGTCGAAACCGGTGACGATGGTCGTGTTCGTGCTGCCCAGTTCGCTGCGCAGGTGGGTGAGCGGGCGGACGGAGGTCAAGGTCTTCGCGGTCGGCGCCGACCGCGACTCCCCGCCCACCCTGGGCTCGGCGCTGGACACGCTGCGGCGTACGCATCCGATGCTGGAGGAGCGGTTGCGCGACGACTACGGGCGCATCCGCAGGCACATCAGCATGATCGTCTGCGGGGAGAACGCCCGGGGGCTCGGCGGTCTCGACTGCGCCCTGCCCCCGGGCGCCGAGGTCTACGTGCTCCCGGCGCTCGCCTGAAACGATGCTTGTGGTGGACGGGGCCCGTCCACCACAGCCTTCACGGGCAGACGCGGCCGTTGGCCTCGAAGGCCGCGTGGGTCAGCGGCATGAGCCCGGCCCACTGCTCCTCCATCTTCTCGGCGACCATCTCGATCTCGCGCTGCGGGAAGGAGGGGAAGGCGGAGTCCTCGCGCTTGACGCGCAGCGACAGGAAGTTCATCAGCGCGCGCGCGTTGCAGGTGGCGTACATCGAGGAGTAGAGGCCGACCGGGAGCACGGTGCGGGCCACCTCCCTGGCCACGCCCGCCTCCAGCATCTCCAGATAGGCGCGGTAGGACTGCCGGTAGCTGTCCTGGGTCGCCTTGCTCACCAGCTCGTGCTGCTCGGGGGTGCCGTCGAGGAAGACGTATTTGCCGGGCTTGCCCTCCTGGACCAGCTTGCGGTCCGCCCCCGGCACGTAGAAGACGGGCACGAGCTGCCGGTATCTGCCGGACTCCTCGTTGTAGGAGAACGTACGGTGCCGCATGAACTCGCGGAAGACGAAGATCGGCGCGCTGATGTAGAAGGTCATCGAGGAGTGCTCGAACGGGGTGCCGTGCCGATCCCGCATCAGGAAGTTGATCAAACCTTTGGAGCGCTGGGGATCGGCCTCGATCTCGGCCAGCGAGCTCTCACCCTTGGTGGAGACGCGTGCCGCCCACAACACGTCGGCGTCCGAGGCGGCGGACTTGATCAGCTCCACGTCCATGTCGCTACGGAACTTGACCTCGACCTCCGGTTCGACCTGGCCCATGCACAACCCCACTCCCGCTCGATGATGTGTCGGTTCAAGCAAACCAGGTCCCGCCCCCATGCGCGAGTCGGCGGTACGGCAGGTCAGCGCGGTTCTCCCCCGGACGCGGGCGGTCAGAGCCGGTAGATGCGCCGGGCGTTGCCGGAGCCGATCATGTGGGCGACCCTGGCCGCGTCGGACGTGCTCCACTCCCCCGTGGCCAGCCTGGAGCCGAGCGCCGCGGCCAGGGCGTGCCGGTAGTAGAGAGCGCCCAGGTAGCCGGTCTCGGCCAGGCCGCGGCAGCAGGAGCTGAACAACTGCTTGTGGAACGGGGCCAGCTCCAGCAGCTCGTCCACGACCCGGGCCGAGGCCGCGGTGTACGGCGGGGCGAGGCCGACGTCCACGTACACGTGCGGGAACGCCCCGGCCAGATAGGCGGCCTGGCGGTGGTAGGGATGGCAGTGCAGCAGGATGACCGGCACGCCGAGCGGCTGCAACTCCCTGACGAAGGCGCTCAGCCCCGCGGGATCGGCCCCGAACCCGCTGTGGAACTGCACCGGCAGCCCCCGCTCCCTGGCCACGTCGACCGCGCTCCAGAGCAGGTAGCGCAGCAGGATCGGGTCGGTCAGGAGCTCCTTGGGGTCGGCCAGCCGCCGGTTGGCCGCCGCGATCACCGCGCCCCTGGTGGGCCTGGCCGGGTCGAGGTCGAGGCCCATCAGGGAGCCGATGACCGTCTTGAGCCCGACCGCCCTGGCGGCCCTGGCGGCCAGCTCGTCGGCCAGGGCGTCGAGGTAGTCCACGCCGAGCTGCGCGGTCTCGGCCACGTCCCGTTCGATCTGCTCGATCCGTACCAGCTCGTCGGCGGCCGCCCCGCCGTGGCGGCCCATCTCGGCGGCGCTCAGCACGTCGGCGTCCTGCGGCCCCTGGCGATCGCTGCTGTCCACCAGGAACGCCACCACCCCGGCCCCGGCCAGCAGCCGCCGGTTGACCTCACCCGCGCCGAGCTCGGCCCGGCGGGCCAGGTAGACGGCGGGCGGGGCGTGCGGCTCCAGGTCGAGCAGCGGCGCGCACCAGCGGCGGACGGCGGCGCCGGACGGCGTGTCGAAATGGGTCGTGCCGGGCGGCGCCGGGACGCCGCCCTCGCCGATGAGCAGCTCGAACTGGGCTCTGCTCAGGTCGTCTCGCCGCACCCCGTGACAGTGGTGGTCGACGAGCGGGGCGAGCAGCGCGTCACGCACTGTGCCGGGCAGGTCTACGGGGAGCATGCGGAGACTCTAGGGGACCCCGCACGCTCCCGCGCCCGTTTTACCTACCTGCGGGACAGCCGCAGCACGTTCGCGATGATCTTCGCGCCCGCGCCGCCCTCCTGGGTCAGGATCGACTCCGGGTGGAACTGCACGGCGAAGCGCCGCCGCGCGGGGTCCTCGATGGCCATGACGTTGCCGTCGGGCGTGAGCGCGGTCGGGACGAAGCCCACCACGCCGGGCCGCTTGGCGTGCAGCGAGTGGTAGCGGGCCGCGGTGAACTCCTCCGGCAGCCCCTCCAGCAGCGCGCTGTCGCCCAGCCGCGCGACCTGGCCGCGCTTGCCGTGCTCGGGGTAGTCGAGCAGCTCCAGCGTGCCGCCGGCCTGCTCCACCATGGCCTGCAGCCCCAGGCAGACGCCGAACACCGGCAGGTCGCGGGCGTAGACCTGGTCGAGCAGGGCCGACATGCCGAAGTCGGTCGGCCAGCCGGGGCCGGGCGAGAGCACCACCAGGTCGGGCGCGATCTCGTCGATCATCGGCGCGGGGAAACCGTGGCGCAGCGTCACCACGTCGGCGCCCTCCTGGCGGAAGTAGTCGGCCAGGGTGTTGACGAAGGAGTCCTCGTGGTCCACGAGCAGCACCTTCATGCCCAGGCCCGGCTGCTCCCTCGGCACCTCGACCGGCACGGCGTCGGGCTGGTTGACCGCGGCCAGCGCGCCGAGCAGGGCGCTGGCCTTGAGCTCGGTCTCGCGCTCCTCCGCCTCGGGGTCGGAGTCGAACAGCAGCGTGGCGCCCGCCCTGACGGTCGCCACGCCGTTCTTGATCTGCGCGGTACGCAGGGTCAGGCCGGTGTTCATGGAGCCGTCGAAGCCGATGAAGCCGATGGCCCCGCCGTACCACCTGCGGGTGGTCGCCTCGTTGTCCTCGATGAACTGCATCGCCCACGCCTTGGGCGCGCCGGTGACCGTGACGGCCCACATGTGGGTGAGGAAGGCGTCGAGGGCGTCGAACTCGGGGCGCAGGCGGCCCTCGATGTGGTCCACCGTGTGGATGAGGCGGGAGTAGAGCTCGATCTGGCGGCGGCCGATGACCTTGACGGTGCCCGGTACGCAGATGCGCGACTTGTCGTTGCGGTCCACGTCGGTGCACATGGTCAGCTCCGACTCCTCCTTGACGCTGGACAGCAGCGTCCGGATGGCCTCGGCGTCCTCGACGGGGTTGCTGCCGCGGGCGATGGTGCCGGAGATGGGGCAGGTCTCGACACGGTCGCCGCTGACGCGTACGAACATCTCGGGCGAGGCGCCGACCAGGTGCTCGCCCTCTCCGAGGCTGATGATGAACTCGTACGGGGCCGGATTGCTGATGCGCAGGCCGCGGTAGAAGGCGGACGGGTCGGTGCAGGTGGCGTGGAAGACCTGCCCGGGCACGACCTCGAACAGGTCGCCGCGCTTGAACTTCTCCTTGGCGGCGGCCACCACCTTGGCGTACTCGCCCCTCACCGGGTCCTTCGGCGGCACGCCCGGCGTGACCGCGGGCGCGGTGTCGCCGGTGCGCTCCAGCCCGCGGGTGCTCGTGCCGTCCACGGTGAACTCGTAGCGGAGTTCGACGCTGCTCTCGCGCTGCCGGTCGATCACCACGATCCGGTCGGGCAGGTGCAGCACGAGGTCGCGCTGGTCGTCGGGGCGGACGAGCTCCTGCCTGATGGGCTCGAACTGGAAGGCCAGGTCGTAGCCGAACGCGCCGTAGAGCCCGAGGTGCGAGTCGTCGCCCTTGAAGGCGGCGATGACCTCGCGGATCGCGGTGAACACGGTGGGCCTGCGGCTGCGCATCTCCTCCGGCAGCAGGTCCTCCGACTCCGGTACGTGCACCTCCACCCGGTCCAGCGTGGGCTCGGTGACCGGCTTGCCCGCGGCCAGCAGGCAGGAGGCGATGGCGGGCAGCACGACCCGGCCGCGCGCGTTGAGCGCGGTCGCCGAGATGGTACGGCCCCTGGCGACCAGCTCCAGGCACGGGTCGACGTAGCCGAACGCCCATCGGCTGTAGCGGCCCGGGTAGTCCATGCCCGAGGAGAAGGCGCCCCCGCGCCGCTCCGCGAGGGAGGTCACGATCTCTTCGAGGGCGGCCTCGTCCACCTCGCGTGTCTCGCGTTCGACGCCGATGCCCCCGGCGGTGGTATATCCGCTCGTCTCCACTTGTTGCCCCTTTGCCACGTCAAATGATCGAGCCCCGGGGGCGGACACGAGAAAGGCCGCCATCCCGGGGCGGCCGTCCGTTGAGGAATGCGAAACACGCGCCGCCTAGGAGCGGCGCCACCACTGGAGCTGAGCGTGAGTTCGCATGCCGTCTAGGGTAACCGCCCGACCATGATCGCGCAACGCGACCCGCCAACCCGGACCGTTCAGCTCCCCGCCGACGCGGCGACCCTGGGGACGCCCGGGGATGCGGGTTCCGTGGGCGTCCAGCAGTCGCTGAGGGGTGGGTGTTGATTTTGAATACAGAGCTGTACTGTATTTGTGTAGTCGGTTGGAAGGAGATGTGGGATGACGGAGACCGAGGCGATCGTGCTGCCCGTAGAGCGGCCCACGCCGTTCGATCCCCCCTTGGAGATGGCCGGGTTGCGGGAGAAGAGGCCCGTCGCGCGGCTGGCATACCCCGACGGGCATCAGGGGTGGCTGGTGACCAGTCATGCGCTCGTGCGTGAGGTGCTGGCCGACCAGAGGTTCAGTGCGAGGGCCGAGTTGCGGCATGTGCCGATCGAGGGCGCCGGGGGCGGCGGGCAGCCTGCCCCGCCCGGGATGTTCATCTCGAACGACCCGCCCGTGCACACCCGCTACCGTCACCTGCTCACCGGCGAGTTCACCGTGCGCAGGATGCGGCTGCTCACCGAGCGGGTCGAGGCGGTCACCGTCGAGTACCTGGACGCCATGGAACGTCAGGGGCCGCCGGCCGACCTGGTGAAGGTGTTCACGGGGCCGATCCCGGCCGTGGTGATCTGCGAGCTGCTGGGCGTGCCGGAACAGGAGCGCGAGGACTTCATGTCCGACAGCGCCAAGCTCAGCCGGCCGGGCCTCCCGCGGGAGGAGATGATGACGGCCTTCCTCGCGATGCAGGCCCACATGAAGGAGCTCGTGCTGGCCAAGCGGGCGAGCCCGACGGACGACATGCTCAGCGGGCTGGCCAAGAGCGACCTCACCGAGGAGGAGCTGACCAACATCGGCTTCATGCTGCTCGGCGCCGGCCTGGACACCACCGCCAACATGCTCGCCCTGGGCACCTTCGCGCTGCTGCGGAACCCGGAACAGCTCGCCGTGCTGCGGGCGGACCCGGGCGGCGTGGACCACGTGGTGGAGGAGCTGATGCGGTTCCTGGACATCATCCCCTTCCTGCTTCGTACCGCGCTGGAGGACGTCGAGCTGGGCGGCGAGCTGGTCAGGGCCGGGGAGACGGTCACCGTCTCACTCGCGGCGGCCAACCGCGACCCGGGCCGCTTCCCCGACCCCGACCGCCTGGACCTGCGGCGGGCGAGCGGCGGGCACGTGGGGTTCGGGCACGGCGTGCACCAGTGCCTGGGGCAGCAGCTCGCCCGGGTGGAGATGCGGGCGGCCTTCCCCGCGTTGTTCGGCCGGTTCCCGTCGCTGCGGCTGGCCGTCGAGGCGGAGGAGGTGCCGCTCCGTACGGACATGCTCATCTACGGCGTGCACAGCCTGCCCGTCACCTGGGACGTGACATAGATGGGCGGCTCAATAGACTGCTGCAGGACGGCCTCTACGACACGATGGTGACCCGGAGCAGATGACGATTTCCCGCGACGGAGCCCGGCGCCCGGCCGGCCGGCCGCGCAGCCAGGAGGCCGACCTGGCCATCCTGGCCGCGGCGCTCGACCTGCTGATCGAGCAGGGCGCGCAGCAGACCAGCATCGAGCAGGTCGCCAAGCGGGCCGGGGTGACGCGCGCGACGGTCTACCGCAGGTTCGCCGACAAGACGGCGCTGCTGGTGCGGACGCTGGAGTGGGCCAACCACGACAACGACCCCGGGCTCACCGGCTGGCGCGACGTCGAGCACATGTTCGGCGACTGGGCGGCGTACCTGGCGATCCCCCGTCACCGGCGGCTGCTGCGCCGGCTCTACGGCAGCCGCGACGACTATCCCGAGCTGATGGGCGCCTACCGGCTGGTCAACGGCGGGCGCCGGGCGGCGCTGGTGCGGGAGACGTTGTCCGAGGCCCGCGACCTCGGCCGGCTTCCGCGCGAGGTGGACCTGGAGGTGGTGCAGGAGGTGTTGTCCGCGGCGGTGATCTATCACCTCGGCGCCTATCCCGACGACGAGGACGCCGGGCGGATCACGGCGTACCTCATGAAGATCCTGACACAGTTCGGCTTCCGGCAGTGACAGCGGACGGCGGGACGATCTAGCCTCGGCGTCCATGGAACGGCCCTTGGCCTGGCGTCCGGTCACCGTGATCGCGGTCCTGTTGTTCGGGGTGCTGCTCGCGCTGAGCCCCGGTTACGGATATCACCGCGACGAGCTGTACTTCCGCGTGTTGTCCGAACACCCCGGCTGGGGGTACGTCGACCAGCCGTCGCTGACGCCGATGCTGGCCAGGGCCGGGATCGCGGTGTTCGGCGACACGGTGACCGGGATCAGGGTGCTCCCGGCCCTGTCCATCGCGCTGCTGGTCGTGCTCGTGGCCCTCATCGCCAGAGAGCTGGACGGGGGCACGGCGGCCCAGGTCCTGGCCGCCGCGGGGACGGCGACGGGGGTGTACTCGCTGATCGCGGGGCACTCGCTGCTGACGCTCTCCTTCGACCTGCCGCTGTGGGCGGCGGCGATCCTGTTCCTGCTCAGGGCGCTGCTGCGGGAGCAGCCGCGCTGGTGGCTCGCGGCCGGGGCGGTCATCGGGCTGGCCACCTACAACAAGCACCTGATCGCGCTGCTGGTGCTGGGACTGGCGGCGGGGCTGCTCATCGCGGGCCCGCGGCGGTTGCTGGCGAGCCCCTGGTTATGGGCGGGGGCGCTGCTCGCGGTGGTGCTCGCGCTGCCGAATCTCCTCTACCAGGTCACGAACGGCTGGCCGCAACTCTCGATGGCGGCGGCGCTGAGTGAGGACAAGGGCGCGGAGCTCCGGGTGTTGTTCGTGCCGATGCAGCTCATTCTGTTCGGGCCGGTCGTGTCGGTGATCGGGGCGTTCGGGTTCGTCCGGCTGTGGCGGGACCGGCGGGTGCGGGCGCTGGCGATCGCGTACCCGGTGGCGGCGGCGCTGACGCTGATCAGCGGGGGCCGCTTCGACTACACGGCCGGGCTGATCCTGCTGCTGTTCGCGGCGGGCTGCGTGAGCGCCGCGAAAGCCGCGCGCGTGCGGCTGGCCGGCGGGTTCCTGGCGGCCAACGCGGTGGCCGGCCCGCTGATCGCGCTGCCGCTCATCCCGGTGGCCGCGCTGGCCGCGACCCCCGTGCCGGCGATCAACGAGGTGGCGCGCGAGTCCGTCGGGTGGCCGCAGTTCACGACGGCGGTGAGCGGGGTACGCGACGCGCTGCCGCCCGCGGAGCGTGAGCGGGCGGTGGTCGTGACGGGCAGCTACGGCGAGCACGGAGCGCTGGCCAAGGCCGGGATGCCGCGCGTCTACTCGGGCCACAACCAGCTCTGGGACTACGGCCCGCCGCCCGCGGACGCCACGGTGGCGATCCTGGTGAACATCGGCCCGGGCGGCCTGGCGCTGTTCGACTCGTGCGAGGAGCGGACCCGGGTGGACAACGGCGCCGGCGTCGAGAACGAGGAGCAGGGCCTGCCGATTCACCTGTGCAAAGGCCCGAAACAGCCTTGGTCCACCATGTGGCCTATGTGGCGACATTTCAGCTGACCAGATTTCATTTTACGCAGCAAAGTAACGTTTTACGTCACCTATTGCTTTCCCGACAAGATCTCTTCACCCTTCTCGACAGAGGCGTAAAAGATCACCTCTGCCCATGTCTTGAAGGAGAGCCAGTGCCCCACACCCTCCGCTGGCGTGCGATCCTCACCGGGGTCGTGACCGTCGCCGGCCTGTTGGTCCCGCAGGCCGCGGCGCAGGCAGCGCCAGATCCCGGCAAGATCGACACAACCGTCCAGGCGCAGCTCGCGCAGGACGACAAGGCCACCTTCTGGGTACGGATGAAGGGAAGCGCCGACCTGAGCGGCGCCCGCCGTGCCGTCACCAAGGAGTCGAAGGCCGAGCTGGTCTTCGAGGCCAAGAACGAGCGCGCCGAGTCCTCCCAGGAGGGCTTACGCAAGTTACTCGACTCCCAGCACGCCGACTACACCCCGTACTGGATCGTCAACGCGGTGAAGGTCACCGCGGACGAGAAGCTCGCGTCCGAGATCGCGAGCCTGCCCGAGGTCGAGCGCATCTTCCCGGTACGCACCCTGTCGCTCCCCAAGCCGATCTCCGGCAAGGCCGAGGCCAAAGTGAACGCGGTCGAGTGGAACATCGACCGGGTGAACGCGCCGCGCGTGTGGAACGAGCTGGGCAACCGCGGTGAGGGCGTCGTGATCGCCCACATCGACACCGGCGCCCAGTTCGACCACCCCGAGCTGGCCGCCAGTTACCGGGGCAGGAACCCGGACGGCTCCTACACCCACGACTACAACTGGTTCGACCCGGCGCGCATCTGCCCGGCCGCGGCGCCGTGCGACAACAACGGCCACGGCACGCACACCATGGGCACGATGGTCGGCGCGAACGGCATCGGCGTGGCGCCGGGCGCCAAGTGGATCGCCGCCAAGGGTTGTGAGGTCAACACCTGCACCGACGCCTCCCTGCTGGCGGCCGGCCAGTGGCTGGTGCGGCCGACCGATCTGAACGGCCAGAACCCGCGCCCCGACCTGGCGCCGGACATCATCAACAACTCCTGGGGCGGGGACGGGTTCGACCCGTTCTACAAGGAGGTCGTGGACTCCTGGATCGCGGCGGGGATCTTCCCGGCCTTCTCCAACGGCAACGAGGGGCCCGCCTGCCGCACCAGCGGGTCGCCCGCCCAGTACGTGACCTCGTACAGCGCGGGCGCCTTCGACATCAACAACGCCCTGTACACCCGCTCCAGCAAGGGCGAGGGCGAGAACGGCGAGACCAAGCCGAACATCGCCGCCCCCGGCGTCAACGTGCGCTCCTCGACCCCCGGCAACACCTACGACAGCTACACCGGCACCTCGATGGCCTCGCCGCACGTGGCGGCCACGGTGGCGCTGATCTGGTCGGCGGCGCCCGGCCTGCTGGGCAACGTGGCGGCGACCAGGCCGCTGCTGGACGGCACCGCGACGGACGTCAGCGACACGAGCTGCGGCGGCACCGCGGCCGACAACAACGTCTGGGGCGAGGGCCGGCTGGACACCTACGCCGCCGTGCTGGCCGCGCCCGACGAGGGCCTGGGCGACCTGTCCGGCACGGTGACGGCGGGCGGCGCGCCCGCGGCCGGCGTGTCGGTCTCGGTCGCCGGGCCGCTGAACCGCACCGTGACCACGGGCGCGGACGGCAGGTACGCCATCCCGCGCCTCCTGGCCGGCGACTACCGGATCACCGCCTCGAAGTTCGGCTACGCCGAGGCCACCGCGAACGTGACGATCACCGCCGACCAGGCCGCGACCGTGGACGTGCCGATCACGGTGCTGCCGACGGGCGTGGTGTCCGGCACGGTCACCACGGCAGGCACTCCGGAGCCGGGCGCGACGGTGGCGGCCGCCGGGACACCGGTGAGCGGGGTGACCGACGCGGCGGGCCACTACAGCCTGACATTGCCGCACGGCTCGTACGAGCTGACGATCACTCCCTCCTCCCGCTGCTCCAGCGCCTCGACGGCGGCCGTCGAGGTGGCCGGTGACGTGGCCAGGAACATCGAGCTGCCGCTGCGCGGCGACAACTTCGGCTACACCTGCAGGAGCGGCGCGCAGGCGTACGTGGCGGGCTCGGAGAAGCTGGCGCTGACAGGTGACGACGAGGCCGCGCAGGTCACGCTGCCGTTCCCGGTCCCGTTCTACGGCACGGGGTACGGCAAGGCGTGGATCGGCACGAACGGATACGTCATGTTCGCCACGGACCGGATCACGACCGGCAGCAACGGCACGCTGCCGACCTCGGGCACGCCCAACAACGCGATCTACCCGTACTGGGACGACCTCATCGTGGACGCCCAGGCCGGGATCTACACGGCGGTGACGGGCACGGCGCCGCACCGGACGTTCGTGGTCGAGTGGCGCAACGCCACCTTCTACAGCGAGACCGGGCAGCGGGTGTCGTTCTCGGCGCTGCTGGGCGAGGACGGCTCGGTCGGGTTCCGGTACAAGGACGTCGAGAGCGAGCGCGACCAGGGCGTCAGCGCCACGGTCGGCGTCGAGAACGCGGCGGGCAACGACGCGCTGCTGTACTCCTACAACCAGGCGGTCCTGGCCACCGGGCAGGGCCTGTCGTTCACGGCCAGCAGGCACGGCCTGGTCACCGGCGCGGTCACCGACGCCAACGACGGCCAGCCGATCGCCGGGGCGACGGTGAAGGTGGGCGACGTGGCCACGTTCACGACCGGCGAGAACGGCGCCTTCTACGGTCAGGTGCTGGCCGGGGACTACGACGTCGTGGTGTCCAAGGAGCACTACGGCACCTTCACCCAGCCGGTCACCGTGGGGCCCGCGACGGTGACGAGGATCGACACGGCGCTGGTCACGGGCCGGGTGAGCGCGGCGGCGGCGGAGCTGACCGTGGTGCTGCCCGCCGAGTCGAGCCGGACGCGGACGATCGAGCTGACGAACCTGGGTACGGCGACGCCGTACACGGCGGCCGGTGAGTCCTGGTTCACGGTGTCGCCGGCGGCGGGCGAGCTGGCCAAGGGGCAGAAGGTGAGCCTGAAGGTGAACGTGTCGAGCGCGGGCGTCGTGCCCGGCACGTTCCGCGAGGGCAAGCTGACGGTCAAGTCCGCCAGCGGGCGGCAGCCCACGATCGAGATCAAGGTGACGGTCGTGGTGCCCAAGCACCAGGTCGCCATCGACGTGGGCGCCACCAGGAACGCGGTGGACGGCGCCGGTGACACCTGGACGCCGGACAAGAAGTACGCCCAGGGCGGCTACGGGTACGTGGCCACCCAGAACCGTACGGAGAGCACGTCCAGGACCATCTCCGGCACCACCGACCAGACCCTGTTCAGGACGGCCAGGGAGTCGATGCTGGAGTACCGGTTCGACAACGTGCCGGCCGGGACGTACACGGTGGAGCTGGACTTCGCCGACCTGAAGAACACGCAGATGGGCAAGCGGGTCTTCGACGTGCTGGTCGAGGGGCAGCTCGCGATCCCGGCGCTGGACCTGGCGCTGGAGGCGGGCACGTACACGGCGGTGAGCAGGCAGTACACCGTGAAGGTGACCGACGGGCAGCTCAACGTGCGCTTCGCGACCCGGCAGGGCGCGACGATCGTCAACGCGGTGCGCATCTCGGAACGGCCGGACCGGGTGACTCCGTAACCGTGACGGGCCCGTCCCCGGCGGGGGCGGGCCCGTCATCCGGAATCCGCTCATCGGCGAAGAAAGGGGCAAAGCAACACCCTCAACAAGGAGATTCCCCATGCGTAAGCAACTGGCGCTCGCCGTGGCCGTGCTCGGCGCGGGCGCGGCCCTGGCCTCGCCCGCGCAGGCTCACCATCGTGACGACGGCCCCCGTGTCACGGGCCTGACGACCGCGGGCGACCTGGTCGTCTTCTCCGCCGCCGACCCGAAGGCGGTGGAGCGGGCCGGCCGGATCAGCGGCCTCAAGGGCGACATGAAGGTGGTCGGCATCGACTACCGGGTGCAGAACGGCAAGTTGTACGCGGTCGGCGACAAGGGCGGCGTCTACACCCTGGACAACAAGGCCAGGGCCACCAAGGTCTCGCAGCTCACCGTCGCGCTGAGCGGCGAGAGCTTCGGCGTCGACTTCAACCCGGCCGCCAACCGGCTGCGCGTCATCAGCGACGCCGGCCAGAACCTGCGGCACAACCTGGACGACCCGAACGGCGCCCCCGCCGCGGGCACGACGGCCACCGACGGCACGCTGACCAACCCGCCCGTGCCGCCCGCCGCGGGGGTGACCGCGACCGGCGTGACCGGCGCCGGCTACACCAACAACGACCTGGACGCCACCACGGCGACGACGTTGTTCGACGTGGACACCATGGCCGACCAGGTCTCGGTGCAGTCCCCCGCCAACGCCGGCAACCTGGCGCCGACCGGCAAGCTGGGCGTGGACGCGCAGACCGACGCGGGCTTCGACGTCTACAGCCGGCTCCGCAAGGGGGTGACGGTGTCGAACACCGCCTACGCCACGCTCAAGGCGGACAACGCCTACCGCTTCTACACGGTGAATGTGCTGACCGGCGCCGTCACCGTCGTTGGAACGTTCCCGGCCAACCGTCAGGTGAGCGACATAGCCATCCAGCTCGGCTGATTGCGCAACGGTTGCCCCCGGGCTACCGCACTCCGGCCGCATATGTTACTGGTTAGTACATGAGACGCGTGCGGCTTCAGCGTGATCTTGAGGTGCCGATGCCCGACGGCGTGACACTGCTGGCCGACCACTACGCCCCCGCCGGAGGCGAACGGGCCCCCGTCATCCTGATGCGCTCCCCCTACGGCCGGCGCGGCATGTTCGGCTGGTACTACGGGCGCGGCTTCGCCCGGCAGGGCTTCCACGTCGTCATGCAGAGCTGCCGGGGCGGTTTCGGCTCCGGCGGCCTGCTGGACCCGCTCGGCGACGAGCACGACGACGGCCTGGCGACCGTGGCCTGGCTGCGCGAACAACCCTGGTACGGCGGCTCGTTCGCCATGTTCGGCCCCTCCTACCTGGGCTACACGCAGTGGGCGATCGCGGCCGACGCCGGACCCGAGCTCAAGGCCATGGCCACGCAGATCACCGCCTCCCAGTTCAGGGACGCGGCCTACGTGGGCGGGGCGTTCGCGCTGGAGTCGACGCTGAGCTGGACGACTCTCACCGACGGCATGTCGCGCCGCTTCGGCGGCACCTCGGTGCTGACCGCGCCCCGGCTCACCCGCAGGGCGGTCCTTTCCGGCCGCCCTGTGGCGGAGCTGGACCAGGTCTCGGCCGGCCGGCCGCTACGCTTCTACCAGGACCTGCTCCAGCACCACGCCGACCCGGCGGTCCCCTACTGGGACAGGCGTGACTTCTCGGCCAAAGTGGGTGAGGTGGAGGCGGCGGTGACCATGCTGGGCGGCTGGTACGACGTCTTCCTGCCGTGGCAGCTCAAGGACTACGCGGCGCTGCGGGCGGCGGGCCGGCGGCCCTACCTGACGATCGGCCCCTGGTACCACATCGACAGCCGGCACAGCCGCCCCACCATGGCCGACGCCTCAGCCTGGTTCCGCGCCCACCTGCTGGGCGATCGCTCCCTGCTGCGGCCGGACCCGGTGCGGATCTACGTGACGGGCGCCGAGGAGTGGCGCGACTACTCCGACTGGCCGGTGCCCGGCACGCGGGAGTGGCGCTGGCACCTGCAACACGGGTTCGGGCTCGGAGTGGACGGGCCGCTGGAGGCGGAGCCGGACCGGTTCCGCTACCACCCGTCCCATCCGACGCCGGTGATCGGCGGTCCCGTGCTGCTGGGCGACTCCAGGCCGCGTGACCAGCGGCGGCTGGAGCAGCGCCGCGACGTGCTGGTCTACAGCTCGGCCGCGCTGGAGTCGGACGTGGAGCTGATCGGCCCGGTACACGCGGAGCTGTTCGTGCGCTCCAGCACCCCCTACGTGGACGTGGTGGTGCGGGTGTGCGACGTGCACCCGGACGGGCGCTCGTTCAACGTGTGCGAGGGCGTGCGCCGTCTGGGGCCCGGCCCCGGCGACGTGCGGCGCGTCGACGTCGAACTGTGGCCGATCGCGCACCGGTTCCGGCGCGACCACCGGATCAGGGTGCACGTGGCGGCGGGAGCGTACCCGACGATCGCCCGCAACCACGGCACCGGCGACCCTCTCGGCGCGGGCGGCACGGACAGCCGGATGGTGCCCGCCGACGTCGAGGTCTTCCACTCCCCCGACCGGCCCTCGGCCGTGGTGCTGCCGCTGTGCGCGCCTCAAGGCTGATGTCGCTGGTCCTGCTGCTGCAGGGCCGGGGCGGGATGACGGCGGCGGAGCTGGCCAGGGAGCTGGAGGTCTCCGAGCGCACCGTGCACCGGGACGTGCTGGCGCTGTCGGAGGCGGGCGTGCCGGTCTACGCCGACCGGGGGCGGGGCGGGGGTTACCGGCTGCTCGACGGGTACCGTACCCGGCTGACCGGGCTGGACCGGGCCGAGGCCGAGGCGCTGTTCCTGTCGGGGGTGCCGGCCGCGCTGCGGGAGATGGGGTTGCACGAGGTGGCGGCCACGGCCCGGCTCAAGGCCGCCGCCTCGCTCTCCCCCGCGCTGCGGGACGCGCCCGCGACGGCGGCGCAGCGCTTCCATCTGGACGCGCCCGGCTGGTTCGCCGGCGACGAACCGCCGCCGGCCGCGCTGGCGCCGCTGGCCAGGGCCGTGTGGACCGATCGGCGGGTCTCTGCGCTCTACAAGGACAATCCGCGCACGCTGGAGCCGTACGGTCTGGTGCTCAAGGCGGGCGCCTGGTACCTGGCCGCCCGCCTGAGAGGGCGGTTCCTGATCTTCCGGGTGCACCGGTTCGGGGAGATCTCCGTGCTGGACGAGCCTTTCGAGCGGGATCCGGGCTTCGACCTGGCCGTCTTCTGGGCCGGGCAGTCGGCGGAGTTCTCCCGCTCGCTGCTGCGCGAGGTGATCACGTTGCGGCTCAGCGAGCACGGGGTGCGGATGCTCCGGCACGTCGCCGATCCCGCCGCGCTGGACGACGCGCTGGCCTCGCTGCGACCGGACGGGACCGTACGGCTGGCGGTGGAGTCGGTGCGCGTGGCGTACTCGCAGGTGCTGCGGTTCGGGCCGGAGGCGGAGGTGCTCGATCCGCCGGAGCTGCGGGCGATGCTCGCCGAGGCCACCGCCCGCATGTCCGGCCTCTACCGGTAGGACTCCCAGCCGGTGTCGCCGCCCTTCTCGCGCGTCTCGGTGATGTAGCTCCACACGCGCGGCCGGCTGCCGTCCACGTCGGTCAGCCCGTACGCCTGGGCCAGTTCCTCGCTGCTGACCGACCTGCCCGACCAGCGCCCCTTGTCCGGGTCCTGGGCGATGGCGGCCACGCCGCGGCCGACGTAGGCCGGGGTCTCGGAGACCATCCACGCGGAATCCACTTCGGCCTCGCGCCAGTTGTCCTCGGTGACGCCGAAGTTGTCGAGCATCGCCTCCGAGCGCAGGAAGCCCGGCGTCACGGCCACGCCCGTGCCCTCGTACGGGCGCAGCTCGTTCGACCAGGCGAAGGCCAGGCGGTTGACCGACATCTTGGCCAGGTCGTAGTAGACGTTCTCCCGGTAGCGGGTCTCGTTGAACGACCAGGTGCCGTCGGTGACCTCCACCGCCAGGCCGCCCTTCTCCTTGATCAGCAGCGGCATCAGGTGCCTGGCGCTGAGGATGTGCGTGTCGATCGCGAGCCTGAGCAGCCGGAACCCGTTGTCCACGTCGTGTTTCCAGACCGGCGTGTCCCACTCCCAGAGGCCGTCGCCGCCCCACACGTCGTTGACCAGCACGTCGAGCCGCCCCTGCTCCCGCTCCACCCGCCCGGCCAGCACCTCGACCTGGGCCGGGTCCAGGAAGTCGCACGCGACGGGGATGCCCGTGCCGCCGGCCGCGGTGACCAGCTCCGCGCTCTCCTCGATGGTCTCCGGCCGGTTCATCTCCGAGCGCCGCTCTCGCGTGCTCCTGCCCGCGCAGTAGACCGTCGCGCCGGCCGCGCCGAGGGCCACCGCGATCCCCCGGCCGGTTCCGCGGGTCGCACCCGCCACCAAAGCAATCATGAGGGCGATCGTGCCCCGAAAAGCCGACACGGTATGTCATGTTTTTCTGAGAACCCCTGTGATAAGTACGGAGTTACTATGAACAGCGAATTCGAGCTCCGCGGCGTCAACCACCTCGCGCTGGTCTGCTCGGACATGAAGCAGACGGTCGACTTCTACTCCGGCGTGCTGGGCATGCCGCTGATCAAGACCATCGAGCTGCCCATGGGCTGGGGGCAGCACTTCTTCTTCGACTGCGGGGGCGGCGACGCGCTGGCCTTCTTCTGGTTCCCCGACGCGCCCGACGCCGTGCCCGGGGTGTCGGCGCCGAAGAACCTGCCCGACCGGGGCGAACTGCTCTCGGCCGTCGGCTCGATGAACCACATCGCCTTCGACGTGCCGCCGGAGAAGATCGAGGACTACCGCGACCGGCTCGTCGCCAAGGGCATCGACGTGGGGGTGCTGCTCAACCACGACGACAGCGAGTTCGGGGTGGCGCCGAAGATGCACGACGGCGTGTTCGTCCGCTCCATCTACTTCAAGGACCCCGACGGCGTGCTGGTCGAGTTCGCCGCCTGGACGCGTGAGATCGGGCAGCCGGGCGACGTCAGGCACGAGCCGAAGACCGCGGCCGAGCGGACCGTGTGATGCCGCGGCTGCGCCAGGTGCCGCGCGAGGAGATGACCGACCCGGTGGTCGCCTCCTTCCACGACCGCCTGTTCTCCCCCGGCAGGCAGGGCACCGCGACCGGCTCGCCCGGCGACTGGTGGACGGTCTTCGCGCTCGACCCGAAGATCTTCCGGCACTGCGTCAAGGGCTTCCAGGTCTACCGGGAGACCACGCTGGACCCGGTGCTGCGCGAACTGGGCCAGACCAGGGCGGGATGGGCGCGGCAGAGCCAGTTCGTCTTCTCCCAGCACTGCAAGCAGCTGCGTGCGCTCGGCGTGAGCGAGGAGAAGGTGCGGGCGATCGCGCACTGGCCGGTCAGCGAGCTGTTCGACGAGCTGGAGCGGGCCGTGCTGGCCTACGCCGACGCGCTGGTGCTGGACGGCGGGCGGGTGCACGACGAGGTGTTCGCCGTGCTCAAGCGGCATCTGCCCGACGAGCAGATCCTGGAGCTGACGTACGTGACGTGCCTGTACGAGATGCACGCGACCATGGCGCGGGCCCTGCGCCTGGAGTTCGACGACCGGCCCGATCCGATCGTGGAGGTGCCGGCGCCCGAGGGATACGGCGCCCGCGACATCGCCGCCGACCTGACCGCTCAGCGCGAGTAATCGACCATTCGCCGATCGGCGATCCCGTTCACCACGGGCCCGTGGCTAAGGTGCGACGGATACGTTCGTTGCGGCGTCTCACATGGCGAGATTTCGTCTCGACATTTAGGCCAAACCGTAACACGCCCGACATTGGGTTTAATACCCCCGTAAAGCTAATCTCCCTCCATTGACTACACGTCAGGGACCGGTGACAACCGGCTCCTGATCCATTCATCGGAGGGTCGATGACTACCGGGGAACCCGGGCAGCCACGCACCGACCGCAGCCCCTGGAACTGGCTGTTGATCGTGCCGATCGTGCTGCCACTGCTGACGTTCCTGTTCAACGCCGACGAGCCGCGCCTGCTGGGCTTTCCGCTCTTCTACTGGCTGCAGCTCGCCTTCGTCGTGATCGGCGTCGTCACCACCACCATCGTCTACAGGATGACCAAGTGAGCGGGCACACGACCGAACTGGTCGTCTTCATCGTGCTGTTCGTGCTGGTCAGCGGCATGGGCTTCGTCGCCGCCCGCTGGCGCAGGCCCACCGACCTGGCCAGCCTCAACGAGTGGGGCCTGGGCGGGCGCAGCTTCGGCTCGTGGGTCACCTGGTTCCTGGTCGGCGGCGACCTGTACACCGCCTACACCTTCGTGGCGGTGCCCGCGCTCGTGTTCAGCTCCGGGGCGCTCGGCTTCTACGCGCTGCCGTACACCATCGTGGTCTATCCCATGGTGTTCCTGGTGCTGGCCCGGATGTGGTCGGTGTCGCACGTGCACGGGTTCGTCACGCCGGCCGACTTCGTCAGGGCCCGGTTCGGGTCGCCGACGCTGGCGCTGGTCATCGCGATCACCGGGCTCATCGCCACGATGCCCTACATCGCGCTGCAGCTCGTCGGCATCGAGGCGGTGCTCAAGTCGATGGGCATCACCGGGCACCTGCCGATCATCATCGCGTTCGCGATCCTGGCCGCCTATACCTACCAGTCCGGCCTGCGCGCCCCCGCGCTCATCGCGTTCGTGAAGGACGCGCTGATCTACATCGTGATCCTGGCGGCCGTCATCTACATCCCGGCCAAGCTGGGCGGCTGGGACTCGATCTTCGACGCGGCCAAGGCCAAGTTCGACGCCACCCCGGCCCCGGGCGACGGTTACCTGCTGGGACCGGCCAACCAGCTCCAGTACGTGACCCTGGCCTTCGGCTCGGCGCTGGCGCTGTTCCTCTACCCGCACAGCCTCACCGGTGTGCTGGCCTCCAAGAGCCGCAACGTCATCAAGCGCAACATGTCGGCGCTGCCCGCCTACAGCCTCGTGCTCGGCCTGATCGCGCTGCTCGGCTTCATGGCGATCGCCGCGGGCACCAAGCCGGTCGTGGCCGGTGGCAAGGCCGACACGAACACGATCGTGCCGATGTTGTTCGACCAGATGTTCCCCGACTGGTTCACCGGTGTGGCCTACGCGGCCATCGGCATCGGCGCGCTGGTCCCCGCGGCGATCATGTCGATCGCGGCGGCGAACCTGTTCACCCGCAACATCTACCGCGAATACCTCAACAAGGACGCCACCGACGCCCAGGAGGCCAACGTCTCCAAGCTGGTGTCGCTGGTGGTCAAGGTGGGCGCGGTGCTGTGCATCCTGCTGCTCGACCCGCAGTTCTCCATCGACCTGCAGCTCATCGGCGGCGTGATCATCCTGCAGACGCTGCCGTCGGTGGCGCTCGGCCTCTACACGCGCTGGTTCCACAAGGGCGGCCTGATCGCGGGCTGGGCGGCCGGCCTGGCGGCGGGCCTGTGGATGCTCTACCTCATCCCCAACCCGGCCAACGGCAAGCTGCACTTCGGCGGCTCGGCGTTTCCGCTGGCGAACCTGGGCTTCGACACCAAGATGACCATCTACGTCGGGTTCCTGGCGGTGATCGTCAACCTGGTGGTGGCGGTCGTGGTGACGTGGATCCTGCGGGCCGCCAAGGTGGCCGACGGGCAGGACGCGACCTCGCGGGACGACTACTTCGCCGACCGGGGCGACCCGAAGGTCAAGGACCTGGACCTCAGCGGCTCCCACTGACCTCCCCTTCTCGGCCCGCCTCCCTTCTCCCCGGAGGCGGGCCGCGTCATTCCGTGAGGTAGGCGGGGTTGGCGACCGCCAGCTTCGCGCGTACGGACTGCTCCAGAGCCGTGATGAGGGCCGAGTCGTCGGCGACGCGGCCCTCGCGGATGGCGGCGGCCAGCTCGGCGTCGCCCGCCACGCCCAGCGCGGCCAGCCGGGCGGCGTGCTCCTCCGCCTGGCCGGGGCCGAGCTCGATCTGCCGCACCACCATGGCGAGCACGTTGATGGCGACCCGGGTGTGGTAGCGGGTGCGGCCCTCGACGGCCGGGAGCACGTCGGTCTGGAGGAAGTCGCGCACGGCGGCGACGAGCTCGGCCACGGTGGGGACGTCGTGCGGGTCGGCCGGTGAGTCGACCGGGGAGTCGATACGCGTCACAGCACCTGCTTAGCAGAGCGGCAGCCGGTCCCCAAGGCGGTTGCCGGATGTCCCCTTTATTGGGGTCCGATCATGTGCGGACTATTCTGCGCACATGCACACACAGTCCCTCCTCGCGCCTGCCCCCGTGCTCGGGCCGAAGCTCATCCGGGCCGAGATCCTCGTCGTGATGTCGGTCTCGCTCGGCGCCAGCGCCCTGGTGGCGTTCGTGCGGCTGATCGGGGCGCTCACCGCGCCGCGCGAGCTCAAAGGCCAGCAGGCGGTGCTCGTCGGGTCGATGGCTCCGGGGCGGCCGTGGCTGGACCTGACGTTGCAGCTCGTCCAGATCGCGATCGCGGTGGCGCCGGTGGGGCTGGTGGCGTACCTGATGGTGCGCTCTGGGGAGTCGTTGCGGACGATCGGGGCGGACTTCCGCAGGCCCGGGGGCGATCTGGCGCGCGGGGCGGTGCTGGCGGCCGTGATCGGGGGGTCCGGGCTGGCCTTCTATCTCGCGGTGTGGGCACTGGGGGTGAACCTGACCGTCGTGCCGGGGCAACTGCCCGGGGTGTGGTGGCAGGTGCCGGTGCTGCTGCTGGCGGCCGCGCAGAACGGGCTGCTGGAGGAGGTGCTGGTCTCCGGGTATCTGCTGCACCGGCTCCAGCAGGCCGGGTGGGGGCCGGGGAAGGCCCTGGTGGTCTCGTCGTTGCTCCGCGGGTCCTACCACCTGTATCAGGGGTTCGGGGGGTTCGCGGGGAACGTGGTGATGGGGCTGGTGTTCGGGCGGATGTACCAGCGGTGGGGGCGCGCGATGCCGCTGGTGGTGGCGCACACGCTCATCGACTCCGTGGCCTTCGTCGGGTACGCCTTCCTGCACGGCCGGGTGAGCTGGCTGCCCTGAAGCCGTTGACCGGCGCCCGGGTTTCGGGATGGGATCGTTTCATGAGCTTCGCGGTCCCCGACAGCGTCCGGCCGGTGCGCGACGCCGTGCACGCGTTCATGACCGAGCGGGTCGAACCCGCCGAACCGGTGCTGCACGCGGGCGGCCCGCAGGCCGGCGCGGCGCTGGAGGAGTTGCGCGCGCAGGCCAGGAAGGAGGGCCTGTGGGCGCTCGGCCATCCACGCGAGCTGGGCGGCGGCGGGCTGCCGTTCCTCGACTACGTCTATGTCAACGAGGTGCAGGGGCGCAGCGAGTACGGGCAGCTCGCGCTGGGCACCTACACGCTCCAGGACTCGCTGATGTTGCACGAGCACGCCTCCCCCGGGCAGCGGGAGCGTTACCTGGAGCCGCTGGTGCGCGGCGACATCTCGCCGAGCTTCGCGATGACCGAGCCGGCGGTGTCCAGCAGCGATCCCACCCAGATCACCACCGCCGCCGTGCTCGACGGTGACGAATGGGTGATCAACGGGCACAAGTGGTTCACGACCGGGGCCTCGCGGGCGGCGTACACGACCGTGATGTGCAGGACCGAGCAGGACGCGCCGCCGCACCTGGCCTTCTCCATGATCCTGGTGCCGACGGACACGCCCGGTTACCGGATCGTGCGCGAGACGCCGGTGCTGGGGCTCGACGGGGCGCACTGCGAGGTGCGTTACGAGGACGTGCGCGTGCCGGCCGCCAACCTGCTCGGGGAGCGCGGGCAGGGGTTCGTCATCGCGCAGAAGCGGCTCGGGCCGGGGCGGATCTTCCACTGCATGCGGTGGCTGGGGCAGGCGCAGCGGGCCTTCGACCTGATGTGCCGCAGGCTGCACGAACGCCGCGCGTTCGGTGAGCCGCTGGCCGCCAAGCAGCTCATGCGGCAGCACGTCTTCGACTCCTACACCGAGATCCAGTCCGCCCGGCTGCTCACGCTGCGGGCCGCCGAGACGATCGACGCGGGCTCGCAGGCGCGGGTGGAGATCGGGGCGATCAAGGTGGTGGGCGCGCGCATGTTGCACAACGTGATCGACCGGGCCATCCAGGTGTACGGCGCCGCCGGGCTGACCCCGGACACGCCGCTGGAGCGGATGTACCGGCACGCGCGGGCCGGGCGGATCTACGACGGGCCCGACGAGGTGCACATCGACTCGGTGGGGCGGCGGATCCTGGGCGTGTACGCGGCGGGCGGCACCTGGGAGTTCGGCCTTCGATGACCGACCTGCACGCGATCGCCCGTGATGCGTTCGGGGCCGGCGCGGCGATCGCGTCCAGCACCCGGCTGCCCGGCGGGGCCTCCAGGGAGACGTGGGCCCTCGACGTGGTCACCCAGGACGGGGGCCGGCACGAGCTGATCGCGCGGCTCGACTCCCCCGGCGCGGCTCTGGAGACCGCGTTCACCACCGGGGCCGGGCTGACCGCCGAGGCGACGCTCATGCGGGCCGCGGCGGGGGCGGGCGTGCCGGTGCCGCGGATCATCGCCTGCGGGGAGTCGTACATCCTCATGACCCGCGTCCCCGGCGAGACGATCCCGCGCAAGATCCTGCGCGACGACGCCTACGCGGCGGCCCGGCCCCGGCTGACCCGTCAGTGCGGGCTGGCGCTGGCCGCCATCCACCGGATGCCGCTGACGGCCCTGCCGCACGGGGAGCGGCAGGATCCGCTGCCGGCCTGGCGGGACGTGCTGGACCGGCTCGGCGAGCCGCACCCGGTGTTCGAGCTGGCGCTGCGGCGGCTGGCCGCCACCCGCCCGCGCGGCCGGCGGCTCACGGTCGTGCACGGCGACTTCCGCAACGGCAACCTCATCGTCGGGCCCGAGGGGATCAGGGCGGTGCTGGACTGGGAGCTGGCCCACGCCGGTGACCCCCTGGAGGACCTGGGGTGGTTGTGCGTGAAGGCGTGGCGGTTCGGCTCGTCGCTGCCGGTGGGCGGGTTCGGCGCCTACCACGAGCTCGTGGACGCCTACGAGGAGGCCGGCGGGCAGCCGGTGGACCGGGACGCGCTGCGGTGGTGGGAGACGTTCGGCGTGCTCAAGTGGGGTGTCATCTGCGTCATGCAGACCATGCGGCACCTGCGCGGCGGCGCACGGTCGGTGGAGCTGGCCGCGATCGGGCGGCGGGTGTGCGAGAACGAGTGGGACCTGCTGCGGCTGCTGCGGGAGGAGTCGTGATCACCGCGCGGCGCCGTGGGAGGCTCTCGCGCCCCTGCGGGTGAGCCGCCCCCGCTCCGTGCGCGGCGCGACCGCGGCGGCGACCACGTCCACCAGCCCCTCCACCACCTGGACGCGGTCCACCTCCGGATGGTCCAGCCACCAGTCGCCGGTCGTCTGCGCCATGCCGACGAAGGCGTGCCCGAGCACCTGCGCCCGCACCGGGTCGGGCACCACCCGCTCGACGGCCAGCACCCCGCCGAGCTCCTCCCCCAGTCCGCGCACCAGGGACGTCATGTGGGAGCGGACCCTGCTGTCCTCGGCGCCGGCCCGGTGGAACAGGAACCGGTAGAGGTTGAGGTTGGCCGAGACCAGGTCGAGGTAGACGCCGATGGCGGCCCTGGCCCTGTCGCGCAGACCTGCCCCGGCCCTGGTGAACTCGGGCCGCACCTGGGCGATGACCGTGCGCACGTGCCGGTCGGCCAGCGCCTGGTAGAGGCCGTGTTTGTCGCCGAAGTGGCGGTAGAGGATGGGTTTGGTGATGCCCGCCTCGGCGGCGATGGCCGCCATCGACGCCTCGGGGCCGTCCCGCATGATGACCCGGTCGGCCGCGTCGAGCAGCGCCCTGCGCCGATCCGGATCCCGCCCGCTCACCTGTCCAGGATAGATCTCAGCCGGCCCGGGATCAGCGCCGAGAGCACCAGAAGGGCGCCGATGAGCGCGTACAGGCCGCTCATGCCGGCCAGGGTGCCGGGCGGCTCGCCCATCTCCGCCCACGGCGGGCCGTCCGGCCAGGACCACGGCAGCCCGCCCGCCCTGGCCCACGGCAGCGTGCCGGCCATCGCGATGGCGGCGTCCAGGTTCAGGGCGAACAGCAGGCCCGCGGCGGCGAGCGGCACGCCGCAGCCGAGCGCGGCGGCGGGCCAGGCGGTGAGCAGGGTGACGATGACGGCCACCGCCGCCAGGTAGCCCAGCCCGGCGGGCGCGGGGCCGAACGCGGCGTTGCCGCTGCGCAGGGCTCTGGCGGCGGCTTCGGTGAGGTAGTAGACGGGCACGAGGGCGGCCACACCCGCGGTGGCTCCCAGGAGGTGGCGAGCGGGCCGATCGCGCTTCACATCCACGAACCTTATCGATCTCCTCCGCGCGCGAGGGAAGATCCCGGCAAGCGACCGCAATGCAGTCCTTGCGCAGGCTTTGATGGCCCGTGAACCCATTGCGGGGATCATCTCCTCGGGAGGTGGCGATGCGTCTGCGTCTCAGTCGGCTTTCGGTCCAGACGCGTCTCATTCTGGCCACCGCCCTGCTGTCGCTCGCCGGGCTCACGGTCCTCGCCGTCGCCGCGGACGTGCTGGTACGCGACAAGGTCCAGCAGGAGGTGTACCAGAGCACGCAGCGGGCGGCCACCGACTGGATCGGGTCCATGGGGACGGCGGACGCGCTGCCCGTCGTGACCTCGGACGTCGATCTCTTCCAGCTCGTGGACTCCGCGGGCCGGGTGGTGGAGGCCAGCCGCGCCGCCGCGGGACGGCCGCCGATCAGCACGTTGTGGCCCCCCTCCGACGACCGGATCCAGCACGGCACACGATGCGCGGCGGGCGAGTGCGTGATGTTCACCGCCGCCAAGCCGTCGCCGCAGGAGGAGCAGCTGTTGTGGGGCGGCGCCTCCCACGTCGTGTACGCGGGCAGGGTCCAGCCGGCCATCCTCGGCACGCGCCATCTGGAGCTGGGCCTGGCCGCCGGGGTGCTGGTGGGCACCGCCCTGCTGACGTGCCTGGCCGCGTACCTGACCCGCAGGATGCTCCGCCCGGTGGCGGAGATGCGCGCCAGGATCGCCGAGATCACGGTGACCGACCTGGGCCTGCGGGTGCCGGCCCCGCCCGGCCGGGACGCGATCGCGCTGCTCGCCGCCACCGCGAACCAGACACTGTCGCGCCTGCAGGAGGCGGTCGAGCACCAGCGGCGCTTCTCCTCGATGGTCTCCCACGAGCTGCGTACGCCGCTGACCGGCCTGCGCACCCGGCTGGAGGAATCCCTGCTGTACCCGGAGACCGACCCCCGCGCCACGATCCGGGAGGCGCTGACCGACGTCGAACACTTCCAGACGATCATCGAGGAGATGCTCCTGCTCGCCCGTGTGAAGGCCGCCTCCCAGCCCTGCCGCCAGGAGGTGAACCTGAGCGTCCTGGTCAAGGAGGAGGTGGCCCGCCACAGGACGGTGCCCCTGACGCGGGTGCGTGTCGAGGACGACGTCATGGTCGCGGGCAACCGCGTCCAGCTCGCCGAGGTGCTGACGAACCTCCTCGTCAACGCCCAGCGGCACGCGCGTACCGGTGTCGAGGTCAGCCTGGAGCGGCCGGAGGGGCAGGCCGTGGTCACCGTGCTCGACGACGGCGACGGCGTCGCCCCCGAGAACCGGGAGCGGGTCTTCGAGCCCTTCGTCCGCCTGGACGACGCGCAGCGGCGCGACCCCAAGGGCAGCGGGCTCGGCCTGGCCATCTCACGCGCGATCGCCGAGGCCCACCGGGGCAGCCTGGACATCGAGGACTCGCCGCGGGGCGCCAGGTTCGTGCTGCGCCTCCCGCGGTAAATCGGTGGACGCGCCCGGCCGCTCGCTGTCAGCATGGCGGTGATGTCCCGAGCGTAGGAACACCTCGATCACTGACGGGGGCCACCGGCCCCCTGATTCGAGCTGCTCGCCGTCGGTGCTCCGGCCGACCTGTGATCGATGTGTTCGCTCTGAAGAGGACTTTCCATGGACATCCATGACTACATCACCTACGACGCCGTCGGCATCCGCGACCTGATCAAGGCGGGCGAGGTGACGGCCGCCGAGGTCGAGGCCGCCGCCCGCGAAGCCCTGGCGCTGGCCGACGAGCAGGTGAACGGGCTGGCCCTGCCGGTGTTCTCCCCGGCGCTCGCCCACTCCGCCGACGGTCCCTTCGCCGGGGTGCCGTTCCTGATCAAGGATCACGGGCCGGTGGCCGAAGGGGTGCCGTTCACCCTGGGCAGCCGGGCCCTGCCGGGCATCCTCGCCCGGCGCGACACCGACCTGATGACGCGCTTCCGCGCCGCCGGCCTGGTCACGCTGGGCCTGACCACGTCCCCGGAGATGTGCGTCAGCTTCTCCACCGAGTCCCTCCGCTACGGGCCCACCCGCAACCCGTGGAACCTGGAGCGGGGCGTGGGCGGATCGAGCGGCGGCGCCGCCGCCCTGGTCGCCGCCGGGGCCGTGCCCGTGGCGCACGCCAGCGACGGGGCCGGCTCCATCCGCATCCCGGCCGCCTGCTGCGGGCTGGTCGGGCTCAAGCCGAGCAGGGGCCGCGTCACCTCCGGGCCCGACATGGGCGAGCCGATGCTCGGCATGGCCTACGAGTTCGTGCTGACGCGCACGGTTCGCGACGCCGCCCATCTCCTGGACGCGGTCCAGGGCCCCGGGGTGGGCGACAAGTACACCGCGCCGCCGCCGCACCGCCCGTACGCCGCCGAACTCGGCACGGAACCCGGCCGGCTGCGGGTGGCGGTGACCACCGAGGCCTGGTCGGGCACGGCGGTCGACGCCCGGGTGGCCGAGACGGCTGTCAGGGCCGCGCGGGTGCTGGAGGAGGCGGGACACCACGTCAGCCAGGCGAGCCCGGCCATCGACTGGGACGCCGTCATGCGGGCCCTGGTGCTCGAAAGCGTCGCGATCGCCTCCACGTTGCTGCTGGCGCCCCGGCAGCCCGACGAGTCCCGGATGGAGGCCGTCTCCCGGCAGTTGCTGAAGACGGCCAGGGAGTACAGCGCGCTGGACATGCTGGCCGGCTTCGACGCCCAGAACCGGGTGACCAGGTCGGCGGCGGCGTTCCTCACCGAGTACGACCTGCTCATCACGCCCACGATGGGCCATCCTCCGGCGCCGCACGGCACCCTCCGCTACGACGATCCCGGGCACACCCTGACGAGCTGGCTGGAGTCGCTGACCGCCTACGTGCCGTTCACGCAGGTGTTCAACCTCACCGGTCAGCCGGCGATCAGCCTGCCGCTGGGACACGGCGACGACGGGCTGCCGATCGGGGTGCAGCTCGTGGCGGCCTATGGGCGCGAGGATCTGCTGTTCCAGGTGGCCGCGCACCTGGAGCGGGCCATGCCGTGGAAGGACCGCACTCCCCCGGTCAGCCCTGGCAGGCGTTGACCGGGGTGCGTCCTGCAGGGCGGCGGCGAACTCGCCGTGGTCGAAGGGGGCGCGCTCCTCCCCTCCAGGGGCTCGGGCAGCCTGAGGATCCGTGCTGAGGGCTTGGCTTCCGGGTCCAGGGGCTCGGGCAGCCTGAGGATCCGTGCTGAGGGCTTGGCTTCCGGGTCCAGGGGCTCGGGCAGCCTGAGGATCCGTGCTGAGGGCTTGGCTTCCGGGGCGGGTTGGAGGCGCGGGTTCTGTCGGTGGCGGGAGTTAGTCTCGGGGCCGTGAACGTCCACGAGCTTTCCCGCGCCGACGCCCGCCGCATCGCCGTCCGTGCTCAGCGGCTGGACCGTTCGCGCCCGGCCGACCTGCTCGACACGGTGCGGAGGCTGACGCTGCTCCAGCTCGACCCGATCGCCGCCGTCGCGCCCAGCGCGGATCTGGTGGCGTGGAGCAGGCTCGGGATGGCCTACTCGCCGGGCATGCTGGACAGCGCCCTGGAGAAGCGGACGCTGATCGAGCTGCGGGCGATCATCAGGCCCAGTGAGGACATCGCGCTCTACCGCGCCGACATGGCCGACTGGCCCGGGCGCGGCGACCTGCGTGGCGGGCAGAAGCGCGAGCGCGACTGGGTGCGGGCCAACGACGCGTGCCGCCGGACCATCCTCGACCGGCTCGACCGCTCAGGGCCGGTGCCGTCACGGGAGTTGCCCGACACGTGCGCCGTGCCCTGGGCCTCGACGGGGTGGACCAACAACCGCAACGTCACCCGGCTGCTGGAGTTCATGCTGCTGCGCGGCGAGGTCGCGGTGGCCGGGCGCAAGGGCCGCCAGCGGCTGTGGGATCTGGCGGAGCGGGTCTATCCCGCCGACCCGGTGGTGCCCGCGGTGGAGGCGGCTCGCGTACGCGCCGAGCGGCGCCTGCGCGCCCTGGGCATCGCCCGCGCCGTGGCCCCGGAGTCCCCGGTGGAGCCGATGCACGTGAGCGAAGCCGGTGAACCGGCCGTGGTGGAAGGGGTCAAGGGCACGTGGCGGGTCGATCCCGCGTACCTGGGCGGGGCCTTTGAGGGGCGCGCGGCGCTGCTGTCGCCGTTCGACCGGCTGGTCCACGATCGCAAGCGCCTGGCCGAGTTGTTCGAGTTCGAGTATCAGCTGGAGATGTACAAACCCGTCGCTCAGCGGCGATGGGGATATTTCGCGTTGCCGATCCTCTACGGGGATCGGCTGGTGGGGAAGCTCGATGCCACCGCCGATCGGAAGGGCGGGGTGTTGCGGGTCGACGCGATCCACTGGGACGCGGACCTCGGCGCGGAGATGGTCGCCGAGGTGAATCGTGAGATCGAGGGGCTGGCTCAGTGGCTGGGCCTGGACCTCGCGTTGCCCGGATAGCCGAAGGCCGTTCGGCTGGGAGAAGATGCGCTGTGTCTCTACCCGGGATGCAGCGCTGAGCAGGTGTCATCGAATCGGATCGGGTCTGTTACCTCGTCAGCTCGACGTGGCCGGTGCCGGCTCGGCTGAGGAACGCACGCGATGAGTTCCCGCCGGGTCGCGAGTCTGTTCTGATGACCGTCATGGGGCGTCTCATGACGGTGCCCGGCACGAGAACACCACGGAGGACACCATGACCACCACACCGAGTGACCCGACCGCCACGCGGCCCGGCCGCCCGCCCATCGCCGACCTGGCCACCTGGCAGGCCGCCCGTGACGAGCTGATGGTCCGGGAGAAGGCTCACACCCGCGAGGGCGACGCCATCGCCGCGGCCCGCCGCCGGCTGCCGATGGTGGAGTTCGACGGGACGGTCGAGATCGTCGGACCTGACGGCCCTGTCCCGTTCCTGGACCTGTTCCAGGGCCGCGACGAGCTCGTCATCTACAAGCACATGTGGCACGACGGCGCGCCGCACCAGGGCCAGTGCGAGGGCTGCACCCTCGTGGCCTGGCACCTGAAGGACGCCATCTACCTCAACGCCCGCGACGTCTCGTTCGCCATCGTGACCACGGGCCGGTGGGACGAGGTGGCCTCCTTCGTCGAGTTCATGGGCTACACCCATCCCTGGTACTCGGTGCGCGACGTGGAGGAGCCCGTCGGCGGAGAAATGGGGGCCCTCACCTGCTTCCTGCGCGACGGCGACCGCGTGTTCCTCACCTACTCCACGACGGCCCGCGGCACCGAGCGGGTCAGCGGCTCCATGGTCCTGCTCGACATGACGCCCTATGGCCGCGGCGAGGCGTGGGAGGACAAGCCCGAGGGCTGGCCCGAGGGGCGCCACGCGTGCTGGTCCTGGCGCTCGGACGCGGAGGGGACCGCCACCTGGGGCCCGACCAGCCGCCCCGTGCCGCAGTGGACCCGCCCCGGCGCGACCCCCGTGGAGACCCTCGGCCGGAACGGCCACCATCACTGACAAGCCTTCGTGCCGGGCGGGATCCTCGGACGATGCGAGGGTTCCGCCCGCGCGCTCGGCCGGTGGGCGTATTAGCGATCAAGTCCGATGTGTTCGGTGGTCGTGCGGCCGGAGAGTCTGCGGCTTGGGTTGGTCTCGTTATCGTGTGTGTTTCAGCGGCGACGTCCTCGCCGCTGGAGCTGCAGGTAAGTGAACGGGGAGGGGGACGGCGTGGCTATGGCGCTTCAGACGTTCGAGGCGAAGGACGGTTGGCCGGCCCTGCGCGGGCGGTTGACGAACCGCATTTCCGAGCAGGACCTGGTTTTGCTGGACAAAGCGGTCGACTTCGCGGCACTTCGGCATGCCGACCAGAGGCGACCCGCCGGTGAGCCGTACATGCAGCACCTGCTTGAGGTCGTGACCGTTCTGGCTGAGGCGGTGAACACGACCGACATCGACATGCTGCGAGCGGCGGTCCTGCACGACGTGGTCGAAGACACCGACTGCTCGCTGGATGAGGTGCGGAATCACTTCGGCGACCGTGTCACCGTTCTGGTGGAGTGGGTGACCAAGCCTGCGGCGGCTGAGGGCGAGTCGCGCGAGGAGGTGCGGGCGGCGTATCTGGCTCGGCTGCGGGATGCGCCGGCTGATGCGCTCGTGGTCAAGCTGGCGGACCGGCTGAGCAACGTGCAACGCCTGGACAGCCATCCCCGGCCGGAGAAACGCCGTGCGTACTACCGGGAGACGGTCGGTTCCATTGTTCCGCTGGCGCAGTCTCACCCGTGGTTTCGTCAGTGGTACGCAACCTGGCGCGGCGCGTTCGGCCACTTGTCCGTTGACTAGTCCTGCGACCGCCCGCCGCCCCGACGTACTGGCCGCCCAACGCCTCGAACGCGCCCGCATCCGCAGCGCGGAATTCTCACCCGACCCCGGTGATCGTTTCCGGTCACGGCATTAGCCGACGTAGGGGTTACCGCCGAGCCAGGTCGTGCCGTCGATCAGTTCACGCACCGCGTCCAGGTGACCACTGTGGCAGGCGATTTCGGTGAGCACGTGGATCAAGATGTGCCGCACGTCAGGCAGCCGCCAGGCCGGCCAGATCTCCACGGGCCAGGCGGCAGGCTCCTGTTCGGGCGTGGCGGCGGCGAGCACGGCGTCCGCCCGCGCGATGGCCGCCCGGTAGTCGGCGAACACCTCCTCGGCACTCATCCCCTCGGGTACATACCAGTGCGCCTCCGCGCCCGCTGTGAGCTGTCCGGCCATATCCGGCTCGCCCGCGATCACCCCGAGGAACCAGAAGCGTTCGACATCCAGGGTGAGGTGGCGCAGCAACCCCAGGCAGCTCCAGCCGCTGGGCAGCACCGGCCGCCGCAGATCCTCCTCCGAGAGCCCTTCGAGGATCCCGACGACGTGCTCGCGCTGGCGGTCCAGGGCCCCCTTGAGTGCGTCGAGTTCGGCGTTCACCGGGCGGCGCGCAGTTGGGCGAGGCGTTCCAGGGTGCTCGCCATTTGCCTCTGCCACCAGGCGCGCGCTGACCACTTCAGCGCGTTTGTCCTCCGGCATGCGCGAACCGTCGAAGATCTCGGTCACGACCGTCGCCCCGGCTCCGTGCGTGACCAGGTGGAAGATCCACCGGTGGCCTCATATGGCGCGCCGGGTGTGGAGGCGTCCGGGGTCGGCCGGGATCCGGGCGATGTCCCCCGCCGGGCCCTGATGCGCCGGGACACCATCACCACGGGCTCGCTTGTCGTGCTCGTCATCCCCGCACCTCCGTCAACCGCAGATCATGAACCTGACCTTGGACTGGACGCTACACCGGGGGTACGACAACGCCTGGTCGAGCACGTACGAGCCCTGCGCGGACTCTCACCGAACCGGTTCTTGGAAGGACCGGCCCGCCAAGCCGGCGAACTTCCCGGCCAAAGCAGTACTGAGTTATCCGTCGAATTTCAGGCGCAGGGCACTAGCGACCGCTCCCGTGGACGTAACGGGTCCCCCGACCCACCGTGGAACCAGGGCCCGGGTCGGTGCTTCGGCGAGCGCGAGCGAGCGGGGTTGTCGGGGGTTCGAAAGGGAGGCGCGCCCCCTTGGGAGGCGCTGACTGGAATCCCGTGGCGCGAGCGCCCCCTTGTGGAAGGCCTTGCAGTTTCCCCGGAGCCCCGGATGTGGCTCTGGGGGCTCGTTGCCACCGTGGTGGAGGGCGGGACCGGTCCCGGAGGGGTGGGGTTAGGTTGCCGTACGCAAGGGCGGCTCCTCCGGGGAGGCGAGATGGACGAGAACCCAGCAGCACTCCTTGAGGCCGGAACTTCCACCATGACCTCATACTCACCGCTCAGGCCCGGTGACCCGCCGAGGCTGGGAGGGCTTGAGTTGCTCGGCCGGCTCGGCGAGGGCGGGCAGGGTGTCGTCTATCTGGCGGCGGATCCGGCGGGTACGCGGGTGGCCGTCAAATGGTTGCGGCGCGACCAGTCGGACGATGCCGTGAGCATCGGGCGGTTCCTGCGGGAGGCGGAGGTCGCCCGGCAGGTGGCGCCGTTCTGTACGGCGGCGGTGATCGGCACGGGGGTCGAGCAGGGCCGGCCGTACATCGTGAGCGAGTTCGTCGACGGGCCTTCCCTGCAGGCGATGGTGATGCGGGACGGCCCGCGTACCGGGTCGGCGCTGGATCGGCTGGCCATCGGGACCGCCACCGCGCTGGCCGCGATCCACCAGGGCGGGATCGTGCACCGGGATTTCAAGCCGGCCAACGTCATCGTCGGCGCGGACGGGCCTCGTGTGATCGACTTCGGCATCGCCCGTGCGCTCGCGGCCACCTCGACGTTCAGTGACACGCCGGTGGGGACGCCCGCGTACATGTCTCCCGAGCACATCCTCGGGGAGGCGGTGGGGCCGGCGGCGGATCTGTTCTCGTGGGCGGGGACGATGGTGTACGCGTCGTGCGGGCGGGCGCCGTTCGGCAACGACGCGCTGCGGCCGGTGATGAGCCGGGTGTTGAAGGGGCCGCCCGATCTGGGGCGGCTCGACGGGCCGTTGCGGGACGTGGTGCAGCGGTGCCTGTCGAAGGATCCGGCCGAGCGGCCGACGGCCGAGCAGGTGATCAAGCGGTTGCTCGGGCATTCGGTGCCCGATGCGAGCCTGCTCGAGTGGGGGGCCAGACAGGCCGCGCCCACGGGCGTACGCGGGAGGATGGGGCCGGTCGCCACCGGTGTCGCGGCCGCTGCCACGGTCGTGCTGGTGGTCGCGCTGGTCTGGGCCGTGACGGCGGTGCCGGGGATCGGCTCGGACACGGCTTCCCGGCGAACCTCCGACGCTGCTCCCCTGGAGACGACCGGGGCCGCATCGGGCGCGACTCCCCGGGAGACGACCGGTGCCGCGCCGGACGCGGCTTCCCGGGAGACGGCCAGAGCTTCCAGAGAGACGGCCGGGGCCGCGCCGCTCACGGCCCCTGTGACGAGTACGCTCCCCGGCGGGGCGATCACGCTCTTCGAGCAGCCGAAGGATCCGATCGCGCTGACCGCGTACGAGATCACCGACAAGAAGCTCGGCGACGACGCCGACTACGCCCGGCAGTCGTCGCACGGCCCGTTCGACCGGTACCCGCGCAACTGGGAGTCGCGGGTCTCCCCCGACGGCCGTTATCTGGCGGGACGCCCGCAGCAGTACACCTCGGACGGCCACGACTCGGTGCTGATCACCGACAGGGTGGCGGGGGCCAGCTTCCGGGTCAAGACGGTACGCAAGCCGCTCATCAGCACCATCCGCTCCTGGTCGAAGGACGGCTCCAGGATCCTGCTCAACGTCTCGGAAAAGGTCAAGGACGACTGGGTCACCACGGGTTTCGCCGTCGTGGACGTGAACAGGGCCAAGGTCAGCGTGGTCGACGTGGCCGACGCGTCGGTCCAGGGCTCCAACTTCGCCTGGGACGGCACGGAGACGGGCGTGATCGCCGTCTACGGCAAGAACGAGGGGCTGCGTTTCTTCGACGCCTCCGGCGGGCGCGTACGCGACGTGCCGGGAGTCGGCTCGCTCTCGTCCGGCACCACCGACATGTTCTCTCCCTCCGGCAGGACGTTCGTCACCGACTGCCCAGGCGACGGCGGGGGCCACTGTCTCTGGGACACCGCCACCGGCAAGCGGGTCCGCGCGTTCTCCTCCGACTGCGACAAGGTGCTCGGCTGGTACGACGAGTCGCACCTCTACTGCTGGGAGCTGGACAACAGCGCCACCCTCAGCGAGGTCCAGGTCGTGGCGTTCGACGGCAGGCTGGTCCGCAAGCTGCTGGAGGTGCCGGACGGCCTGAACTTCTTCCCGTACTTCACCCCCGTCAAGAAGGCGTGAGGATCGCCGTAGGAATCGCGTAGGGATGCCCCCTCCGTCCGGGCCGGCGCCGCAAGCTGGGGGTGTCGTCCCTCAGGAGGAGCCATGGTCGTTCACGTTCCGCAGCCCGGCATTCCCCCCGATGCGAGGGCGGGTGTGGGCTGGGGGATGGAGCAGTTCCACCACCCGCACCCGGTGCGCTGCGGCGGCGTGGTGACCGCGCAGCGGCGGGAGTTGATAGCGGGCCTGTCGGGACGGGTGCTGGAGGTCGGCGCGGGCGACGGCGTCAAGCTGACCTGCTACCCCGCCGCCTGCGAAGAGATCGTCCTGGTGGAGCCCGACCCTTTCCTGCGCGCGGCGGCCCGCCTGGTGGCCGGCGGCGAGCTGCGCTTCCACGAGCACCAGCGCTCCGCCAACCCGGCCGTGGCGCTGGCCGAGATGGCGCTCACCCCGGTGTGGGCCCGCGTGTGCGGGGTTGTCATCCCGCCCGCGACGTGGTCGCCGCCATCGAACGGGCCGGATTCGTGATCGACCGGCTCGGCCGCTACACCCGCTGGCACGTCCCGCACGTCATCGGAATCGCCCGCCAGGGAACCGACGGCGGTTCCCGGTGACGCGGGCGGGTCACCGTGCCGCCAGTCGCAGCAGCAGCTCCTTGACCTGCACGGCCTCGTACCGTTCCCGGGCCGCGGACGGGTCGGAGCAGAGCAGGACGGGCGCGTCGGCGGGGTCGGCGGGGAGCAGCCCGTGGGAGCCGCGTACGGCGCGGGCGCCCGCGTCGAGTCCGACGACGTTCATGAGGTAGCGCAGGCCGAGCTTCTTGCGCAGCAGCGCCACCCCGGCCCGGCGCTTGGCCGCGGCCGGCTCGGCCGGGTCGAAGAACAGCTCGGCCGGGTCGTAGCCGGGCTTGCGGTGGATCTCGACCAGGCGGGCGAAGTCGGGGGCGCGGGCGTCGTCGAGCCAGTAGTAGTAGGTGAACCAGGCGTCGGGGTCCGCGAGCAGGACCAGGTCGCCCGAGCGGGCGTGGTCCAGGCCGTGGGCCGCCTTGCCTTCCTGGTCGAGCACGGCGGCGACGCCCTCGATCGAGGCGCACAGCTTGGCCACGGCGGGCACGTCGGCGGGGTCGCGGACGTAGACGTGGGCGATCTGGTGGTCGGCGACGGCGAACGCCTTCGACGTCCACGGGTCCAGGTACTCCATGCCGTCCTGGGTGTGGACGCTCAGCAGGTTCTCGCCGCGCAGGAGGCGGTTGACGTCGACGGGGCGGGAGACGTCGGTGATGCCGTACTCGGACAGGACCACCACGGTCCTGTCCCCCGCCGCGTCCAGCAGGGGTGTCAGCACGGTGTCGAGCTCCGCCGCGGCTGTCGCGCACCGCTGGTCGGAGGGGCCGTAACGCTGCAGGTCGTAGTCGAGGTGCGGGAGGTAGGCGAGGGTGAGGTCGGGGTCGCGGGTGGCCATGACGTGCTCGGTGGCGCGGCTGATCCAGGCCGAGGAGGCGATGCCGGCGCCCGGTCCCCAGTAGCTGAACAGGGGGAACGGGTCCAGCTCGTCGTGCAGCTCGGGCGGGTGGGTGTAACAGTCGGGGTCCTTGCGGCCGTCGGCGCGGTAGATCGGGCGGGGGGTGATGGTCCAGTCGACGTCGGCGCCCATGGCGTACCACCAGCAGACGTTAGCGACCGTGAAGCCCGGTCGCTCCCGGCGGGCGGCCTGCCACAGCTTCTCGCCCTCGACGAGGGCGTTGTGCTGGCGCCAGAACAGCACCTCGCCGAGGTCGCGGAAGAACCAGCCGTTGCCCACGATCCCGTGGCCGGACGGCGGCAGCCCCGTCAGGAACGTGGACTGCGCCGTGCACGTGACGGCGGGCAGGACGGTTCCGAGCCCCGCCTGGAAGCCCTGGGCGGCGACGGCGCGCAGGCGGGGCATGTGCGCCAGCAGCCTCGGGGTCAGTCCGACCACGTCCAGGACCAGCAGCTTGGTCATGCCGTCACTCCCAGGTCACGCAGCTCGGTGCGGGCGAAGTCCAGCTCGTCGGCGATGCCGGCGGCGAGCTGTTCAGTGGTACGGGGCCGCAGCGCGGGCGGCAGCACGCCCCAGGTGTAGGTCTCGACGTCGTAGTGGTCGCACAGCGGCTCCGGGCCGCCGGCCAGCTCCTTGAGCGCCTCGCGCAACACCGGGATGGTGGTGGTCAGCGGTGGGGCGGGGGCGGCGTGCAGCGGTACGTGGTAGTGGACCCGCCATGGGGCCGGCAGGCCGCGTTCCAGGGCCTCGTCCAGGTCGTCGGCCCGGTGGCCCGCGGCGGTGCGGGTCTGGTGCAGGAAGCGCGGTTCCACGTAGTCGCGCAGGGCTTCGGGCTCTCCGGTCTCCAGGGCGGCCGAGAGCTGGACCTTGACGATGGGCAGGCCGGCGGCGCGCAGGGCCTTCAGCGCGCCCGCCGGGTCCTCCCAGGCGCAGGCCAGGTGCGCCAGGTCCAGGCAGAGGCCGAGCCGGTCGGTGTCGGCGCCGGCCAGGTGGGTGATGGCCTGGGCGGTGGTCTCGACGACGCAGCCGGGCTCGGGTTCGAAGCCGACGCGTACCGTCCTGCCGGTCTCCGCCTCGACGGCGGCCAGGCCCGCGGCCAGTTCGTCCAGGCGGCGGGCGGCCTGTCCCGCCATCGCGGCGTTCCAGGGGTCGCGCCAGGCCAGCGGCAGGGTCGAGACCGAGCCGCGGGCGGCGTCGCCGGGGAGCAGGTCGGCGAGGATGCGGGCCAGATCCAGCGTGTACGACAGCCGCTCCCTGGTCGTCCAGTCCGGGTGGTAGACGGCGTGTTTGACCACCGGGTCGTGGAAGGAACGGTAGGGGAAGCCGTTCAGCGTGACGACCTCCAGCCCCCGTACGGACAGCTCGTCGCGGAGCCTGCCGCGCAGCGCCGGGTCGGCGGCGAGTTCGGCGGCCACGGGCGCGGCCAGCCAGAGCCCGAGCCCCAGCACGCTCGCGCCGAGGCGGTCGCGGACCGGGACCGCGTAGGTGTCGAACTGGCCGATGATGCCCTCCAGGTCCTCGGCCGGGTGCACGTTGGTGCAGTAGCTCAGGTGCGAGGTCGTCCCGGAGGGGTGGGTCAGCCGCATCACTCGCCGCCGCGCTTGATGGAGCTGCCCGCGAACGTCGGCCCCGTGGCCAGCCCCGTGATCAGACCCGCGGCGCTCAGGTCGAGGCGGCCCGACTGGCCGTAGAACTCGACGGGGTTGTGCCACAACACCTGCTCCACGTCGTCCTCCTTGAACCCGGACGCCAGCATCGCCTCGGCGGTCGCCAGCGTGAGCAGCGGGTCGGAGACGCCCCAGTCGGCGGCGGAGTTGATCAGCACGCGGCCGGTGCCGTGCTCGCGCAGGATCTCCACCATGCGCGGCGGCGACATCTTGGTCTCGGGGTAGATCGAGAACCCCATCCAGCATCCGGAGTCCTTCACCAGCCCGACGGTCACCTCGTTGAGATGATCGACCGCGACCCGGCCGGGCGCGATGCCGGAGGCGGCCACGACGTCGAGCGTGCGCCTGGTGCCGCGGGCCTTGTCGCGGTGCGGGGTGTGCACCAGGGCCGGGAGGTCGTGCTCGATCGCCAGGGCGAGCTGCCGTTCGAAGGCGGTGTCCTCCTCGGGGGTCATGGAGTCGTACCCGATCTCGCCGACCGCGACGACGCGGTCCTTGTCCAGGTAGCGGGGCAGCAGGTCCAGGACGGGGAGGCAGCGGGGGTCGTTCGCCTCCTTGGGGTTCAGCGCGATCGTGGCGTGGTGGACCACGCCGAACTGGGCGGCCCGGTACGGCTCCCAGCCGATCAGCGAGTCGAAGTAGTCGGTGAACGAACCCGGATGGGTACGGGGCTGCCCCAGCCAGAAGGCCGGCTCCACCACGGCCACGATCCCGGCGGCGGCCATACGCGCGTAGTCGTCGGTGGTACGCGACGTCATGTGGATGTGCGGGTCGAAGATGCGCATCAGGTCTCCTCGCTGGTGAGACGGCGGAGCAGGGCCGAAGCGTCCTGGGGCATGCTGCGGCCGGCCGCGGTGAGCTCTTCCAGGAACGCGGCCAGCATGCCGGCCAGCTCCCCGTCCGCCCTTTCGTCCAGTTCGTGAACCATGTCCAGGGGCACGCCCATGAACACGCACTTGAGCACCGCCTGGCGCCAGGCGGCCTGGTCGAGGTGGCGGGCGTACGGGCCGAGGGCGGCGGCCAGCAGGCGGGCGTCGTTGGTACGGATGGCGTCGCGCAGAAGGGGCACGGCCGATGGGCCGATCTGGAGCAGGGGCAGGGCCTTGAGCACGGCGCGTTTCTCGTCGGCGTCGCCGTGGTGGTACAGGTCGGTGGCCTCGGTGGTGACGCGGCCGGGCGGGAGCGCGGCCAGCAGCAACGTCCTGGCCGCCTCGTCGGCCGTCCAGCCGGGCGCGCCGGGAAGCGGGGCCCGTCCTGCCCGCCGGCCCGCGGCGGCGAACGAACGCGCCGCCGTCTCGGGGCGGTTGGCGGCGGCCCCGAGGGAGCCGTCCAGCCAGGGCCAGCCGGGGGTGTCGCGGAGTGCGGCGCGCAGGAGGTCGGGCGACGTCACGTACGGCCTCCTTCGGGTGGGCGCGCGGGTAGGGCCTCGGGGCGGTGCGCGGACGTTTGTTCGGCGTGGCGGAGGAAGGACAGGGAGCGGGCCGCCACGTCCGGGGCGGCGTGCGAGTGGCGGGGCAGTTCGACGGCGACCAGGCCGCGATAGCCGGAGTCGGCGAGGGCGCGCAGCACCGGCGGGAAGTCGATCTCGCCTTCGCCGAACTCCAGGTGCTCGTGCGTGCCCCGCCGCATGTCGTCGATCTGCACGTTGACCAGGTGCTCGGCAACGGCCGCCACACAGTCGGGCACCGGGTCGGGCTCGTTGCAGCGGCAGTGGCCGATGTCCAGGGTGAGGCCGAAGCCGTCCGGCTCGCCGAGCATCCTGCGCAGCGTCCGCCAGTCGTCGATGGTCTCGACGAGCATCCCTGGCTCGGGCTCGAAGCCCAGTGGCGGGCCGTGCGCGGTGTCCAGGAGCCGCGTACAGCCGTCCACCAGCCGCTCCCAGGCCAGGGCGGGATCGACGTGGCCCGGACGTACGCCCGCCCAGAACGACACCGCCTCCGCGCCCAGGTCGGCGCCGATCGCCACGGCCCTGCGCAGGAAGTCCACCCGCTTGTCGCGGTCGTCGTCCAGCAGCGTGGGGGCGTGCTTGCGGCGGGGGTCGAGCAGGTAGCGGGCGCCGGTCTCGATCACCACCCCCAGGCCGAGCGTGCGCAGGCGGTCGGCGAGCTTGGCCACGCGCTGGCCGAGGCCGTCGGCGTACGGGTCGAGGTGGTGGTGGTCGAGGGTGAGGGCCACGCCGGTGTAGCCGAGGCCGGCGATGACGTCCAGGGCGTCGCTCAGGCGGTGGTTGGCGAAGCCGTTGGTGCCGTAGCCGAATCGGATCATGTCGGGGACACCTTTCTGGCCAGGCGGCGGGCCAGCGGTACCGCCGCCGCCAGGGCGAGGCCGATCCGGGGCGCACCGGCCCGCGCGACCAGGGCGCCTTGGAGGGCGGGCAGGCTGACGATCCCGGCCGTCACTGCTGCCCGGACGCGGTCGGCCGAGGGCTCGGTGACGGCGCGGGCCTGGGAGGGGGCGAACTGGGTGGCGTACCAGAGGGCGAGCGCGGCCTGCGTGGCGGCGTCGGAGGTCCGATCGGGGATCGGAGCGGCGGGCGGGGTGGCGGGCGGGGTGGCGGGCGGGGTG
>NZ_JBHSPA010000017.1:0-149548 GCF_042656245.1 Nonomuraea insulae
GGCGGCCGTCGAGGAGGGCATCGTGCCCGGCGGTGGCGTGGCGCTGCTGCAGGCCGGCGCCAAGGCGTTCGACAAGCTGGAGCTGACGGGCGACGAGGCCACCGGTGCCGCGATCGTCAAGAAGGCGCTGGAGGAGCCGCTCAAGCAGATCGCGGTCAACGCCGGCCTTGAGGGCGGCGTCGTGGTCGAGCGGGTGCGCAACCTCACCCCGGGTGAGGGCCTCAACGCCGCGACCGGCGAGTACGTCAACATGTTCGAGGCCGGCATTCTCGACCCGGCCAAGGTGACGCGCTCGGCGCTGCAGAACGCCGCTTCCATCGCGGCGCTCTTCCTCACCACCGAGGCCGTCATCGCCGAGAAGCCCGAGAAGACCCCCGCCGCCCCGGCCATGCCGGGTGGCGGAGACATGGACTTCTAGGTCTTTTCTCGTCGCTGGTACGAAGAGCGGCCCGGATTTTCCGGGCCGCTCTTACTTTTGTTTGACTGCCATTACGTTTCGCAATTGCTCCACTACTTGAAGTGAGGAAGGGTGGTGGCCACACTCGCCTCAACAAAGGAGTAGAGAATGCTTTCCCGCAGCAAGCGTATTTTCGCTGTCGCCACTCTGACCCTGGTCACCGGCGCCGCTCTGGCGGCTCCGGCCCATGCCGAGGAAGAGTATCTGACCGGCCTCGGCATCCTGCGGGCGCTGCACGGGCAGCTGTGCCTGCCCGACATGACCACGGGGGTCCCGATCGTGGACGCGGTGCTGCCGCACCTCGCGGCCTGCGGTGAGGTCGGTCTGACCGACTGAGCCGGGCTCGCCGGTCGCGGCGCCGGGGGGACGCCCCCGGTGCGTGCGTCTCCTGCGGCGGTGCGGACTCCGGTGGTCAGCGGCTACGTCCCTCGACGTGAAGCGCCCCGTCCGATGTGACGGGGCGCTTTCGATATGTCCGGGTCAGACGCCGTAGTACGCCACGATGTGGCCGCGGGCCAGGGTGTTGGCGGTGATGTTGAAGCCGACCACCGCAGGGCTGGTGTCGCTGTCCACGCCGAGTGCGTCCACGCCCAGCGCGTGCACCGTGAAGACGTAGCGGTGCGGGTCGCCGGGAGGCGGGGCGGCGCCGCCGTAGGACTTGAGGCCGTAGTCGTTGCGGGCGTGCGTGGCGCCCTCGGGCAGGCCCTTGAAGTCGGGGGCCGTGCCGGCGCCCGTGGGGAGTTCGGTCACCGAGGACGGAAGGTCGAACAGGACCCAGTGCCAGAAGCCGCTGCCCGTGGGGGCGTCGGGGTCGTAGCAGGTGACGGCGTAGCCGCGGGTGCCCTCTGGGGCCCCGGACCAGCGCAGGTGCGGGGACTGGTTCGCGCCCGTCATGCCCCAGTCGTTGAAGACGTGGAGGTCGGCGAGCGTGCCGCCGTCCTCGATGTCGTCGCTCTCGACCACGAGCGCGGGGACCGACGGCAGGTGTTCGTGTGGAAGCGGTGCGGGCACGGCATCCTCCTGGATGGAGAGCTGGATTGCTTGTCCAGCCATCCTAGAAGCGCCGCACCCGCGGCCTCTCACACCACCAGCTCCACGAGCAGCGCCGTCAGTTCCACGAGCAGCGCCATCAGCTTCGTGGGCAGCGCCGTCAGGGCGCCACCAGCTCCGCGGGCAGCGCCTTGTCGTGCAGCACCGTCAGGGACGTCACCGCCCGGGTCAGTACGACGTACAGCCGGGCCAGGCCCCTGGGCTCGGCCGAGACGATGTCGGCGGGTTCGACGACGATGACGTGGTCGTACTCCAGACCCTTGGCCAGGGTGGCGGGGACGACGAGGAGGCGGTGGTCCTCGCTGGAGTCGGGGTCGAGCACGGCGTGGGGGAGTTCGGCAAGGGACTGGGAGACCTCGGCGACCAGCGCGTCGGGGACGATGACGCCGATGGAGCCCTCCTTGGCGAGGGCCTCCTCAGCGGCGCGGGTGAGCGAGCCGCCCGGCTGGACCCTGAGGGAGCCGAGGCCGGGGCGCAGCGAGCGCGGGACGGCCAGGTCGGGGGCGATGAGGGGGAGCAGGCGGGCCGCGTAGTCGAGGACCTCACGCGGTACGCGGAAGCCGAGCGTCAGCTCCGTCACCTCGCCCTCGCGCTGACCCAGGTGTTCGAGCACCGACTCCCACGAGGTGGTGGACCACGGTGTGGTGCCCTGGGCCAGGTCGCCGAGCACGGTGGCCGAGCCGTTGCGGCAGCGCCGGCCCAGCGCCCTGAGCTGCATCTCGGAGAGGTCCTGGGCCTCGTCCACGATGAGGTGGCCCAGGGAGGGGGTGCGGTCCATGAGGTCGCGGAGCTCGTCGAGGAGCGCGGCGTCCGCGGCGGACCACTTGGCGGACTTCCAGCCCCGGTACGGCTTCCGCCAGATCAGCGTTTCCTGCTCCTCGGGCGACAAGTCGGATTTGGCGGCTTGGGCCAGGAAGGACGGGTCGGAGAGGAGGCGGAAGAGGACCTGCTCGGGCGTCAGCTTGGGCCAGACCGCGTCCACGAGTTGCTTGACCGGCTTCGACCTGGCCACCGCGTCCTGGACCCGGTCGTCGGGCGACTCGCCGCGCTGCTCCATCCTGACCAGCACCATGTGGGCCAGTCGTTGCGCCAGCGCGGCCCGGCCGGGGTTGTACCGGGTGGTGCCGCGCAGGGAGGCCACGATCTCGCGTACCTCGTGGTCGGCCACCCGGAAGCGGTAGGCGCCCTTCGGGTACATGAGCCCTTCCGAGGGCTTGACGATGTGCAGCCAGAGGGCGCGTTCGAGCACCGCCGCCATCCTGGCGTCGCCCTTCACGGCCCCGACGAGGGCGTCCTCAGGCGTCGCGTAGTCGCCGAGCAGCCCGGCCACCGTGGTCTGGTCGATCTTGACCTCGCCGAGCGCGGGCAGCACCGAGGAGATGTAGGACAGGAACGCCCGGTTCGGGCCGACGATCATGACGCCGGACCTGGCCAGCCGCTCGCGGTGGGTGAACAGCAGGTAGGCGGCCCTGTGCAGGCCGACGGCGGTCTTCCCGGTGCCCGGCGCACCCTGCACGCAGACGGTCTGGGCCAGGGTGGCGCGGACGATGTCGTCCTGATCGGGCTGGATGGTGGCCACGATGTCGCGCATGGGGCCGGTGCGCGGGCGTTCGATCTCGTCGGTGAGGATCTTCGACGGGCCGATCTCGCCGCCCTCGCCCAGCGGTTCGTCCTCGAACGCGGTCAGCGCGCCGCCGTGGTAGCCGAAGCGGCGCCGGCGTACGACGCCCATCGGGTCGGTGGGGCTGGCCTGGTAGAACGCGGTGGACACCGGCGCCCGCCAGTCGATGACCAGCGGCTTGCTGCTGCCGTCGTGGACGTGGCGGCGGCCGACGTAGATCGTTCCAGGAAGATCATCGCCACCCTCACGATCGAGGCGGCCGAAGAACAGCGGCGTGTCCGGATGGTCGGCCAGCGCGGCCACGCGCTGGTCGAGCAGCGACTGGAGGATCTGCTGCGACACCCAGTCGCCCGCCGCGTCCGAGGACAGGGATTGGGCGTGGACGCGCATGGCCATGAGCGCGGCCCTGGAGTCGGCCAGGTGCGCCTGTTCGGCGGCGAGCACGTCGGAGGGTATGTCGGGGGCCAGTTGGTGTGTGGGCATGCGAAAGTGCCTCCCTGGTGGGTGAACGGAGGTGGTCAAGGCAGCGAATCGACCAGTTTAACGGCGACTTCCGCGTGTCTCCAAAGCATTTACCGGGGGCGGACGGGGTAGGGATACGAGATGGCGCGGGTCCAGCTGCGTTTCTCACCGATCATTCCCACGATCGCGAGCTTCCTGCTCGCGGCGCTATGGGTGCTGTCGGTGTTCGCGGGGTGGGGGTTGCAGGCGTTCTGCGCGGGCGGTGAGGTCGCTTCGACGTGCTCGCAGCGCCTTGATACGGTTTCCACCGTGTCGGGGCTGTTCGCCGCGCTGGCCGCCTGCTGCACGGTGGCAGCCTGGTTGCTCCCGTGGTCCAGGCACGACCCGCGTGCGTTCGGGCGGCTGCTGGGCGCCGGGGTGTTGTCCTGGATCGCCGCGGAGGGCGTGTTGTTCCTCGGCGGGATGTTGGCCCGCTAGTCGCTACAGACCCGACAGAACCGTGCATCTGTCAACAACCTGGGAATACCGAAAAAATCGGGCATATCAGGTGCGTTTGCCGGATCATGGGGGTATGTCGCAGGCGGCGTGATAGTACGCAGGTGAGGGGGGTGGTTCGAATGTCGTCGGCCCGCGGAGTCTCGTGGACGTGACTCCACGCTGAATGCCTGGCCGCTCGGCGCGAGCGGCCGGGCATCACAAACCGTCACACCCCGCCGAGCACGTCGTCGGCGTCGATGATCTGGTACGCGTACCCCTGCTCGGCCAGGAACCGCTGCCGATGCGCCGCGAACTCCTGATCGACCGTGTCCCTGCTGACCACCGTGTAGAACCGCGCGCCCCCGCCGTCGGCCTTGGGCCGCAGCACCCGGCCGAGCCGCTGGGCCTCCTCCTGACGCGAGCCGAACGTGCCCGACACCTGGATCGCGATGGCCGCCTCCGGCAGGTCGATGGAGAAGTTGGCCACCTTCGACACCACCAGGACCTGGATCTCCTTGTCGCGGAAGGCCTGGTAGAGCCGCTCACGCTCCTTGACCCTGGTCTCGCCCTTGATGACCGGCGCGTTGAGGTGCTCGCCGAGCTCGTCGAGCTGGTCGATGTACTGGCCGATGACCAGCACCTGCTCGCCGAGGTGACGGCGGACGAGAGCCTCGGTCACGTGCGTCTTGGACGGCGTGGTCGCGCAGAAGCGGTAACGCTCCTCGGACTCGGCCATCGCGTACGCCAGCCGCTCCTCATCCGTCAGCGTCACCCGCACCTCGACACAGTCGGCCGGCGCGATCCAGCCCTGGTTCTCCATCTCCTTCCAGGGCGCGTCGTAGCGCTTGGGACCGATCAGCGAGAAGACGTCGCCCTCGCGCCCGTCCTCGCGCACCAGCGTCGCGGTCAGCCCGACGCGCCTGCGGGCCTGCAGGTCGGCGGTCATCCGGAAGATCGGCGCGGGCAGCAGGTGCACCTCGTCGTAGACGATCAGGCCCCAGTCGCGCGCGTCGAACAGCTCCAGGTGGCTGTAGACGCCTTTGCGGCGAGTGGTCATCACCTGGTAGGTGGCGATGGTGACCGGCCGGATCTCCTTCTTGGTGCCGGAATATTCGCCGATCTCGTCCTCGGTGAGCGACGTGCGCTTGAGCAGCTCGGTCTTCCACTGGTGGGCCGAGACCGTGTTCGTGACCATGATGAGCGTCGTGGCCTGGGCCTCGGCCATGGCGGCCGCGCCGACGATGGTCTTGCCGGCGCCGCAGGGCAGCACGACCACGCCGGAGCCGCCGTTCCAGAACGCCTCGGCGGCCTCGCGCTGGTAGGGGCGCAGCGACCAGCCGTCCTCCAGCAGCGTGATCGGGTGCTTCTCGCCGTCGACGTAGCCGGCCAGGTCTTCAGCCGGCCAGCCCAGCTTGAGCAGGGCCTGCTTGACGTTGCCCCGGTCGCTCGGATGCACGACGACCGAGTCGGGACCGAGCCGGTCGCCCAGCATCGGCTGGATCTTCTTGGAGCGCAGCACCTCTTCCAGCACGGCCCGGTCGATGGAGGTCAGGACCAGGCCGTGGACCGAGTCCTTCTCCAGCCGCAGCCGGCCGTAGCGGGCCATCGTCTCGGCGACGTCCACGAGCAGCGCGTGTGGCACCGGGTAACGGCTGAAGCCGATGAGCGCGTCGATGACCTGCTCGGCGTCGTGACCCGCGGCGCGGGCGTTCCACAGCGCGAGCGGGGTGACGCGGTAGGTGTGGACGTGTTCTGGAGCGCGCTCGAGCTCGGCGAACGGGGCGATCGCCTTACGGCAGGCACCGGCCTGTTCGTGGTCGACCTCGAGCAGCAGCGTCTTGTCCGACTGGACGATCAGCGGTCCATCGCTCACTGGCATTTCTCCGTGGGGTATCGGACGGGGGCCTGGCTCAACAGGACCATCGTCTCCTGATCCCGGCTCCCCCGCTCCGACTCTCCAACAACGGACAGGCCGGTATTAGTCCGCGAGAGCGCCTGATCAGTCGTCGAAGGCGCCGGAGAACCCCAGGATGAGGAAGATGCCGAGGGTCAGCACGAAGCCCAGGCCGAACAGGACCCAGCTCCAGATGACCATCGTGCGCGCAGTCTGCGGCTGCGTGCGGGCCTTGCTGATGGCCAGGCCGGCCAGGATCGCGCCTGGAATGCCCAGGAAGTTGCAGCAAGAGACGATCGCGATCAGGTTGAGCACCAGCGAGACGATCGCGTTGGCGCTCGGTCCGTTGTTGCGTGGGGGCGGCTGGCCGTAGCCATAGCCGTATTGCGGGGGCGGCTGCTCACCGTAGGGTGCGCCATAAGGTTGGTACGGATACCCGGACGGGTCTTCCTGACTCATGCTCACCTCCAGACACGTCAACAATTATCACGGAATTGACGTGCCCCTAACCGAGAGTGAGGTTAACCCTGGAGCCTGCTCCGCAGGGCCTTCCTGTCGAGCTTGAGCACGCTCGTCACCGGCACTGAGTCCACGAAACGCACCTCGCGCGGATACTTCACCCGCCCCACCCGGTCGCGCGCCCACTCGATCAGCTCCTCGGCCGTCACCTCTGCGCCCTTCCCGAGCTGCACGAACGCCACGACCTCCTCGCCGACGCGGGGGTCGGGCCGGCCCACGACGCCGGACATCACGACGTCGGGGTGCAGGTTGAGGGCGTCCTCGACGTCGCGCGGGAAGACGTTGAAGCCGCCGCGGATGATCAGGTCCTTCTTCCTGTCCACGATGTAGAGGTAGCCGTCGTCGTCCACGCATCCGACGTCACCGGTACGCAACTCCTCGCCCACCAGCGCCGTGCCCTCGGGGTCGGGGTCGTGCTCGCCCCAGTAGCCGAGCATCAGCGACTGCCCGGAGACGCAGATCTCGCCGACGTCCCCGGTCTCCATCGGCTCGCCCTGGCCGTCGCGGATGGTGATCGAGTAGCCGCCCAGCGGCACGCCGACGCTGCCGGCCCGGCGCCGCCCCGGCGGGTTGAAGGTGGTGACCGCGCTGGTCTCGGTCAGGCCGTAGCCCTCGAGGATCTGGGTGCCGGGCATCCTGCGCTCGAACTCCGCCAGCGTGTCGCGGCCCAGTGGCGCCGCGCCGCAGGTGAGGTAGGCGAGGTCGGGCAGGGGGTGTGATTCGAGCGGTTCCGCGAGCAGGAGCTGGATCATGGCGGGCACGACGGTGCCGTACTGGACGTGCTGCTCCGCGGCCAGCTCCAGGAAGTCCTTGGCGTCGAACCAGCGCATCAGCACCGCCTGCTGCGGCTCGGTCGCGTGCATCGAGGCGACCGTGATGATCAGCCCGTACGCGTGCGACAGCGGTACGGGCACGAGCGCGCGGTTCCGTCCCTCCTGGTGGGACAGCTCGAAGGCGTCCTTGGCCACGTGCCACAGGCCGCCGTGGCTCAGCATGACGCCCTTGGCCCGGCCGGTGGTGCCGCCGGTGTACATGAGGGCGGCCAGGTCACCTGGGTCCCTGCGCACGGGGCCGTGCTCGGTCGCCCGTTCGAGCTCCCCTGTGTCCACGTACACGGGGATGTCGACGTCGGCGGCGCGTACGTTGTCCGCCAGCTCCGGCGAGGTGACGATCGCGGCGGCGCCGCTGTCGAGCAGGATGTGCCGCAACTCCCGCGGCCCCACCAGGAACACCACCGGCGTCACCACCGCGCCCGCCGCCCACAGCGCCTGGTAGATCAGCGGCACCTCGGGGGAGTTGGCCATCATCACGGCCACCCGGTCGCCGGGCCGGATCCCCGACTCGGCGAACCCGCCGCACATCCTGCGCGCCCGCTCGGCGAGCGCGTGACTGCGGTGCCAGGCGCCTTCGTAGAACATCGAGTCGTGGTCGTCGAAACGGCTCCATGACTCCTCGGCCAGTCGGCCCAGCGTTTGCTCGGTCACATGCCCAACCTGATGCGAGTGAGGAGGCCCAGTCAAGCCTCACCCGCCTTGACTGGTCATTGTGGACTGTGGTCCCGTGGCCCGTAAATAGGTATAAATCTTCCTCTATTGCCATTCGTGTTTTCTTGTTGGCCTAGATCGTGTAATGGTTGGAGATCTAAGGACCGCAGGGTCCACCGGGAGTGGCGGAGGGCTGACCATGTCGGTTGACATGCCAGGTCAGAGCCACACGGTGACACCGTGTAACCACTGCGTATAAACGAAGAGTTTCGTTGGCCGAAGATATTTCATGTAGAAAACTTTCTACGTCAATTCCCGAGGTGACTTCGTGACCGAAACGCCTGAAGCGGGCGAGATCGATCTCGACAACATAACGCTCACAGGAAGCCTCATAGCCGTCGGTGACCACGTGCGGGCCGTGACCGGTCCCATCCCCAGAGAGCTGCGCCGGCGGGACGCGGACGCGCTGCTGCGCTCGTACCTGGAGCCGGGCTGTTTCCCCGAGGCGGTGCGCCGGTTGAGCATCCGTCACCTGCTCGTCCTCGTCGGCGAGGAGGAGACGGGCCGCCGGCTGGGCGCCATCGCGCTGCTGTCGCGCATGTCGCTGGCCGAGAGCACGATCACCGTGTTGTCCCCGGCCGCGGGGGCGCCCGAGTTGTTGTCCGGGATCGACTACGAGCCGGGGCGCGCCTACCTGCTGCACGACTGGATCGTGGCCAGCACCGACCGCACCGAGCTGGTGAACCTGGCCCGCAAGCTGGCCGAGCTCGGCTCGTACCTGGTCGTCACCAGGAACGGCGGCCTGTCCACGGCGGTCGAGGTGGAGCATCAGTGGCGCGTTCCCGAGCCAGGGGACCTGTTCGACCTGTGCCTGAGCACGTTCGACCTGCGGCCGGGGCTGAGCCCTGAGGAGGTGAGCCCGGCCAGGGGCCTGGCGCCGACCCTGGCGACGCCCGCCGAGGTCGTCCGGCTGGCCGAGCGCTTCGCGGAGGGCGGCGAGCCGGGCGGCGAGGAGGTGGCGGGGTGGTTCGACACCAAGCCGCCCATGCGGGACGTGCTGGCCGTGGCGGCGCTGGCGTTCACGCACCGGCTGGACGAGGCGGCCTTCGACGAGCAGCTCGCCCGGCTTGAGCGGCTCTGCGATGAGATGGGACGGCGACCTGTCGCCGGGCCGCTGATCGGCGCCGAGAACGGGCTCGTCGGGTTCCGCGCGGCGCACCAGCGCCCGCGGGTGCTGGCCGAGCTGGTCACGCGGTACGGGTTCTGGTTGTGGCAGCCGCTGCGCGAATGGGTCCTGTCCCTGCCGGAGCAGGGGACGGCCGTTCAGGTGCGGGCCGCGCAGGGCGTGGCGCTGCTGGCCGGCCTGTCGCCGAAGGAGGTGCGGGAGGAGTTCCTTGAGGTCTGGGCGCAGGGGAGCGCGGCGGAGCGGGTGGCGGCGGCCAACGTCCTGTCGTACATGTGCGCCGACGACGCCCTCGCCCCCGAGGTCCTCAGGCTCGTGCTCGGCTGGGCGGCGGACCCCGCGGACGTCAGGGCGACGACGGCGGCCGTGGCGCTGGGCGGCGGGCTGTCCGTCCGCTATCCCGCCGACTCCGTCCGTCAGTTGCGGCGGCTGGAAGCAGCCGGCGGGCCCGTGGGATCGCTGGCGGGCCGGTCACTCGCGCCGCTGCTCAGAGACCCGCCACGCCGGTGATGCGGTGCAGGGCGAAGCGGTGCACGGCCGCCCTGGTCTCGTCGTACGCCGTCAGGTAGCCGCCCTCCATCCGGGCCGGCTCCAGGATGCGTGAGGTCGCGTTGCCCTGGGAGTCGAGATAGCCGATCCACACCCGCACGCCCTGTTTGATGGCCTCCTGGAGGGCCGAGATCGTGGCCGTGGCGGGCCCGCGCGGAAGCTGCCCTGCCGGGGCGTCCACGGGCTCCCTGCGGGCCAGATGCGCGGCGTCGCCGGCCCGCAGCGCGCGTACGGCCGCCACCGCCACCTCGGGGTCCACACCGTTGGCCGAGGCCACGGCACGGGCCGGCGCCAGCCCCTCGGTACGGCGGCTCTCAAGCTGGGAGATGATCACGTCGCCGTCGAGCGACTCGGCGACCGGGGAGTATCCCATGGCCCGCAACGAGTCGACCAGCGCCGCCCGCGACGAGCGGGAGGCGATCACGGTCGGCGCCAGCCGCCGCAACCGCAGCGCGGCGGAGCGCCGGTCGGCGGTGATCTGGTCGAGCAGCGCGGGATCGTCACACCTGATGTACGCGCTCGCCGTGCCCACCCTGATGCGCCCGTGCCGCCGGGCCACGTCTGTCACCAGGTAGGACAACGCCTGCGGCACCGGCGTGGCCGAGTGGCGGGCCAGCATCGCCACCAGCTCCTCGCCCCCGTGCCCCGCGTCGAGCGCGCGCCTGATCGAGCCCTCGCTGAACCGGTAGACCGTCGCCCCGCCCTTCGACTCGACGTCGGCGGTGAGCGTCATCCAGCGGTTGAGCTCGCTCGTGAGCGGCCCGGGCGCGACGGCGGTGAGGTCGGCCTGCAGCAGCACGTGATCGACGGGCTCCGGCAGCAGCGGCGCGAGCACCTCGGCCGCGCCGCCGCCCTCGATCAGCATCCGCCCGTGCGCGGACAACACGCCCAGCCCCGTCACGCCGACCTGCTCGGCCTCCCGCAACGCGAACTCGGTGAGCTGCTCACGCAGCGGCCCCCGCCGGCGCGGCTGCTCCCACGCCAGCCGTTCGAGCACGGAGTCGCGGTCGGGCGCGAGCCCAGGAGCCGCCGCCAGCACGCCCAGCGTGGCCGCCCTGATCGCCGGGGCGGACGAGCGGCGCAGGTCGGTGTGCAGGGCGTTGAGCGGCCTGTCGCGGTCGTCCCGGTCGCCGACCAGGCCGGGCACCCGGTCCATCTGCAGCCAGGTGGAGGCCAGCGCCACCCACCGGTCCGCGGTGCCCCTGACCCGCCACAGGTCGTAGCCCGAGGTCGGCAGCCACTCGCCGTCCACACCGCCGCCCGCCGCGATCAACCCGCCCGCGTGCGCGACCTCGACCACCAGCGCCGCGACCCACTCGGGCACGTCGAGCTCGCTCGCCGTCCGTTTCAGGTCACGCACGCCCAGCCCGCCGGTACGCAGCACGCCGGGCGGCTCGACGCTCCACCGCTCGCACAGCTCCTCCACGGACCTGACGAACGTGAACGCCTGCCCGGCCGCCGTCCTGTCGGCCAGCTCGCGATCCCGCGTGGCCCCCTGCAGCGGCGGCGGCACGGCCAGCAGGTCGCGGTGCACCCGGCCGCCGCGCAGGTAGAGGCCGACCTCGCGGGGCAGCGTCACGCTCTCCTCGCCGGTGGCCGCCAGCAGGCCGCGGGCGAGCAACTCCTCGATGGGGGAGCGGGCGGAGCCGATGCGCACCTCACGTCTGGCGTTGGGCACGCGGCCGGTCGGCGGGCCCCAGACGAGCTGGTCGAGCGCGCCCCTGGCCTCCGGCGAGACGGACGCGACGAGCGCCTGCGGCGCGGACAGAGCGGCCGTCAGCCGTTCCTTGCCCGAGCCCTTGGTGCCGGGGGCGACGTCGTCGGCCATCTCTTCGAGCTGCTCGGGCGCGTGGTGCCGGAAGGCGTCCATGGCCCGCGGGCCCAGCCCGGCCGGGTCGTCGAGCACCTTGCGCACCCCGGGGCCCAGCTCCAGGGCGTCGTCGGAGCCGTACACCAGGGCCAGCTCTGACAGTCTGCCGAGCGCGGTGGAAAGCGCGGGCTCCGGCTCGGCGCCGGCCGCGGCGGCCAGCGGTTCGGTGCACACGAGCGCCGCCCCGACGAGGCCGCGTAGCGCGTCCTTCGACACCGGCCCCTCCTGCACCGCCAGCGTCTCCACGACGGCCAGCGTGAAACGGTCGAGCCTGTCCAGCACTCTTCCGATCGCCGAAGGGCTGCCGGCTCGCGAGGCGAGGCCCTCCAGATGCGCGGGCACCGGAGTGATCAACTCAGGGCGCGCGGAGACGAGCGCCCGTAGCTGTTCGTCGGTGCGCCCCCTGATCCACTCCGTGAACTCCATCGTTGCCATGGTATGTCCACCCTGATTGGGGCAGCATTGCTTGACGTGATAGAGCGCGCGGACCAGCTAGTCCTGAACTACGTCTCGAAGGCGGCCGACGCCGCCCACGGCGTGCTCAGGGCCGACCAGCGGCTCGACTTCGCCAAACGGCTACGGGCCAGGATCGAGGTCGAGCGGCACGGCAGCCAGAACGCGCGCGAGGTGGCGAAGGTGCTGGCGCGGTTCGGCGATCCGGTCGCCCTGGTCGAGCGCGAGGCCCACAGGCTGGCCGACGCGGGCGTGGCCACCAAGCGGGACGCGGCCCCGGCGGCGGGTGCGGACACCCAGCGGGCCACGGGCTCCACGCTGCACTTCCCGGCCATCGCGGACGACGGCGGCCCGCCGCCGCCGGGCGTTCGGGCGTACCGGAAGATCGCGCAGGAGCGGCTCGAAGGGGAGGGGCGGGGCCGCGGGCTGCCGTTCGCGGGGCTGCGCAGGGCGGCCATGTCCAGCGCGAACCCGATGGCCACCGGCGGCAGGGACGCCAGGACCATCGTCAAGGAACATCCGCGCGACACGGCCGCGATCGTGATCCTGGTGGTGGCGGCGCTGCTGGTGCCGTTCGAGCTGCCGGCGCTGGCGATCTTCCAGGTGCCGCTGGTGGTGTGGGCCGTGGGCGCGGTGATGGTGCTGTCCAGCACCAGCTGGAGTCTGCGCGACAGGATCCTCGGTGTCGGCGCGCCGCTGCTGGGCTACTCGGTGGGCGGGGTGCTCATCGGCGGCCTGCGGGTGGGGGTGGAGGCCGGAGTTCAGGCGTTCGTCACGCAGTTCTTCGACGTCAGCGGCACGATGTTCATGATCGGTACGGGAGTCGGCGTCGTGTGGCTGGCCTACCGGCTGCTCGACGTCACCTGACCGGGGCGGGGCTGGGGAGCAGGCCGACCGCGAGACGCACCCAGGCGGTGACGAACTGCTCCTTCTCCGCGTGCCCCGGCAGCTCGCCCACGGTCTCCTGGAACAGCCGGTAGTGCACCACCGAGCCGCCGAGCACGGCCCCGATGCCCGTCCAGTCGAGCTTGGCGTCGTGGTATTCGGGCTGAGCCTGGAACCAGGTGACGATGGCGTCGAACATCGGCTGCAGCAGCCCCTCGCGTACGACGGCGACCAGTTCGGGGAACTGGCTCAGGTCGCGGAAGAAGACGCGGGTCAGCTCGGACTCCTCGCGTACTTTCGCCAGCCCGGCGCGGCACACGTGCGACAGGCGCTCCTCCAGGTCCACCGACGCCTCCATGGCGCTCAGCTCGGCCAGGCTCTCGGCCACCTGCCTTCTGGTACGGGTGGCGTGCTCATTGATGGCCGCGGCCAGCACCTCGTACTTGGACTTGAAGTGCCTGTAGAGCCCTCCGGCGCCGGGCGAGAGCCCTGCGGCGGCCTCGATCTCCGCCACGGACGTGGCGGAGTAGCCCCGCTCCGCGAACAGCCGCAGGGCCTCATCGATGATCCGCTCACGGGTCGATCTGCTCATATCTATGCTGATACCTCCGTAAGGAGAGTAATCGTTAGGGGGCGGCGCGCCGGATCAGGCTCGCCAGGGCGGAGCCGATGATCAACCACACGATCGCCGCGAGCCCGTAGTCGACCAGGGTCGTCCAGCGCGGATCGGCGAGCTGGAAGAGGTTGGCCAGGCCCAGGGACAGCCACGAGGCGAGGGTCTCGACGAACTGGTACCAGATGTTGGCCGGGTTGGCCCTGAACACCGTGAAGATCGCGTACAGCAGCAGGGCCAGCGCGGCGACCCTGGAGGCCAGCTTCACCGTGGCGGCCACGGCGCCCACGACGCGCTGCCACGGGGTCACGACGGGTCCGCCGGGGCGGGCCGGGCGATGCGGGCGCGGTGAGGCGGAGGAGGCGACGAGCCGGTCTCCGGCCTGTGGCGGTTGGGGGGTGTCGGTCACGGCCGCTCCTCTCCGATAAGTAATTCCTTTCTTCCCATTCCCATGCTTCCAGAACAAGGGGCGTTACGCGGGGTAGAAGGTTCTTTGGCATCCTGCACCATGTGATGACTTCTGTGGGTTTCGACCTGGACATGACTTTGGCGGACACTCGGGCGGGGATCGCGGCCACTTACGACGAGCTCGCGGCGCGATTGGGCGTGCCATTCGACAGCGCGGCGATCGTGGAACGGCTGGGGCCGCCGTTGGAGACGGAGCTGGCCAACTGGCTGCCGGCGGAGGACGTCGCCGCGGTCGCCGACCTCTATAGGGAGATTTATCCGGAAATGGGAGTTCCGGTACACACGGCCATGGCGGGCGCGCACGAGTCCATCGACGCCGTACGCCTAGCCGGGGGCCGGGTGATCGTGGTGACGGGCAAGAACGTCCGCGACGCGATCGGCACGGTCAAAGTGCTCGGTCTGGACGTCGACGAAGTGGTCGGCTCGGTTTTCGGAGCGGCCAAGGGATCGGCACTCGCGCGCTTCGGCGCGGCGGCTTATGTTGGTGACCATGTCGCGGACATCGAGGCGGCACGCGCAGGCGGCGCCGTGAGCGTGACAGTTGCGACAGGCCCTTACACAGTGGGAGAGCTGCGTGATCACGGAGCAGATGTGGCGCTGGGCGACCTGACCGAATTCACCGCATGGTTCGCCGGTTGGCGAGAGCGCGATGAAGTCCGGTAATTACCGGCATTTACCCGGTCGCCCTGGCGCTTCGCGGGGCATAACCTACATCCATCCATCCTTCTTTTCGACTGTTTGAACGAGGTCCTCCTGTGCCGAGTGGCAAGGTCAAGTGGTACGACGCCGACAAGGGTTTCGGCTTCCTCACCCGCGACGACGGCGGTGAGGTCTTCGTGCATTCCTCCGCGCTGCCCACAGGTGCGGCTCCGCTCAAGCCCGGCCAGAAGGTCGAGTTCGGCGTGGCGGAGGGTCGTCGGGGCCAGCAGGCGCTGTCCGTGCGGATCCTGGAGCAGCCGCCGACGCTGGCCAAGCCCAAGCCCAAGGGCAAGCGGAAGAAGCCGGACGAGATGGTGGTCATCGTCGAGGACCTGATCAAGCTGCTGGATGACGTCTCGACCTCTTACCAGCGGGGCAAGCACCCGGATGCGGCGCACGCCAAGAAGATCGCCCAGGTGCTGCGGGCCGTCGCCGACGACCTCGACGCCTGACCTGGCCGCTCCCCGGGGGGTCAGCCGTTCGGGTTGGTGAGCGGTTGGGTGGTGTCGAGCGTGTCCGTGTCCGTGTGCGGTTGCTGCTCGTCCGCGTGGTCGGCGGCTGCGGCGTCTTGGGCGGCTTCGGCGCGCCGGCGGCGGAGTTTGGCCTTGGCGGCCCGCACCCGCTTGCGTCTGGCGACCAGGAGCCAGCCGAGGGTGGCGGTCAGCATGACCGCCAGCGTGACCAGACCGGCCACGCTGCTCTGGGTGAGTGAGAGCACCAGCCCGACCAGGCCGCCGAACACCCAGGCGAGTTGCAGCACGGCCTCGACCACGCCGAACGTGGACGAGCGTATCTCCTCGCCGATCTCCCGCTGCACGATCGCGTCGAGCGCCAGCTTGCCGAGCTCCTGGGAGAAGGCCGTGACCAGGGCGATCGCCAGCGCCGTCCACAGGCCGAAGAAGATCGCGGTGAGGATGGCCGTCACGACGGTCACCGCCAGCGTGACGAGCACGATGAGCTGCGGGGCGTGGTTGCGGGTCCAGTTCGCGACCGCGGCGCCCACGAGGCCGCCCAGCCCGGCCGCGCCCGCGAGCAGCGCGATCGTCTTGGGGATGTCGAAGAAGGGGTCCTGCGCCCACGGCTCCTTGACCGCCAGCCACGGCACCGCCGCGTCCTGGACCAGGAACAGCAGGAAGAACAGCAGGAAGCCGGAGAAGACGCGGAGGGCCAGGTTCGCCCAGACGGCCTCGGCCACCGCGGGGCCCACCTTGAGCAGGGTGCGCCAGCGCGGGGCGGCCTCCTCGTCGAAGTCGGGGGAGTCGATGTGGCGCGGCAGGCGCACCGCGAGGACGCCGAGCAGGATGAAGGCCACCATCGCGAAGCGCAGCGCCATCGCGCTGCCCAGCCAGGCGGTCAGGCCCGCGCCGACCGGCACCGCCACCCCGGCCGCGACCAGCGTGAACAGCGCCACCCTCGCGTTCGCCGACACCAGCGTGATGTCGGCGGGCAGCACGTTCGGCATGATCGCCGCCCGCGACACGTTGTACGCCTTCGACAACACCAGCACGCCCAGCGCCCCGATGAACAACGTCGGCAGGTCGCCGGGAGCCACCGCCGCGGCCATCGCGAAGCACAGCAGGCCGCGCCCGAACAACGTGCCGGCCATCACGTAGCGGCGGCCCGACCTGAACCGGTCGAGTATCGGCCCCACGAACGGCGCCAGCAGCGCGAACGGCACCATCGTGATGACCAGGTAGAGGGCGACGGTGCCGCGCGCCTCGCCGACGGGCACACCGAAGAACACCGTGCTGGCCAGAGCCACCGTGACGAACGCGTCGCCGATGCTGTTGCCGGCCGACAGCTCGATCAGCCGGCCGAGCCCGGTGCGGCCCGCGCCGTTGGCGTAGGTGAGGCGGCGAGTGGCTTTACCGACTTTTTGCGCACCTCTGGCGGTGGCTTTGCCCGCCCGCGCGGTCCCGCTCGCGGTGGCCCTGCTCGCGCGCACGGTAGCGCGCCCGGCGCCGGCGGCGCCACGCGCCACCCGCCGGGAGACGTCGCGGGCTCGGTCCCAGCCACCCTCCACGCCTACCAGTCTTACCCGATTCACCGGCGATCTCAGCGGTGGATCCCCGGTTGTGGGTCCTGCGGGTCCCGGCATGGGTGAGAATGAAGTGTGAGCGAACAGCACCTTTCGGCGGAGCCGGCCCGATGAGCCGCACCAGGGCCCGCGTCGCCGCTCCCGACCAGGCCTGTGTCGCCGCGGTCGATCTGGCCCGCGCCACGGCCGAGGAACTCGCATGGCCAGGTGAGCCGGGCGAGCACCTCGGTTACGAGAGCGAAGGCGACCGGATCGTCACCCACTACTTCACCTGCCTCGACCGGGCCTATCGCGGCTGGCGCTGGGCCGTCACCGTCACGCGTGCCTCGCGTGCGAAGAACGTCACGGTCAGCGAGGCCGTTCTGCTGCCGGGCTCGGGCGCGTTGCTCGCACCCGAGTGGCTGCCGTGGAGCGAGCGCCTGCGCCCTGGCGACCTCGGCGTGGGCGATCTGCTGCCGACCTCGGACGACGACGACAGGCTCGCGCCGGGTTTCACCGAGACCGACGACGACACCGACAGACAGATGGTTTTCGAGTACGGCCTGGGTCGAGCCCGTGTGCTCTCGGCCATCGGCAGAGACCAGGCTGCCAGACGCTGGCATTCGGGCGAGCACGGGCCGCACACGCCGATCGCACACGCCGCTCCCGCGCAGTGCTCCACCTGCGGCTTCTACTGGTTGCTCTCGGGTGAGCTCCGGCTGTCGTTCGGGGTCTGCGCCAACGAGTACGCACCGGACGACGGCAAGGTCGTCGCGGCCGACCACGGCTGCGGCGCCCATTCCGAGGCCGCCGTGCAGCCGCCGCCCGTGGAGCAGGCCAGCCCGATCCTCGACGAACTCGACTACGACCTGATGGAGGAGGAGGCGGGTTCGGTCGACGAATCCGCCTCGGAAGAGCTCGGCCATTCCTGAACCTGACTGTCGGTGCGGGCCGCTACCCTACGGTGGCCCCCTACCCTCAATCAGGATCGTGATCGATGAGCGACACCTACGGCACTGACCGGATGCGAGCAGCCGTCCTCTCCGCGTGGACGGCCTCGCCCGCCCGGTTCCGCGAAGACGCCAACGCGGAGGAGGACTTCGCGCTCGGCGGCTACCGCGATCGGCTGATCGTCGAGCTGGCCCAGAACGCCGCCGACGCGGCGCTGCGCGCGGGCGTGCCAGGGGTGTTGCGGCTGACGTTGCGTGGCGACGTGCTGACGGCCGCCAACACCGGCGCCCCGCTCGACGCCACCGGCGTGGAGAGCCTGTCCACGTTGCGTGCCTCCGGCAAACGTGATGAAGCCGGCGCCGCGGGCCGGTTCGGTGTCGGGTTCGCGGCGGTGGTGTCGGTTTGCGACGCTCCTTCGATCGGCTCGCGCGGGGCAGGAGCGGTTCGCTGGTCCCGCACTGAGACCGCGGCCCTCGTCGCCGAGATCCCCGCGCTGGCCCGTGAGCTGACCGACCGCGGCGGGCACGTGCCGCTGCTCAGACTGCCCTTCGACGAGCCGCCCCTCCTGGACATCCCCGAGGGCTTCGACACGATCGTCCGGCTCCCGCTGCGCGACCAGGCCGCCGTGGAGGCGGTGCGGGGCATGCTGGCCGAGACCAGCCCCGCGCTGCTGCTCGGCCTGCCCGTGCTGGAGAGCATCGAGATCGAGCTCGACGGGAGCACGCGCACGGTCGTCGCCGACGGCTGGCACGTGGTCTCCGAGTCGGGCGAGTTCACCCCTGAGGAGGTCGGCAGGCTCTTCGCCGACCGGCCCACCGAGGAGCGCGCCCGCCCCATCTGGTCGCTGCGCTGGGCGGTGCCCGTCACCGGCACCGGCGAGCCAGGGCCGCTGCCCGCCTCCGTGCCGCCCGTGGTGCACGCCCCGACGCCCAGCGACGAGCCCATCGACCTGCCCGCGCTGCTGATCGCGTCGTTCCCGATGGCCACCGACCGGCGTCACGTGGCCAAGGGGGCGCTGGCCGACTTCCTGGTGGAGCGGGTCGCCGACGCCTACGTGCGCCTGCTGCGGGAGTTGCCGCGCACCTCCAAGCTCCTCGACCTCGTGCCGTCCATGATGGGCAAGGGCGAGCTCGACGCGCGCATCCGCCGGGCCGTGCTGGAGCGCCTGCCCGGCACGCCGCTGCTGCCTGCCCTGTCGGCGCCGGCCCCGGCCGTGCAGACGCCGTCGTTCGCCGACGCGCGGGTCTACGAGCCCGACGCGGAGTGGCGGGTCGAGCATCCCGCGCCCGAGCCCGAGGGTGACGACTGGGTCGTGCCCGGACGGGAGGCGGCCGTCGTGGCGTCCGCCTCGGCCGCGCTGCTGGAGACGGTCGCGGGTTTCGTACCGGGGCTGCTGCCCGCGGGGTGGCCCGCGCGTCATCCCGCCATGACCGCGCTCGGGGTGCGGCGGGTGGAGATGTCCGACATCGTCGATCTGCTCTCGGGCGAGGCGGTGGAGGCGCGGGAGCCGTCGTGGTGGCGTTCGTTGTACGACGTGCTGCCCGGCGACGACCCCGAGTCGCTGGGGGCGCTGCCGGTGCCGTTGAGCGACGGGCGGCTGGTGCGGGGGCCGCGTGGCACGCTCATCCTGACCGATGGGGGCGCCGACCTCGACCTGACGCCGCTCGGGTTGCGCATCGTGCATCCGGACGCGGCCCATCCGACGCTGCTGCGGCTGGGTGCCGCCGAGGCCACGCCGCGCACGGTGCTCGACGATCCGCTGACCAAGGCCGCCGTCGCTGAGTCGCTCGACAGCCCCGATTCCGAGCTGGTGGCGCGGGCCGTGTTGTCGCTGGTGGCGGCGTCGGGGCTGGTGCCGGGCGAGGCGCCGTGGCTGGCCGAGCTGGCGCTGCGGGGCACCGACGGGGAGCTCTATCCGGCCGGGGAGCTCATGCTGGCCGACGGGGCGCTGGCGGGGCTGCTGCAGGACGACACGCATCTCGGGGTGGCCGCGTCCGAGCTGGAGGAGACCTACGGGTCGCGGGTGCTGGCGGCGGTGGGGGTGCTCGACGGGTTCGCCCTCGTGCATGAGGCCGACGTGCTGCTCGACCCCGACGACTGCGACCACGATCTCGACCGTGAGACCGACTGGCTCGACCACGTGCTCGACCTGCTGCCGGATTTGGACGTGCCGCCGCTGGTGGCCGAGTTCTCGGCGGTCCGGGACCTGGAGCTGGTGGCCGACTGGACGGCCGCGCTGGAGTTGCTGACCAGGCCGCCGCTGCGGGCCGCCCTCCATCCGTTGCGGATCGAGGGTGTGGAGGTGCCGTCGTACACGGCCTGGTGGCTGGCCAACCATCCGGTGCTGGGCGGGCGCAAGCCGCTTGAGCTGCGGCTGCCCGGGGCGGATCCGCTGCTCCAGGGCCTCTATGCCGACGCGCCGGCCGGGCTGGACGAGGGCGCGCTGTCGATGCTCGGCGTCCGTACGACGCTGCCGGAGTTGCTGGGCTCCCACGGTGGGCCGGAGGAGCTCCTCGACCTGCTGGCCGACGAGTCCGTCGAGGTGGATCGGGCGCAGTTGCGGGCCCTGTGGATCGCGCTGGCCGCCGTCGACCCCTCGCGCGTCGCGCCGCCGTCCCGGGTGCGGGCCGTGCTCGGCGGGGCCATCGTGGTGGCCTCGGCCGAGGATGCCGTGGTGGTGGAGGCGCCCGACCTGTTGCAGCTTGTGACGGATCGGCCGTTGGTGCTGGCCTCGTACGATCTGGCGGAGTCGTTGTCGGAGCTGCTCGACCTGCCGCTCGCCGGTGAGCTCACCTCAGGGGTCGTCACCTCGGAGGGAGTGCGGCGTGAGGTGCCCGCCGAGGTGCGGTCCCTGTTGCCCACGACGCCCGAGACGTACGTGGAGCACGAGAAGCTGCTGGTGGACGGGGTGGAATGCGCTTGGCGGTACTTCGAGGGGGCGGTGCACTGCACCGGGGTCGACGGGCTGGCCAGGGGGCTGGCGTGGGCCACCGGGCAGTGGAACGACCGGCTCGCGGTGGCCGCGCTGCTGCGGGATCCGGGGGCGGTGCCGCTGCTCCTGGCCGAGGCCGATCTGTCCTGAGGGTCACTGTCGTTTTATTGCTAGCAGGGGCTTGACGATCACGAACTGCGCCGCGGCCAGGAGGAGGCATACCAGGGCCAATCCGCCCCAGAGTCCTTCTGGTCCGGTGCGTTCGAGGAGTTGGGTGCTGCACAGAGGGGCGAGGACGGTGGCGAAGCCCCAGGAGGTGCCGAAGATCGACAGGTAGCGTCCCCGGGCGTGCTCGGGGGCGATGCCTGTGACCATGGCATAGCTGCGTCCGAACATCAGGACGTCGCCGGCGCTCCAGATCACCGTGGCGGCGAGATGGCCCGGCAGGTCGTTCGCCAGGGCGTAGCCGGTCAGGCCGATCGCCAGCAGGAGGTAGCCGGAGGTCATGGCGGCGTGGTGGGAGAGTGCGGCCGTGCGTCTCAGGAGTGGCTGGCAGAGGACCATGACGATGGCTGAGACGGTCGAGAGCAGGCCGGCGTCGGCGGGCGGCAGGCCGCGGCTCGCCAGGGCCAGTGGCAGCGCCATCATGACCTGCATGTAGATCAGGGCGAAGAAGGTGCCGGAGACCAGGAGCACGAGCAGCCTGCGATCACGCCAGGCCGACACCGGAACGGTCTCCGCCTGGGGGAGAGGCTCCTGGAGGGTGGAGGCGTGGCGCGGGGCCGAGACCTCGCGCGGGGTGGGCGTCTCACGCGAGGCGGACGTCTCTTGCAGGGCGGACGTCTCTTGCAGAGTGGGGGTCTTGCGCGGGGTGCCCGACTCCTGCGGGGCGGAGGGTTCATACGGGGCGGAGGTCTCGCGCGGGATGGCGGGCTCGTGCGGGATGGCGGTCTCGTGCGGGGCGGAGGTCTTAGGCGGGGCGGATGGCGGATCGTCGGGGTGGCTCGCCCGAGCTGGGTTTTTGGGGGGTGGGTGGGGTGTTGGGTGGTCGGCGGGGAGGATGAGGCGGATCACGAGCGCGCAGGCCAGGCAGCTCACGGCGTCCGCGACGAACAGCCAGCGCAGGTCCCAGCGTCCCAGTGAGGCGGCGAGCAGGCCGGCGCCCATGCCGCCTACCGCCAGGGCCGTGTTGAACAGGCTGAACGCCTGCGCCTGCTGCGCGGGACGTACGGCGTCGGCGATCATCGCCTGGGACGGCGGCTCGTAGATCTCGAAGACCAGCCCGAGCAGGACCGCGAACACGGCGAGCATCGCCACGGAAGCGGAGGCCGCGACGCCTGCCTGCGCCAGGGCGCACCCGGTCAGGCCCGCGACGATCGTACGGCGGCGGCCGAAGCGGTCGGCCAGGACGCCGCCCAGGAGGCGGGAAGGGATGGTGGCCACGCCGAAGGCCGCGGAGATCACGCCGGCGGTGACTGCGCTCGCGCCGAAGTCGGTGGTGATCAATACGGTGAGGAAGCCGAGCGAGAAGGCTCCCAGCCTGTTGATCGCCCGCGCGAGAATGAGCCACCACACGGTACGCGGCACGGTTCCACCACCTCATGACTATCGAAACTGGTAACGTCGGTCACGTAGGACCGTAAGACGCTAGGGGTGACTAGTCAAGTGATGTTCGATAGTCACGTGGCGATCCTGCTCGACACCGCGGCAGCGCTCGTGAACGTCCTGACCGACGGCGACGACGGCGGCAAGCCGTACGTGGCGCCGAAGGGTGAGGCGCTGCCGTCCGCGATCGCCGGCGTGCTGCCAGGTGGTGTGACGGTCTCGATGGAAGAGGCCCTGTACCTGGCCGCGACCGCGCTGAAGGTCCGGCGCGTCTTCGAGGCGATGGAGGCTCATCGGGACGACGAGGCGGCCGCCGTCGTCAACGCGCTCGTCATCAGCACGGGTGCTCGCCCGCAGCTCAACCGCGCCCCCGGCGAGCCCTGGCAGGTCCACTTCCACGGTGCCGACGACACCCTCGCCGTCGGGTGGAGCGCCGGCTTCGCCTCCGGGCTGACGCTGGCGATCGGCAGCGACCTCGGAGGGCGGCTCGGCATCTGCCAGGCCAGGCAGTGCGACCGCGTGTACGTGGACGCCTCCCGCAACGCGGCCCGCCAGTTCTGCTCCCGTACCTGCCAGAGCCGTACGAAGGCGGCGGCCTTCCGCGCTCGCTCGGCCGCGCGCCGCCAGGACTGAGCCCGGACGCTCATGCGGTGAGCGGTGTGACCGGCGTCGGTTCTTTCCGGCTCGGCCGCGACCGCAGCAGGCTGGGGAGGCGCCCCCGTTGGGCCTCCCGGGGTGGATGGTCAGGCGGCGCAGGTGGTGCCCTTGGCCGGGAGCTTGCCGTCCAGGACGTACGCCTCCACCGTCCGCATGACGCAGGCGTTGCCGGTCAGATAGGCGCCATGGCCCTCGCCCTCATAGGTGACCAGGACGCCCGTCTTGAGCTGGTCCGTGAGCTTGGTGGCCCACTCGTACGGCGTGGCCGGGTCGCCCTTGCCGCCGACGACCACGATGGGGCCCGAGCCGGTGGCGTCGACGCGCTTGGCGGTGTCGTCCCCGGGCACCGGCCAGTGCGCGCACACCCCGGTGGACTGGTCGCTCGACAGGATCGGGAAGATCTTCCGTACCCGCTCGTTGATCTTGGCGCTTTCCGCGGCGGTCGGGCGTTCGGCGTTGTCCATGCAGTTGATCGCCATCAGGCTGGTCATCATCGTCGTGTACGTCCCGTCCGCCCGGCGCCCGGTGTAGGAGTCGGCCAGGGCGAGCAGCACGGTGGCGTTGCCCTTGCGCGCGGCGGCGACCGCCTGCTCCAGCATCGGCCAGGTCTGCTTGGCGTACAGGGGAGTGATGATGGCGAGCTGGCCCAGGCCGTACGTGAGCTCGCGGTCACCCACCTTGATCGGCTTGGTCTTGAGGCTCTCCATCAGGTCATCGACCGTGCGCTCGACGGCGGCCGGGTCGGCGCCCAGCTCGCAGCTCTGCGCCACGCAGTCCTTGGCGAACGCCTGGAAGGCGTGCTCGAAGCCCGTCGCCTGGGTGACCGCCCGTTCCCCGAGCGTCGCCGTCGGGTCGAGGGCGCCGTCCAGGACGAAGCGGCCGACGTTCTTGGGGAAGTGGGTGGCGTACACGGCGCCGAGGTGGGTGCCATAGGAGAAGCCGAAGTAGTTGAGCTGCTTGTCGCCGAGGGCGGTCCTGAGCAGGTCGAGGTCCTTGGCGGCGTTGAGGGTGCCGACGTACGGGAGGATCTTGCCGGAGTCCCGCTCGCAGGCGGCGGAGACCTCCTTGGCCAGCTTGTCCTGGTCGGTGTCCGTGCCGGCGGCGAGGAACCTGCCGAGTCCGTCGCCGCAGGTGACGCCGGAGCTGCGGTCGACGCCGCGCGGGTCGAAGCTGACCAGGTCGTAGCGGCTGCCCAGTTTGGTGAACGCGGCGGCGGCCTGGGCCAGGGTGTCCACGCCCGACGCTCCGGGCCCGCCGAAGTTGAAGACGAGCGAGCCGAGGCGATCACCGGTGGCCTTGACGCGGATGAGCGCGAGGTCGATCTTCTCCCCGCCAGGCTTGGCGTGGTCGAGGGGCACCTGGATCTTGCCGCATTCGACGCCGGGGCCGGGGGTGATCGGCTTGGCGTCAGGGCCGAGCAGGTCGGTGCACTTGCTCCAGGCCACCGTCCCATCGGTGGCCGGCGCCGCCTCCGGGGTGCCGCAGGCGGTGAGGACCATCGCTCCCAGAAGGAGCAGCACAATGGGCTTCTTCATGCCGACAAGCATGACGTTGCGGGCATTAGCCGAGGTAGTGGGCGAAAACACCACTTCCGGATGACTTCGGCGAAGGGTAGAAGATGACGAATGTCAACTCCTGCCGGGCCTCCGTACGAACCACATGCCGAAGAAGCCGAAGCCGATCCCGGTCACGCAGGTCCAGATCAACCACGTGTTCTCGGGGGCGGGCCGGAAGATCAGCAGGACGACCAGCGCGACGGCCCACAGAGCCGTGCCGGCGCCCACGGCGGCGGTGTCGTTGGTCTTGATGGGCTCCGGGTCAGGATGCCACTGCTTGTCCACGTATCCAGCCTAGCTTCCAATCGGGTCTCGATCTCATCACTGGCTCTTTTCGCAGTTCACCACGACTGTCACTGTTCGCGTCGTGAGCGACACACGTAACGCAATAGATCGTTTCTTCGCAATCTCCGCACGAGGCTCAACGGTCTCCCGTGAGGTACGGGGAGGCTTGGCCACCTTCTTCACCATGGCCTACATCGTTGTGCTGAACCCCATCATCATCGCCAACGGCAAGGACGTGACCGGACAGGTCATCGGCGACGGCACCACGCCCAACGTGGCGCTCGTGGCCGCCGGCACGGCCTTCGTCGCGGGTGTGCTGACCATCCTCATGGGGGTGGTCGGCAGGGTGCCCTTCGCGATGGCGGCCGGGCTGGGCCTGAACGCCTTCGTCACCTTCAACATCGCCACTGTGATGACCTGGGAGGAGGCCATGGGCCTGGTCTTCCTCGAAGGTGTCATCATCGCCGTCCTGGTGCTGACCGGGCTCAGAACGGCGGTCTTCCGCGCCATCCCGGCCCAGCTCAAGACCGCCATCAGCGTGGGGATCGGGCTGTTCATCGCGCTGATCGGGTTCGTGGACGCCGGGTTCGTGCGCAAGGCGGTGGGCACGCCGCTGGAGCTGGGCATCGGGGGCAGCCTCACCTCGTGGCCGGTCTTCGTGTTCATCATCGGGCTCCTCGCCACCGCCGCGATGGTGGCGAAGAAGGTCAAGGGGGCCATCCTCATCGGGATCGTCGGGACCACGATCCTGGCGATCATCGTGGAGTTGTTCGCCAAGGCGGGCGTCTTCTCGGCCGACAACCCGGGTGGCTGGCAGCTCAACCAGCCCGCTGTGCCCGACCAGATCTTCGGCTTCCACAACCCGCTCAGGCTCTTCACCGAGTTCGACCCGTTCGGTGGGTTCATCCGCATCGATGTGCTGCTGGCTGGGTTGTTCGTGTTCACCCTGCTCATCACGGACTTCTTCGACACCATGGGCACGATCGTGGGCGTCGGACGCCAGGCAGACCTCGTCCAGGAGGATGGGACGCTGCCGCGTACCAAGGAGATCCTGCTCGTCGACTCGATCGGCGCGGCGGTCGGCGGCGCGGGGTCGGTCTCCTCGAACACCACCTACATCGAATCGGCGGCAGGCGTCGGCGAGGGCGCCCGCACGGGCCTGGCCAGCGTGGTCACCGGGCTGTTGTTCCTGGTGGCGATGTTCTTCGCGCCGCTGGTCAAGATCGTCCCGTACGAGGCTGCCGCGCCCGCGCTGGTCCTGGTGGGCTTCATGATGATGACCGCCATCCGCGACATCGAGTGGAACGACTTCGAGATCGCGATCCCGGCGTTCCTCACCGTCGTGATCATGCCGTTCACGTACTCGATCTCGAACGGCATCGGCGCCGGCTTCATCACCTATGTGCTGATCAAGGTGGTGCGCGGCAAGAGCCGGGAGGTGCACCCGTTGTTGTGGGGGGTGGCCGTCCTGTTCGCGCTCTACTTCGCGATCGGGCCGATCAGAGCGTTGCTGGGACTCTGAGTACTGTTCGTACGAAGCCGCTCCGCACAACCGGGGCGGCTTCGGGGTATCAAGGGAACAGATGAACCTTCTGTCTGGAAATATCGTGACATGCCGTATAGTTAGCAAAGGTAATGACTCATGCTAACCAACACCCAGCCCAAGATGGACCTGCGCAGCGGCGCGGGTCTCGCTTCAGCCCTGCGCGTTTCACTCGCAAGGCTGAACCGACGCCTACGACGACAGGCGGCAGCCCACTCGCTGACTCCCACCCAGTTCGCGACGCTCGCCGCAGTGGATCGGCATTCCGGGATAACCCCCGGCGAATTGGCCGAGCTAGAGAAGGTACAGCCGCCCTCGATGACGCGCGTGATCGCCGCTCTCGAGGAACGCGGTCTGGTCGCCCGTACCCCGCATCCGACCGATCGGCGCCAGGTGACCGTCTCGGTGACCGAGGCCGCAGAGAAGTTGCTGAAGGAGGAGCGACGCCGCAAGGAGGCGTGGCTGACACAGCGACTGAAGGAGCTGTCTCCGGAGGAGAGGTCGATCCTCAGGCAGGCGGCGCCGATCCTGGAGAAGCTCAGCAAGATATAGAGCCTGAGGAACCCAAGACCGGGATGTTCCGGTCACTCAGGGTTCCCAATTACCGCATGTTCGCAGCCGGTGGTGCCGTTTCCAACGTGGGCACCTGGCTGCAGCGCACCGCTCAGGACTGGCTGGTGCTCGACCTGACCCAGGGTACGGGCGCCCACGCGGGCGGCAGCGCGGCGGCGCTCGGTACGGCGACCGCGCTGCAGTTCCTGCCGATGTTGTTGTTCGGGATGTTCGGCGGCGTCCTCGCCGACCGCTACCCCAAGCGCCCCATCCTGATCACCGCCCAGACGCTCATGGCCGCTCTCGCGCTCACCATAGGCGTGCTCACGATGACGGGCTCAGCCCAGGTCTGGCACGTGTACGTGATGGCGTTCACCCTCGGCATGATCTCCTGCGTGGAGGTGCCGACGCGGCAGGCGTTCGTGGTCGAGATGGTCGGACGCAACGACCTGACCAACGCGATCGCGCTCAACAGCTCCATCTTCAACCTGGCCCGCGTGGTCGGCCCCGCGCTCGCCGGCGTGCTGATCTACGTCCTGGGCGGCACCGGACCGATCTTCCTGATCAACGCGCTGACCTTCGGCGGTGTGATCTCCAGCCTGGTCTTCATGCGCAAGGCCGAGCTGAACCCCACCGTGCCCCTGCCCAGGGCCAAGGGACAGCTCCGCGAAGGGCTCCGGTACGTGCTCGAGCGCGAGGAGCTGCTCATGCCCGTGCTGCTGATCGCGTTCGTGTCGATGTTCTCGCAGTCGTTCTCGATGTCGATCGCGCTCATGGCCCGCGAGGTGTTCGGGGCAGGGGCGTCGTCGTTCGGGCTGGCCAGCAGCATGTTCGCGGTCGGCGCGCTCGGTGGGGCGCTGCTCGCGGCGCGCCGGGTGCGGTTGTCGCGGAAGGTGTTGTTCGCGGGGGCGATCGGGTTCGGGGTGTTCCAGATCGCCACCGGGGTGGCGCCGGTCTATCCCGTTTACCTGCTGATGCTGATCCCGACCGGGATCGCGCTGATCACCATCAACACGGCCGCCAACGCCAGCGTCCAGATCGCCACCTCGCCCGAGATGCGGGGACGGGTCATGGGCATCTACATGCTGGTCTTCACCGGCGGGGCGCCGCTCGGGGCGCCGATGGTCGGGTGGCTGTCCGAGCTGGGCGGGCCCCGGACGGGGGTGGTCCTGTCCGGCGTGCTGGTGCTGTTCGGTACGGGGATGGCCGTGCTCGTGACGCGGCTGATCAGCTCCCGGGTGGGTAAGGCGGCGCTGGCGGTCGCATGAGTCATAAACCGCCGTCGTCGATGTGATGGGCGGGCGTTCGCACCCTGGGTGCGGGCGCCCGTTCTGCGTGTGGCGGTGTGAGGGGCGGGGGTGGGTTGGGGGAGAATCGGGTGGCATGAGGCTGTTCGCGGCTGTGGTGCCGCCCGAGGAGGTGCTGGACGAGGTCTCGGGAGCGATCGCCCCGTACGTCGGGCAGGTGCCGGGGCTGCGCTGGCCCGACCGGATCACCTGGCACATCACGCTGGGCTTCTTCGGTGAGGTGCCCGAGCGGGTGCTGCCAGAGCTGGAGGTGCGCCTGGCCCGTGCCGTGCGCCGCCACTCCGCCCTCGACCTGGCCTTCGACGGCTTCGGGGCCTTCTCTTCCGTACGCCGGGCGCGCGTCTTCTGGGCGGGCGTCACCGGTGACTCCATGATCAGGCTGGCCGACTCCGTCAAAGCCGGCGCTCGCCGGGCCGGTGCGGCGGAGACGGACGAGAAACGGTTCCACCCGCACCTCACCCTGGCCAGGGCCAAGACGGAGACGGACCTCCGCCCGCTGGTCGAGTCGCTGTCCGGGTTCAGCGGCTCGCCGTGGCGGGCGGAGCATGTCCGGCTCGTCCGGAGTTACACCGGGGCCCAGGTGAGGTACGAGTCACTCGCCGAATGGGCGCTGGCACCCGCCGGGCAGGGCTAGGCTCCAGGTCGTGGATCGTCCTCGCCCCTGGCTGCTGCCCATCGTGCTCGGCCTGCTCCTGCTGATCGTGATCGTCGGCGCCCTGCTCGCCTGACGCGCCCAAGCCTCCCGCCGCCCGGGCAGGGCGCTCAGAGGCGTCCGAGCCTCCCGCCTCCCGGACAGTACGCCCTGACGCGTGCGGGGCGTGCGGTTGTTACCAGGCGTAGTCCTCCGGGGCGGTGCGGTGGCCGGGGAAGATCTCGTCGAGGCGGGCCAGGGCGGCCTCGTCCAGGTTGATCTCCAGGGCGCGGAGGCTGCCCTCCAGCTGCTCCAGCGTGCGCGGGCCGATGATCGGGGCGACGACCGCGCGCTGCTTGAGCAGCCAGGCCAGGGCCACGTTCGCCGGGTCCTCGCCGAGCTCGTCGGAGAACTTCTCGTACTGCTCGATCTTGTCGCGGTGCCTTTCGAGCTGCTTGACCACGTGCTCGGCGGCCGAGCGGCCCTTGTCGATCTTGCGCAGCACACCGCCGAGCAGGCCGCCGGCCAGCGGGCTCCACGGGATCACGCCGAGGCCGTAGTCCTCGGCCGCGGGCAGCACTTCGAGCTCCGGCGCGCGCGTGAGCAGGTTGTAGTGGGTCTGCTCGCTGATCAGGCCCATGAAGTTGCGCCTGGCGGCCGTCTCCTGGGCCTTGGCGAGGTGCCAGCCCGCGAAGTTGGAGGAACCCACGTAGATGATCTTGCCCTGCTGTCGCAGGATCTCCATGGCCTCCCAGAACTCGTCGAACGGGGTGTCCCTGTCGACGTGGTGAGCCTGGTAGATGTCGATGTAGTCGGTCTGCATCCGCTTCAGTGAGGCGTCGCAGGCCCTGCGGATGTTGAGAGCGGACAACCGCCGCTCGTTGGGCCAGTCGCCCATGTCGCCGTAGACCTTGGTCGCGATGACCGTCTTCTCCCGGCGCCCGCCTCCCTGGGCGAACCACCGGCCGACGATCTGCTCCGTGATGCCTTCGCCTTTTACGCCGCCATAGACGTTCGCCGAGTCGAAGAAGTTCAGCCCCAGTTCGTGGGCCCTGTCCATGATCGCGAAGGAGTCTTCCTCCGAGGTGCGCGGGCCGAAGTTCATGGTGCCGAGGCTGAGCGGGCTCACCAGGAGACCGCTGCGTCCGAGGTTGACGTAGTCCATGAGTCCAACCCTAAATACCTGGAGTGCACTCCAGGCCATAGACTAGGTCCATGATCTTGGACGAAGTGGATGATTCGTTCTCATATCTCCGCTCGTCGTGATCGCCCTGCTCCGAGCCGCGCTGCCGCTCTTCCTCGCCATGATCGCGGGCATGGTGGGCTCGCTGGTGGTCACCTCGGTGCTCGGTAAGCATGACACGGTCACGCTGGCCGCCTTCGCGGTGGTGACCGCGGTGCTCAACCCCGCCAGCACCGCCGTGCAGGGCGCGTTGCGCGGTCTGGGGCCGTTCGTCGCGCCGTACAGGGAGGACCCGGCGGCGGCGGTGCCCGTCGTGCGGGACGCTCGCTGGCTCAGCCTGGCCACGGGCACGGTGGGCGCCCTCGCCCTGCTCTGCGTGCCGTTGCTGGCGGGGGCCGCCGGGGTGCCGCCCGAGGTGCGGCGCGAGATCGGGGCGTTGCCGTATTTCCTCGCGGTGTATCTCCTTGTCTTCGCCTCCACCGGTGGTGCGAGCACCATCCTGATCGCGCTCGGGCGCAGTCGTAACGTGCTCTGGCCGACCCTGGCGTTCGGGGTGCTGCTGGGCGGGCTCACCGCCGTGCTGGTGCCGCCGCTGGGGCTGATGGGGGTGGGCATCGCCTGGGTGGTGGCGGGTGTGGTGGCGGCGCTCGTGGCGGCGCTGAACCTGCGCAGGGCGCTCGGGCGGCCGATCGGGCAGGGCCGGCCGAGGACGCGCGAGATCATCCAGCTCGCGAAGGTCAGCATTCCGCTGGCGGGGACCGTGCTGATCAAGTTTGGCGTGCTGGGGGTCGTGACCCTCGCCGCGAGCACCACCAGCACGCGCGACACCGCCGCCCACGCGGTGCTGACCACGCTCACCGGCTTTCTCATGCTGGCCTCCCTCTCCGTCGCGCAGGCCGCGGTGCCGGAGGTGGCCCGGGCCCCCGATGCGGCGGGGGCGCGGCGGGCTCACCGGACGGCGGCTTTGCTTGCCATAACAGGGACGCTTGTGGCGGCCGGATTGCTGCTCGGGTTCGGGGAGAAGTTGCTGGTGTTGTTCAGCGACGACGGCGCGGTGCGGGAGCGCGTGTTCGGGTTGCTGCCGTTGATGTTGCTGGCGTCGACGCTCGACGCGGCTCAGGCGGTGCAGGGCACCGGCCTCACCGCGCTCAAGCGCTCGGCGTCCAGCCTGATGTACTTCTCCATCGCGTACGGCCTGCTGGTCGTGGCCGCCGTCCCCGTGGCCAGGACGTGGGGGATCACCGGGCTGTGGACCGCCATGGCGGTGGCCAACGGGCTGCTGGTGGTGCTCCAGGGCACCGGCTTCCAGCGCCACAGCGCCAAGGTCGGCATCGTCCCAGGTCCGAGCCCAGGCGCGGCCCCCGGCACGGGTCCAGCCCCAGCCCCAGACGCCGCCCCAGACGCGGGCGCCGCCCCAGACGCGGGCGCTGCTCCGGGCGCGGCGACCGACGCCGGTCGTTGACGACGGTTCGTCCCGTGTGGGGCGGGTTGTTGGTGGCGGTTCGTGCCGTGTGGGGCGGGTTGTTGGTGGCGGCTCGCGCTGTGTGGGGCGGGTCGTTGATGGACGCTCGGCCGTGCGAGGCGGGCCGGCGGGGGTGGGTGGGGCATGATGGCGGACGTGGGGGACTTCGTGACCAGGGGGCTCGCCGTCATGGCGGCCATGTGCTTGCTGCCCGCCGCTCCCGCCTGGGCGGCGGTGGACGACGACGGGACGGAGAAGCTGTTCACCTTCAAGGACGCGCGGATCACGGAGTCGAGCGGGCTGGCCGTGTCGCCAACGCGTCAGGGCGTCTATTACACGCACAACGACAGCGCGGCGGCCCCGACGTTCTACGCCGTGGACGGTGAGGGGCGCACACAGGCCACCTTCCAGGTACGGGGCGCCGAGGCGCGCGACTGGGAGGCCATGGCCGCGACCAAGGACCCGGCGACGGGCCGGGGCGTGCTCTGGTTCGCCGACATCGGCGACAACCTGGACGGCGCGTGGCCGAACATCTCCATCTACAAGGTGATGGAGCCCCAGACGCTCAGGGACGCCACGCTGCCCGCCACGCGTTACCGGTTCCGTTACGCCGACGGCGCCCGCAACGCGGAAGGCGTCATGATCAACCCGAAGACGGGGCGGCTCTACATCGTGTCCAAGGAGTTCGCGGGCTCGGTCTACGCGGCCCCGAAGAAGCTGCGTACGGACAGGACGAACGTCCTGCGCAAGGTCGGCGCCGCGCCCATCATGGCCACGGACGCCGCCTACGCCCCCGACGGCTCGTCGTACGTGATCCGCACCTACTTCTCCGCCACCCTCTATCGGCCCTCGGGCGAGACGATCAGCAGGGTGACGATGCCGGAGTTGAAGCAGGCGGAGTCGATCACGTACACGGCCGACGGGAAGGCGCTGCTCGTGGGCTCGGAAGGGCCGCGGAGCCCGGTCTACCGGGTGCCGCTTCCCCAGGCCGGCGTCCAGTCTTCTCCCACGCCGACCCCCACGTCGAGTCCGGCCAGGGCGCAGGAGGAGGACACGCCTGAGGCGGCGGAACCCGTGGGCGGTGACGGGCTGTCGGCCAGGGACATCCTCATCTGGCTCGCCGCTGCAGCGGGGGCGATCGGGGTGATCACCTTCCTGGCACGCCGTACACGCTGATCGGGCCGTACACGCTGATCGGGCCGCACACGCGGATCGGGCCGTACACGCGGATCAGGGGCGCCGCATGGTGGCGGTGAACAGGTCGCCCCGCAGGGCGCGCTCGACCACCTCGATGGAGCGCGACAGGCGTACCAGTCGCGGCCCCTCCTCGCGGTAGGTGTCGAGGACCGCCTCGATGGCGTGCGGCGGCAGGTGGCCCTTGAGGTCGATCGCCGCCGCCCGGTATCCGGCGCGGGCGGCCTCGATGGCCGACGTGACGTGGTGGCGCGCCATGGCGGCCAGCGCCACGGGGTGTCGCCTGAGCACCTCGTACGCCCGGTAGTCCGGCGGCACCGCGTCGAGCAGCCAGGCCACAGCCGAGGTCTCCCAGTCCGGCACGCTGGGTGGACGGACCTCAGCGGGCCACTCTGGCGGGACGTACATGGGAACATCGTACTCATGTTCGATTCGCCCGGATATGGCGGGGACGGGCGTTAGGCCGGAAAATCAACGTGTGATGGAGAAGATCGGGGTCGTGGGCGCGGGCATCGTCGGGCTGGCGGTGGCACGCGAGCTGGCCACTGTCAGAGGCGCCGAAGTGACCGTGCTGGAGAAGGAGGGGCGCGTCGGCGCCCACCAGACCGGGCACAACAGCGGCGTCGTGCACGCGGGGATCTATTACCCGCCGGGCTCGCTCAAGGCCAGGCTCTGCCGGGAGGGCGTGGCGCTGCTCAAGGAGTATTGCGCCGCGCACGGGCTCGCGTACGACGAGGTCGGCAAGCTGGTCGTGGCCAGTACGCGCGCCGAGCGGGCGGGGCTCGCCGCGCTGGCCGAGCGGGCGCGGGCCAACGGCGTGCCGGGCATCGCGGAGCTGGACGCGCTCGGGTTGCGCGAGATCGAGCCGCACGCGGTCGGCGTCGCCGCCGTCCATTCGCCGTACACCGCGATCTGCGACTTCCCGGCCGTCGCGCGCCGCCTGGCGCAGGACGTGGCGGAGCTGGGCGGGTCGGTACGGCTCGCGCACCCGGTCAGGGCGATCAGGGAGCGGGCCGGGAAGGTGGAGGTGCTGGCCGGGAAGCGGAAGCTGGCCTTCGACCGGCTGGTGGTGTGCGGCGGTCTGGGCACCGACGCGGTGGCCAGGATGGCCGGGGCGCCGGGTGACGTGCGGATCGTGCCGTTCAGGGGTGAGTACTACTCGCTCAGCGGCGCCGCCAGGGATCTGGTCAGGGGGCTGATCTATCCGGTGCCCGACCCGCGCTACCCGTTCCTGGGCGTGCATCTGACGCGGCGGATCGACGGCGGCGTGCTGGTGGGGCCGAACGCGGTGCTCGCGATGGCGTACGAAGGCTACAGATGGCGAAATTTCCGTAATTTCGGGCAAATTATTTCTTGGCCTGGAACGCTGCGGATGGCCAGGACCCACTGGCGTACCGGGATCAAAGAGACCTACGGATCCCTCGTCAAGAACTCCTTCGTCAAGGGCGCCCGCCGCTACGTCCCCGAGCTCACCGCCGCTGACCTGGAACGGGCTCCAGGCGGCGTACGCGCCCAAGCCGTCGCCCGGGACGGACGGCTGGTGGACGACTTCGTGGTGGACATCCACGGCAACGTCGTCCTCGTACGCAACGCGCCTTCCCCCGCCGCCACTTCGAGCCTGGCCATTGCCCGGCATATTGCCGGAATTGTCCCAGCACTCGTCCGATGAGGGCATCCTTGGAGGTGATGGAATCACGCCTGCTGATAGTCGAGGACGACCCGAACATCCTCGAACTCCTCGCCGCGAGCCTGAGGTTCGCGGGTTTCGACGTGACCACGGCCAAGAGCGGCGTGGACGCCGTCTCCGCCGTCCAACGCCACCGCCCTGACCTGGTGGTGCTCGACGTCATGCTGCCTGACCTGGACGGTTTCGAGATCGTCAGGCGGTTGCGCGGCGGCGGGCTGCACACCCCGGTGGTGTTCCTGACCGCCCGTGACGAGACCGAGGACAAGATCCGCGGGCTCACGATCGGCGGCGACGACTACGTGACCAAGCCGTTCAGCCTGGAGGAGGTGGTCGCCAGGATCCACGCCGTGCTGCGCCGTACGAGCGGGGAGGCGCAGGCGGCACCGCCCCGGCTGACGTTCGCCGACATCGAGCTGGACGAGGAGAGCCACGAGGTGTGGCGCGGGGGCAACGCCGTGGCGTTGTCGCCGACCGAGTTCAAGCTGCTGCGGTACTTCATGACGAACGCCGGTCGTGTCCTGTCCAAGCCGCAGATCCTCGACCACGTGTGGGACTACGACTTCCGGGGCGAGGTGGGCATCGTCGAGTCGTACGTGTCCGTGTTGCGCCGGAAGATCGACAACCGGAGCCCGCGGCTCATCCACACTCTGCGGGGCGTCGGATACGTCCTGCGCCTGCCACCGAGTCCCTAGTGAGCGGCCTGCCGCTGAGGATCAAGCTGATCGCGTCGATGCTGGCGTTGCTCGGCCTCGCCATGTTCTTCATCGGCCTGGTGAGCGTCTCGGTGTTGCACGGCTACCTCATCAACCGCGTGGACAGCCAGCTCCACCTGCTGAGCGCGCGCATGGAGAAGAAGGTCAGGAGCGACTGGCGCAACGCCAGGGAGACCGCGGAGCGGCCGATCCTCATCGAGTCCGACGCCATCGCCCTGGTCAAGGAGTCGCGCGGAGACTTCGTACCGATGCTGACCGACCGGGACGTGGACACGAAGCCGAAGCCGGTGGTGTCGCCGTCGCCCGGCAAGGAGCCCTACACCGCGGCCGCCGTCAGCGGCGGCGGCGAGTGGCGGGTGCTGGAGAGCGTGGACAAGTGGCGCACGCTCGTGGTCGCGGTGGACCTGGAGGAGGTGGACGCGATCACCCGCCGGCTGGTGCTCATCGAACTGCTGGGCGGCGGCGGCATCCTGCTCATCCTGGCGGTGGCGGGCGTCACGATCGTCCGGCACAGCATGCGGCCCCTCGGCCAGATCGAGCGTACGGCCGAGGCCATCGCCGCCGGCGAGCTGGGGCGCCGGGTGCCCGACGGCGACCCCCGTACCGAGGTGGGCGGCCTGGCCAGGTCGCTGAACGGGATGCTGGCCCAGATCGAGACCGCGTTCGCCGCCAGGTCGGCCTCCGAGGCGGCGGCCCGCCGCTCCGAGGACCGCATGCGCCAGTTCGTCGGCGACGCCTCGCACGAACTGCGCACCCCGCTGACCTCGATCCGCGGCTTCGCCGAGTACGCCAGGCAGAACCCGCAGGCCGACCCCGCCGAGCTGATGCAGCGCGTGGAGACGGCCGCGGGCCGGATGAGCCTGCTGGTCGACGACCTTCTGCTGCTGGCCAGGGTGGATCAGCAGCGGCCGTTGCGGATGCAGCCGGTGGACATGCTGGCGCTGGCGGCGGACGCCGTACAGGACGCGCGGATCATCGCGCCCGACCGGCTGATCAAGCTGGACGTCGTCGGCGGCGCGGCCCTGATCGTCTCCGGCGACGAGGTACGCCTGCGCCAGGTCATCAGCAACCTCGTCACCAACGCCATCGTGCACACCGAACCCGGCTCCCCGATCATCGTGCGGGCCGGGGCGGGCACCGGCACGTTGTTCATCGAGGTCGTCGACAACGGGCCCGGCCTCACCCCCGAACAGCTCGAGCACGTCTTCGAGCGCTTCTATCGGGCCGACTCCGCCCGCTCGCGCCGCCGCTCGGGCGAGGACCGGGGCAGCGGGCTCGGCCTGGCCATCGTGCAGGCCCTCGTCCACGCCCACAACGGCACCGTCACCGTGGACAGCTCGCCGGAGGGCGGCTCCACCTTCCGGGTCGAACTCCCACTCGCTTTGGAGTGACCCTTCAGCTAACCCTCAGGTCGTTGCGTCACTCTGAGTAGGTGACGAAACCCGAGGCGCTGATCATGGTGGTGGACGACGAACCCAGCATCAGGGATCTCCTCTCCGCCAGCCTGCGCTTCTCCGGGTTCGAGGTGCTGACCGCCGCCGACGGCGAGGAGGCCGTCGAGGTGGCCGTACGCACCTCGCCCGACCTGGTGGTGCTCGACGTGATGCTGCCCGACCTGGACGGGTTCGAGGTGGCCAAGCGGATCAACGCTCCCGTGTTGTTCCTGACCGCCCGCGAGGCCACCGAGGACAAGATCACGGGGCTGCGGGTCGGCGACGACTACGTGACCAAGCCGTTCAGCCTGGAAGAGGTGCAGGCCAGGATCAGGGCGGTGCTGCGGCGCACGCGCGGGGAGGTCGCGCCCGCCAGCAAGCTGAAGGTGGCCGACCTGGAGCTGGACGAGGAGGCGCGTGAGGTGTGGCGCGGCGGGCGGCAGGTACGTCTGTCGCCGACCGAGTTCAAGCTGCTGCACTACTTCATGGTCAACGCCGGGCGGGTGTTGTCGAAGGCGCAGATCCTCGACCATGTGTGGAACTACGACTTCGGCGGGGACGCGGGCGTGGTGGAGTCGTACGTGTCCTACCTCAGGCGCAAGGTGGACGACGTCGAGCCACGACTCATCCACACCCTGCGCAGCGTCGGTTACGTGCTCCGGGAGCCACCCGCCAGTTAGGCGCGGCGCGCCGCTGCCTGCGGTGGACCGCTGAACGCGGCCCACCGTAGGCGCGCCACGCCGCTGCCTGCGATGGACCGCTGAACGCGGCCCACCGTAGTTTGGTCCTATGGACCTGCTGGGCGGGCTGGAGTCGCTGCGGCGGCCGCTGGATCGGGAGTTGTTCCCGCTGGCCGTCGGCGAGGCGGAGGCCGACAGGCGCGCGCTGCGGGAGCTGACCGGGCAGCTCGACGACTACCTGCTGCCCCGGCTGCGCGCCCTGGACGCGCCGCTGCTGGCCGTCGTCGGCGGATCGACGGGGGCGGGAAAGTCCACGCTGGTCAACTCGCTGGTCGGGGCCGACGTGGCGGAGCCTGGCGTGTTGCGGCCCACCACGCTGGTGCCCACGCTCGTGGTCAGCGCGGCCGACCGCACCTGGTTCATGGGCCAGAACGTGCTGCCCGGCCTCTCCCGCTCCACCGGCGGCGGCCCAGGAGCGCTGCGCGTGGTCACCTCCGACGCCTTGGGGGCGGGCCTGGCACTGCTCGACGCGCCCGACATCGACTCCGTGGTGACCGCCAACCGGGAGCTCGCCGCCCAGCTCCTGGCCGCGGCCGACCTGTGGTTGTTCGTCACGACCGCCGCCCGGTACGCCGACGAGGTGCCCTGGAGCTTCCTGCGCTCGGCCCGCGAACGCAGCACGGCGCTGGCCCTCGTCCTCGATCGGGTGCCCGCGGAGGCCGTCGAGCCCGTCTCCCGCGACCTGGCCCGCCTGCTCACCGAGAACGGCCTCGAAGGCACCCGCCTGTTCACCGTCCCCGAGGCCGCGCTCCTCGACGAGAAGGCCCGGCTGCCCGCCGCCTACGTCGAGCCCATCTCCGCGTGGCTCACCGGGCTGGCCGCCGACGCGGCGGAGCGGTCCCGGGTCGTACGCCAGACGTTGTCGGGCGCGCTCGACAGCCTGGCCACCCGGGTGCCGTCGCTGGCCGCCGCCGTCGAACGCCAGCAGACCGCCTTCGACGGGCTGCGCTCCATCGTGTCGGGCGCGTACGCGGGCGGGCTGGCCGACTTCGACGAGGGCATGCGGGACGGCTCGTTGTTGCGCGGCGAGGTGCTGGCCCGCTGGCAGGACTTCATCGGCACCGGCGACCTCATGCGCTCCCTGGAGACCCGGGTGGGCTGGCTGCGCGACCGCATCGTCGGCTTCTTCACGGGCCGGGTTCCCGAGGCGCAGCTCAGGGACGCCCTGGAGAGCGGTGTGGAGGCGCTGATCAGGGGCGCCGCCGACGGGTCCGCCGAGCGGGCACTGGAGGGCTGGTCGGCCGCGCCCGGCGGTCCCGGGCTGCTCGACCGGATCGGCGCCGTCGAGGCCGCCCGCCTCGGCCGCGCCTCCGCCGACCTCGGCAAGCGAGCCGAGGCCGCGGTGCGGGGCTGGCAGGAATACGTGCTCGACCTGGTACGCGAGGAGGGCGCCGAACGGCGGACCACCGCCAGGGTGGCCTCGTTCGGGGTGAACGGGGCCGGGTTGCTGCTCATGCTGGCCGTGTTCGCCTCCACCGGTGGGCTGACCGGGATCGAGGTGGGCATCGCGGGCGGGACGAGCGTCCTGTCGCAGAAGTTGCTGGAGGCCGTGTTCGGGGATCAGGCGGTGCGGTCGCTGACCGTGCGGGCCAGGGAGGACCTGCGGGATCGGGTGCGCGGGCTGCTGGAGGAGGAGTCGGGGCGGTTCATGGACCGGCTGGAGACGGTGGAGCCGCCCAGGGGGACGGCCGAGGTCCTGCGTACGGCGGCCGGGCGCATCCGCGACCACCGTGACGAACTGCCCACCGCGGTCACGGCCGAGCTGCCCGCCCTGACCGCTGAGCCACCCGCCCTGGGGAACTCGCGAACCTCCGAGCCACCCGCCCTGGAGGACTCGCGAACCTCCGAGCCACCCGCCCTGGGGAACTCGAGGACGGCTGAGCTGCCCTCTCCGGGAGAGTCGCGGACCGCTGAGCCGCCTCCGCCGGGGGAGACGCGTGACAGTGGTGAGGAGAGGCTGTGAAGCTGCTGCGCCGTAAGGAGGGCCCGTCCCTCGACACCCGGGTGGCCGCGTTGCTGGAGGCGGCCACGCTGGGCGAGGGGCGGCTGCCGGAGGAGGCGGTGACCGGCGCCCGTACGGTCGCGGAACGGGCCGGAGCCCGTCGCGCCCTCTCGATCGACCACACCGTGGCCGCGCTGGCCGGGGCCACGGGCAGCGGCAAGTCCTCCTTGTACAACGCGCTGGCGGGGGACGACCTGGCGGACGTGGGCGTCACCAGGCCCACGACCTCGACCGCCCAGGCGGCCCTGTGGGACGGCGACGGCGCGGGCCCGCTGCTGGACTGGCTGGACATCCAGAAACGGCACTCCGTCGCCATGCCCGACCTGACCGGGCTAGTCCTCCTTGACCTGCCCGACCACGACTCCATCCGCCTGTCCCACCGGCTGGAGGTGGATCGGCTGGTGGAGCAGGTGGACCTGCTGGTGTGGGTGGTGGATCCGCAGAAGTACGCCGACGCCGCCCTGCACGACCGCTACCTGCGCCCGCTCGCCGGGCACCAGGACGTGATGGTGGTGGTGCTCAACCAGGTGGACCGCCTGCCCGCGCACGCCGTGGACCGCTGCCTGCTCGACCTGCGCCGCCTGCTGGACGACGACGGGCTGGCCGGGGTCCCCGTCCTGGCCGTCTCGGCGCGTACGGGGCAGGGCATGGACGAGCTGCGAGCACTCCTGGGGGACCGCGTCTCGGAACGCAGGGCCTGGTCGGACCGCCTGTCAGCGGACATCACGACCGCCGCCGACCACCTGGAGACCACGGAGCACCTGGACGCCGCGGAGGGCAGGCGGATGGTGGGGGCGGAGCGGGCGCTCACCGGGGCGTTGTGCGCGGCGGCCGGGGTGCCGATCGTCGTGGAGGCGGTGGCCAAGGGGCATCGGCATCGGGCCGTGGTCGCCACCGGATGGCCCGTCACCAGGTGGGTCAGGCGGTTCAGGCCCGATCCGCTGCGCAGGCTGCGCATCGACAGGGGCGCGCGGGCGGGCAAGGAGATCGTCGGGCGCACCTCCGTACCGGCGGCTTCTGCTGTGCAGCGGGCGCAGGTCGAGACGGCGATCAGGGACGTCGGTGAGGTGGCCGCGGCCGGGTTGTCCGGGCCGTGGGCGGTGGCGGTGCGGCAGGCGGCCAGGTCGCGCGCCCTCGACCTGGCCGACGCGGTGGATCGGGTGGTGGCCACGACGTCGGCCGGTGCCACGAGGCGGCCCCGGTGGTGGCGGGTGGTGAACCTGTCGCAGTGGCTGGTGTTCGCCGCCATGGTGGCCGGCGCCCTCTGGCTGGGCGGGTTGTTCGGGATGGACTATCTGCGTCTGCCCCAGCCGCCGCTCCCGACCGCAGGTGTCGTGCCGTGGCCGACGGTGCTGCTGGTGGGCGGTGCGCTGGCGGGTGTGCTGATCGCGGTGTTGTCGCGGCTGGCGGCCTGGGCGGGCGGCCGGCGCAGGGCCCGCCGTACGGCCAAGGCCCTGCGCGCGGCCATCGGGCGGGTCGGCAATGAGCTCGTGCTGGAGCCGGTGGAGGCGGAGCTGGACACCTACGGACGTTTCACCGAGGCCCTCGACCTGGCGCGCGCCTGAGCAGCGCGGTCGCCAGTGCCGCCCCCGCCAGGGCGAATGCGGCGGCGGCCAGGAAGGCTCCCGCGGGGCCGAGGCGCTCTCCCAACACGCCGGCCACCGCCGATCCCGCGGCGCCGCCCATCCCGATGGCCGTGGAGACCCAGCCGAACGCCTCCGCCTGTGCCTCTGGCGCGTACTCGTCCACGAGCAGCGAGGCCGTGGTCAGCACCGGATTGATCACCAGCCCACCGGCGAACAAAACCGCCCAGAACAGCGGCAGCGTGCCGATCAGCGCCAGCGGCGCCAGGACGAGCCCGAGCACCAGCATCAACACCACCAGCCGCACCTGAACGGCCGATCCCCAGGAGCGGGCCCCATAGGCGGCGGCCCCCGCGATGCCGCCCACGGACAGCGCCGCCACCAGCAGTCCGGTGGCGGCGGGAATGCCACGGGCGGCGGCCAGCGAGGGCAGGCCCACCTGGAGCGCCCCGATGACGGCGCCCAGCAGCAGCACCACGGCCAGCAGCACGAACATGCGGCGATCGGCGAAGACGCGCCCTCGCCCCCGCGATGACGCGTCAGGGCCCTCCCGCAGCGCCCTGGCGAAGGCGAGCGTGCCGACCCCGGCCGCCGCCGCGACCACGCCGAGAGCCAGCGAGGCCGAGGCCACCGCGATCAGCAGCCCGAACACCAGCGGCCCGACCAGCAGGGCCAGTTCCTGGACCAGGTAGACGAGGCTGTAGGCGGTGGTACGCCCCTCGGCGGCCATCCTGCGGCCCCACTCGATCCGCATGCTGACGGAGATCGGCGGCAGCCCGACGCCCGCGACCCAGGACAGCACCACCATGGGCCACCACGGCCACCCGGTCCTGGCGGAGGCGACCAGCGCCAGCAGCGCCGCCACGTGCAGGAGGGCAGTGGCCGCCAGGACGGGACGGGCTCCGCGCCGATCCATGATCCGCCCCTGCACGGGCCGCCCCATGCCCGCCCCGACGGAGAACGCCGCCGCCGTCACCCCCGCGAGAGCTATCGAGCCGCTCGCGTGTTGCACCACGAGCACGATGCCGACGGGCGCGACCTGCTGCGTGAGCTGCGCCAGGAACCCGAGCACGGCCTGCGCCCCGACCCCTGGCAGGCCGAGCAGCCTGCGGTAAGGAACGCCACCCATAAACGCACATTACTGCCCAAGATCAGCATTTGGGCGCCTTGCCTAGATCGGGGTATTTCAGGTCGTTCCGAGAGATTCTGCGACCGTGCGCAGGGCGGACAGGAGCGGGCGCAGGAGGGGATGGGCGTCGGACCCGCTGCGTACGGCGGCGAAGACCCGGCGTTCCGGCCCCGGCGTGTGGCGCACCGCGACACCCGGCAGCACCATGTCCTTCAGCGCCAGCCGCGGCACCAGCGCCACCCCCGCCCCGGCCCCGACCAGCGCCACCACGGCGCGGAAGTCGTCGGAGCAGTGCACGAGATTCGGCGTGAAGCCCGCCTGCTGACACGCGAACGCGATCACGTCGTGCACGGGATTGCCCGGGTAAGGTCCGATCCAGGTCTCGGTGGCCAGCGACGGCAGCGTGGCGGAGCCGGCCAGCGGATGGTCGTGGGGGAGCACCAAATCGAACGGCTCTGCGTAGAGCGGGCGGCGCGACAACCGGCGGTCGGCGGCGTCGGGCGCACCCCGGTACTCGACCGCGACGGCCAGGTCCGCCTCTCCGTCCAGCAACATGGCCAGGCCTTGGTCGCCTTCGGCGTCGTGGACGCGCACGCGCAGACCGGGAGAGGTGACGCGCAGGGCGGAGATGGCGGGGGAGAGCACGGCGCTGATCGCGGTGGCGAAGCAGGCCACGGTGACCTCGCCCGCCTCGCCCGTGGTGTACGCGGCCACCTCCGCCTGCGCCCGTTCGAGCTGGGCGAGGACCTCGTTGGCGTGACCGAGCATGATCTTGCCGACCGCGGTGAGGTGCACGCCGCGCCCGTCACGGGTGAACAGGCGGTGCCCCACCTCGTGCTCCAGCGCGACGAGCTGCTGGGACACGGCGGAGGGCGTCAGGTGCAGCGCGGCCGCCGCGGCGGTGACCGTGCCGTGGTCGGCCACCGCGCGCAACGTGCGCAGCCGCCGCGTCTCTATCACGCAGCGAGGATACTCAGCTTCGAGCTTGGATGAACGCTCGCACGGCGCGGTCCACGTCCTGCGGCGAGTGCGCCGCCGAGAGCTGCACCCGGATCCTGGCCTGGCCGTGCGGCACGACGGGGTAGGAGAACCCGATCACGTAGATGCCCAGGTCGAGCAGGCGTTCGGCCAGGGCGCCCGCCTCGGCGGCGTCGCCGATCATGACCGGCACGATCGGGTGGTCGCCGGGCAGGATGTCGAACCCGGCCTCGGTCATCTCACTACGGAAGCGGGCGGTGTTGGCGCGCAGCCGCTCCCGGGCGTCGTTCGAGCTCTCCAGCAGGTCGAGGATGCGCAGCGACGCCGAGGCGATGACGGGGGCGAGGGAGTTGGAGAACAGGTACGGGCGCGAGCGCTGACGCAGCAGGTCGCAGATCTCCTTGCGGGCCGAGACGTAACCGCCGCTGGCCCCGCCCAGCGCCTTGCCCAGCGTGCCGGTGACGATGTCGACCCTGTCGGTGACGCCGTGCAGCTCGGGCGTGCCGCGGCCGGTCGGCCCGACGAAGCCGACGGCGTGGGAGTCGTCGACCATGACCATGGCGTCGTACTGGTCGGCCAGGTCGCAGATCTCCCGCAACGGCGCGAGATATCCGTCCATGGAGAACACGCCGTCCGTCACGATCAGCCGCCGCCGCGCCTCCGAGGCCTCCTTCAGCCGCGCCTCCAGCTCGGCCATGTCGCGGTTGGCGTAGCGGAGACGCTGGGCCTTGGACAGCCGGATGCCGTCGATGATGCTGGCGTGGTTGAGCGCGTCGGAGATCACCGCGTCCTGGGCGTCGAGCAGGGTCTCGAACACGCCGCCGTTCGCGTCGAAACAGGAGCTGTAGAGGACGGTGTCCTCCATGCCCAGGAAGTCCGACAGGCGGCCTTCAAGCTCCTTGTGCACCTCCTGGGTGCCGCAGATGAAGCGTACGGAGGCCATGCCGAAGCCCCACCGGTCGAGCGCCTGCTTGGCCGCCTCGACCACCTCGGGCTCGTCGGCCAGGCCCAGGTAGTTGTTGGCGCAGAAGTTCAGGACCTCTCGGCCGGCCACGCTGACCTGGGAGTTCTGCGGGGTGGAGAGCACACGTTCCGGCTTGAGCAGCCCGGCCTCGGTGATCTCTTCGAGCGTCGTACGCAGTTGCTGGCGCACGTTGGTGAACATCAGGCGCTCCAATCCAGAATGACCTTGCCCGTACGGCCGGAGGCGGCCGTGTCGAAGGCGGCGTCGAAGTCCCGGTACGAGAACCGGTCGGTGATCACGGGGGAGAGGTCGAGGCCCTTCTCCAGCAGGACGGACATGTTGTACCAGGTCTCGTACATCTCCCGGCCGTACACCCCCTTGATCGTGATCATGGAGGTGACGACGGTGGACCAGTCGACGGCGAACTCCTCGGCGGGCAGCCCCAGCATGGCGATCTTCCCGCCGTGGGTCATGCTCGCGATCATGTCGCGCACGGCCGCCGGGTTGCCGGACATCTCCAGCCCCACGTCGAAGCCCTCGCGCAGGTGGAGTTGGCGCATGCCCTCGGCGATCGAGGACCTGGAGACGTTCACGGCGAGGGAGACGCCGAGCTTGCCGGCCAGGTCGAGCCGCTCGTCGCTGACGTCGGTGATCATCACGTTGCGCGCGCCGACGTGGGTGGCCACGGCCGCCGCCATCAGGCCGATCGGGCCCGCGCCGGTGATCAGCACGTCTTCTCCGACCAGGGGAAAGGACAGCGCGGTGTGCACGGCGTTGCCGAACGGGTCGAAGACGGCCGCGATGTCGGGGTGGACGGGCACCCGGTGGACCCAGACGTTGGAGGCGGGCAGCGTGAGGTATTCGGCGAACGCGCCGTCCCTGTTGACCCCGAGCCCGACCGTGTTGCGGCACAGGTGGCGGCGGCCCGCCATGCAGTTGCGGCACTTGCCGCACACGAGGTGCCCCTCGCCGCTGACGAGGTCGCCGACGGAGATGTCCTCGACGCCCGGCGCCACCTCGACCACGTGGCCGGAGAACTCGTGCCCGACGATGAGCGGGAGCTTCAGTGTGTGCCGCGCCCAGTCATCAAATTTCCGTATATGCAGGTCGGTGCCGCAAATGCCGGTACGCAGGACCCGGATCTTCACCTCGCCGGGCCCCACCGTCGGCTCCGGCACGTCCACCAGCAGGAGGCCGGGCTCCGCCCTCTCCTTGACCAGCGCTTTCATGGCTCCACTTCCCCCTCGTACGAACCTAACGCACTGTGCCCGCTCCGCTCGGGACGTGTCCATCGAGGACTTCTTAAGTGCCCCCACAGCTCCGCTTCACGCGACCTTGTTGAATAGGTCTATAGCTCCACAGAAAGGGACACCAGTGGACGACTTGCGCATCGGAGTCATCGGCCTCGGCCTGCGTACCAGCCTCGCCTTGGCCGCGCACCGGCCCGGCAGCGGCGCGACCGTGGCCGCCCTGTGCGACGTGGACCCGGCCGTGCTCAAGAGGCAGGCCGGCGCGTTCGACGCGGAGTTCCTGACCGACGACCACCGCAAGCTGCTCGACCGCCCCGACCTCGACGCGATCGTGGTCAACACGCCCGACGACACGCACGAGCGGCTCGCGATCGACTGCCTCAGGGCGGGCAAGGCCGTCTACCTGGAGAAGCCGATGGCCATCACGGTGGAGGGCTGCGACGCCATCCTCCGCGCCGCCCGCGAGAGCGGGACCCGCCTGTACGTGGGGCACAACATGCGGCACATGGGCGTCGTACGCCTGATGCGCGACATCATCCGGCGGGGCGTCATCGGGGTCCCCAAGACCGTCTGGGTGCGCCACTTCGTCTCCTACGGCGGCGACTACTACTTCAAGGACTGGCACGCCGACCGCACGCGTACGACCGGGCTGCTCCTGCAGAAGGCGGCGCACGACCTCGACGTGATCCACTGGCTCGCCGGCGGCTACACCACCAGGGTGAACGCCTTCGGCGACCTCATGCTCTACGGCGACCTGCCCCGCCGGACGCCCGGCACGCCGCGCCCCGAGGGCTGGCTCCAGGAGTACGAGTGGCCGCCCGCCACCCGCACGGACCTCAACCACGTCGTGGACGTCGAGGACGTGTCGGTCATGAACATGCGCCTGGACAACGGCGTCATCGCCGCCTACCAGCAGTGCCACTTCTCCCCCGACTACGTGCGCAACTACACGGTGATCGGGACCGAGGGGCGGCTGGAGAACTTCGGCGACGGGCCGGGGGACACGGTCAAGGTCTGGAACACGGGGCCGACCGGGTATCGGGACGATTGCGACATCGCGTACAAGGTGCCCGCGGCGCGCGGCACGCACGGGGGCGCGGACGCCGAGATCATGACGGAGTTCCTCAGGTTCGTCAGGGAGGGCGGGACGACGGACACCTCGCCGGTGGCCGCGCGGATGAGCGTGGCGGCCGGCTACATGGCCACGATGTCGCTGCGGGACGGCGGCATGCCGTACGACGTGCCGGAGCTGGACGCGGGCCTGGCGGCGTACTTCGACAACGGCCAGCGGGAACCCGGGGCCGAGACCGGACAGTAACCATATGTGGATATGTCGATACGCGCCCGCATTCGTGACGGGGACCAGGCGGCGTTCGGGCAGCTCTTCGACGAGTGCTCGAAGGCCGTCTACAACCACGCCTTCCGCCTGACCGGCAACTGGTCCACCGCCGAGGACATGATGGCGCTGACGTTCCTGGAGGCGTGGCGGTTACGTACGAGGATCGACGAGGAGGGCGGCTCGCTGAAGCCCTGGCTGCTCGGCATCGCGACCAACGTCACCCGCAACCAGCGCCGCGCCGCCCGCCGCCACGACGACGCCCTGGCCAGGCTGCCCCGGGGCGAGGCGGTGCCCGACTTCGCCGAGGAGGTCGTGGGCCGCATCGACGACGCCGAACGCCTGGCCGCCATCCGCCAGGCCTACGGCCGGCTGCGCCGCCAGGAGCAGGACGTGTTCGCCTTGTGCGTGTGGGCGGGCCTCGACTACGCCCAGGCGGCCGAGGCGCTCGGCATCCCGGTGGGCACGGTCAGGTCCCGGCTCTCCCGCGCCCGCAGAAAACTCGCCGACGCGGGGGAACCTCCCCCGGCGAGGCGACAGGTAGTTGGTGACCGTGGCCCCGAGAAGGAGGAGATCCGATGAACTGGCCGGCCGAACGCGATCTTCCCGAGGGGCGTCGCCGACTGCTCAAGGAGTTCGTGATGACCGAGATCGACCAGGCGCCCCGCAAGCGACGCCTTCCCCGCCTGGCCCTCCTCGCCCCCGCCCTGGGCCTGGCGGCCGCCGCCGCGGTGGCCGTACCGCTGCTCTTCGGCGGCGCGCCCGCCTACGCGGTGACCAAGGGGCCCGACGGCCTGATCCACATCACCATCAACGAGGCCAAGGACTCGCAGCGGCTTCAGGAGGAGCTGCGGGACATGGGCGCGAACGTGACCGTGGACTACATCCCCATGGGCAAGAAGTGCAGCCCGCAACCCCGAGCCGCCCGCTTCCTCACCCCCGAGGAGGCGAACCTGGTCGTCTGGCCCACGCCTGAGGAGTACGGGCCGGGCTACACCATCGATCCCCGCGTGATCGGCCCGGGGCAGACCGGGGTGCTGGAGTTCAGCTCCTCGGAGATCAACGGCGGCGTCGTCGCCGGCATCTGGGCCAAGGTGGCCGAGGGGCCGATCGCGGCCTGCGCGCTCGTGGACACCACGGAGGCGCCCCTGTCCCACTGACCTCTGAGATGATGCCCGTCACACGACAGAGCGTGTGGCGGGCATCGCCGTGCGTAATTAAGTGGGGGCTCCAGGGCTGGATTTTCCGTTGTGGCCATGCAACACTGTTGCAAGGTTGGCACATGGTTAGTCGAGGAAGACATCAGCACAACGAGATCAACGCGGCGATCAAGCGCATTCGCAAGATCGATTCGTTGCTTGTGGTGGAAAGCCACAACGGCCACCGCTGGGGATGGGTTGAATGCGTCTGTGCTACCACGCGCTACAAGATCTGGTGCACGCCGCGCAACCCGGGGGACCACGCGAATGACATTCTCCGGTGGGTCGACGAGCACGCGGCGTGCGGTGCTAGCGAGGAGGAGTCATGACAACCTGGAACTTTCGCATCACGCTCAATCGCGAGCCTACTGACGCGGAAACGGACGCTCTCTACGAGGCAGGTCTGGATGACTGCGCGATAGGAGGAAGCCCGGACGGCAGTGTGCAACTCAGATGCGACCGCGAGGCCCCGAACCTCCTGGACGCCATCGCCTCAGTGCTCACCGACCTCAGGAAGGTCGAGGGCATATGGGCGATCGGCGTCGGTCAAGGGGACGGGGTGACGCTGGGCGATGCGGCGCGCCGTCACGGGGGCCGCACGCAGGCCAGCATGCGGCAGCTCGCCACCGGTCAGCGCGGTCCCGGGGGATTCCCCGCCCCCGTCATCGAGGCCGACAACATCAGCATCTACTCCTGGGCCGAGATCTCAGAGTGGCTGCGCACCACGATGAGAGACGACATCCCGCCGATGAACCGTGACATCGTCGTCGCCGACGCGGCGGTCAAACTGGCCTGCCGTGCCCGGGACTCCCACCAGGAGGCCGAAGTGCGTCATATCTACGAGATCGCTTCCTGATTCTGGCGGCCGGCTCACTCCTCAACTGACCTACCGGCCGCCGGGAACAGCACTTCTCGACATCGCACCCTCAGCGCTCGGCCTCCGTCGCCTTCTTGTCCAGGTCCGGGAACGGGGAAGGCTCCTCGACCTTCTGGGCGATCTGCCGGGGCCCGTTCGGGCTCTCCGCGTCCTGGGCGTCCGCGACCGCCTCGGCCGCCGCCTCCGAGGCCTTGGCCACTTCCGCGTCCGCCTCCGAGGCCCTGGGGACCTCGTCCAGCGTGGCGGCCGAGCGGGGCAGAGCCTCGGTGAACGCCTTCGAGACGCCCTGCAGCGCCGAGGTGACCTCGCTGGGGATCACCCAGAACGTGTTGTTCGGGCCCTGCGCGAGTTGCGGCAGCACCTGGAGATACTGGTAGGCCAGCAGCTTCGGGTCGGGGTCGTTGCGGTGGACCGCCTGGAAGACCTGGTCGATGGCCCGCGACTGGCCTTCGGCCTCCAGGATGGCGGCCGTGCGCTGGCCCTCCGCGCGCAGGATGCTGCTCTGCTTGTCGCCCTCCGCCGTGAGGATCTGCGACTGCCGCTGACCTTCGGCGTTCAGGATGGCGGCGCGCTTGTCGCGCTCGGCCCGCATCTGCTTCTCCATCGCGTCCTTGATGGTCTTCGGCGGGTCGATGGCCTTGATCTCGACGCGGTTGACGCGCAGGCCCCACTTGCCGGTGGCCTCGTCGAGGACGCCGCGAAGCTGGCTGTTGATGGTGTCGCGGGAGGTCAGGGTCTTCTCCAGGTCCATGGAGCCGACCACGTTACGCAGCGTGGTGACCGTGAGCTGCTCGACGCCCTGGATGTAGTTGGCGATCTCGTACGCCGCCGCCCGCGGGTCGGTGACCTGGAAGTAGAGGACGGTGTCGATCTCGACGACCAGGTTGTCCTCGGTGATGACCGGCTGGGGGCGGAAGGAGACGACCTGTTCGCGCAGGTCGATCATGGTGTAGACGTGGTCGACGTATGGGATGACGAAGCTCAGTCCCGGCTTGAGGGTGCGGTGGTAGCGGCCTAGGCGCTCGACGTTGCGGGCACGGGCCTGCGGGACGATCCGTACGGCTTTGAGCAGGGTGATGACCGCGAACAGTATGACGAACAGTCCGACCAGCAACAGCGGATCCATGGATCACTCCCGGGGATATACAAGGGCGGTAGCCCCTTCGATCTCGATGATGTCGACGGTCGCCCCCGTGGGGATCACCAGGGTTTCGTCGTATGCGCGCGCCGACCATTCCTCGCCGCCGATGCGCACCCGACCGTCTCGGCCCGTCACCTCGGCTACGACGTAGGCGGGCTTCCCGACCAGTGCTTCCACGCCGAACCGCTGCAGCGGCGGCTGCCTGATATGGCGCATCGCGATCGGCCTGAGCACGAGCAGGCCCGCCGCGGAGGATACGGCGAAGAAGAACAACTGCAGGGGAACGGGCAATCCGATGGCCGCGGTCGCGGCGGTGAGTAGCGCCGCCGCCCCCAGAAGACCGAGTGAGGCCGTGAGTGTGAATATCTCGGCCACGCCGAGGACGACTGCGAGGATTACCCAGATGATCCATTCATCCATGTCCGGCCCTCCTAGTAGGACAACGGGCCTGAGGTCGCGAGTGGTTCCCCTCTCCTACCGTAATCCCGATATCAACCCTTCGGCACCCCGTCGTCGGTGGCGTCGGTTTCGGGTAGTGCGCTTCCCCGCCGCCATTTCTCCCACGGGAGTTGCCAGAAGCCCCATCCGTTGTCCCATGCGAGCGGGCGCTGGGTGCCGGTGATGGTGACCGGGTCGCCGCGCAGGGACGAGGCGTAGAACCAGGCTGCCTGGTCAGGCCGGGCGTTGACGCAGCCGTGACTGACGTTTTCCCTGCCCTGCGCCCACACGTTGTCTTTGGCGTGCACATATTCGCCGCTGTTGGAAATGCGCACCGCGTGGTCGATCATCAGGTCGTAGAAACCGGGGTCGCCTTTCTCGCGGCCGGGGGAGATCATGCGGACCGGGTTGCCTTTGTCCATGGTCAGGTGGACGCCGCTGGTCGTCGTGTATTCCTCGGTGGTGGCCATGCCGGCGCTGATGGGCATGCGCTGGACGATCTCGCCGTCGCGGTCGACGGTCATCTGGTGGGTGCCGGCGTTGATCGTGGTGGTCTGATCGCGCCCGACGGTGAAGGTGAAGGTGGAGTCGGCGGCGCCGTAGAGGCCGTCGCCTCCGCGTACGCCGGCCAGGTGCGCGGTCACCGTGACCCGCTGCCTGGGCCCCCAGAACCGCCGGGTGCGGTAGATGACCTGCGTGTCGCCTGTCCACCGCCAGGCGCCCTCGACCGGCTGCTGCGCGGTGACCTCCAGCGCCCGCTCGACGGCCGCCTTGTCCTGCACCGGCGCGTCGAAGTCGATGATGATCGGCATGCCGGTGCCGACCGTCTCGCCGGGCAGCGGCGCGGTCGAGGCCACCTGGAACGTCTTCTCGGGCATGCGGGTGCGGACCCGGCCCATCGCCACCGTGGCGGGCGCCCCCTTGCGCGTCGCGGTGGCGGTCACCGTGTATTCGGTGGCGGGTTTCAGTGTCCAGTTCGTCCGCCACGTCGTGCGGGACCCGTCGAGCCGGCCGGACACCGGCTCCCCGCTCTGGTAGACGAGCACCTGGCTGAGCGTGCCGCCGTGCGCCTTGATCACCAGGCCGTGGTCGGGGCGGGCGTGCTTGGCGTCGAACGGCGGCCATACCTGCACGACGGGCGGCGCGGCCGTGGTCTCGCCTGCGCCGGAACTACAGCCACAGACCAGGAGAAAGGCGACACAGAGCATCGCGGCACGCCGCATGTGACTCCTGCTTTCCGAGGGAAGGGGTGCCCCAAGGGTAGCGGTGAGTCATCACGCAAGCACGTCGAGTCACTTATCCGACAGTTCCGGAAACTTCCCCCATTGTCAGGCCCGCCGCGGTGGCGCGGATGGTGACCGTGTCCCCGTCCTGCAAAAACGCGCGCGTCTCGCCGCCCGCCAGCTTGAGCGGGTCCGTGCCGTTCCAGGTCAGCTCGATGAACGAGCCCTGCTCGCCCCGCTCGGCGCCCGAGATCGTGCCGCTGGCGAACAGGTCTCCCGTACGCAGGCGGGCCCCGTTCACCGTCATGTGCGCGAGCATCTGGTCAGGCGTCCAGTACATGGCCGAGTACGGAGGCCGCGACACCACCTCGCCGTTGAGCAGCACCTCCAGGGCGATGTCCAGCCCCCAGTCGGCCTGCCTGCGCAGGTAGCCGGCCGGCTCGGGGTCCTGGAGGCGTCCGGGAATCCTGGGCAGCGCCTCCAGCGGCGTCACCCAGGGCGAGATCGACGTGGCGAACGACTTGGCCAGGAACGGCCCCAGCGGCACGTACTCCCACGACTGGATGTCACGCGCGCTCCAGTCGTTGACCAGCGTCACCCCGAACACGTGGTCCTCGAACGCCCCGGCCGGCGAGCCCATCGCGGTCGGCACGCCCACCACGAAGCCCAGCTCCGCCTCCATGTCGAGCTTCTGGCACGGGCCGAAGGTCCCCTTCCCGAGCTGGCCCTGAGGCCGCCTGACCGGCGTGCCCGACACCACGACGGTGCCCGACCTGCCGTGGTAGCCGACGGGCAGGTGGCGCCAGTTCGGCTGCAGGGGCTCGGTGCCGGGGCGGAAGATCTGGCCGATGTTGCTGGCGTGTTCGAGCGAGCAGTAGAAGTCGACGTAGTCGGCCACCTCGAAGGGCAGGTGGAGGCGTACCTGGTCGAGCGGGACGAGGTGCGCCTCGGTGACGGAGACGTCGCCGGTGAGCTTGTTCTGGATCAGCGTCCTGGTGTCGTGCCAGGCCGCGCGGCCCCTGGCCATGAACGGGTTGAGCGTGGGGGCGGCGAAGACCTCGTCGTGCAGGGCGGGGGCCAGGTCGAGCACCTTGTCGCCGTACCGGACGCCGACCCTGGGCCGCTCACCGGGACAGGAGAAGACGCCGTACGGCAAATTGTCCACACCCCAAGTCACAGGCCCTCCTTCGCCAAGGTGCTGTGCCTGATGGTTCGCTCGCTCCGCTCGCTCACAGACCCTCCTCCGACTCGATCAGTCCCAGCGCGCGCAGGTCCTCCAGGGGCGCGCAGGTGTTGCACGAGCCGTAGCTCACCAGCAGCCGCCGCGCCCGCGTCGCGGTCTCCTCATGTACGGCCCTCGCCATCTGCACGAGATTGCCCACGTCGGTGGTGCGCAGCACCGGCACCGGGTCCCTGTCCTCCACAGCCTCGCAGACGGCCAGCAGCAGGTTGAGGAAGCCGTGCCGGTCCACGCCGAGCGTGGGGTCGAAGTGGCGTACGGCGTGGTGCAGCCCGGCGGTGGCCTTGAACGGGATGCCGCTCTCCGCGCAGGACCTGATGAACTGCCCGAGATGTTCCGCATGCGGGAACTTGTCGGCTGTCATACCGCCGCAACGCACCTTCAGCCCGACGCCGTCCGGCACGTCCATGGCCAGCTTGCGCGGCGGGACCTCGGCGAACAGGCGCACCCCTGCCGGCAGCCTCAGCTGCTCGGCCAGCGCCTCGGCGGAGGTGTCCGGTGGGAGCGTCGTCTCGACGTAGTCCACGGGGAGGTCGTCGAAGCGGGGCAGCTCCGAGGTGTCCAGGATCAGCCCGATCCGCCGCGGCCGGTAGTCGATGCCGCGCAGCCGGTCGAGCCGGCTGGCCGGGCACAGGAAGCGGTGCGTGAGCACCTCGCTGCCCCGCTCCAGGTCCCGCCGGTTGCGGGACAGTGCCTCGTTCATGTGCAGGGACGTAGGCGGGAACAGGCCCGCGTCGTCCACCAGTGCGCTGAAAAGGATCATCGTGCCCAGGTCCACGCGTAGCCGGGATCCTCGCAGGACAGGGCGCCCTGGCCGAGGTCGAGCGGGCGGAACGTGTCCACCATGACGGCCATCTCGCTCGTCGTCGTGACGCCGCGCGAGACCGCGTCGATCACCGCCTCCACCGCTCCGGGCTGCGGCCCGTGGGTGAAGCCGGCGGGATGCAGCGAGATCGAGCCGACGTCGATGCCGGAGCCCGCCCTCGCCGAGTAGTCGCCGCCCACGTAGAACATGAACTCGTCGGAGTCCACGTTGTGATGGTTGTACGGGATCGGGACGGCCTCCGGATGGTAGTCCAGCGGCCGGGGACAGAACGAGCACACCACGAACCCCGGCCCCTCGAACGTCTGGTGCACCGGCGGCGGCGCGTGCGTCCTCTTCACGATGGGCTCGAAGTCGTTGATGTTGAACGCGAAAGGATAGAGGTAGCCGTCCCAGCCCACGACGTCGAACGGGTGGTGGCGGTAGACGAGCCTGCTCAGCCCGCCGCGCGTGCGCACCAGGACCGGCACCTCCTCGCCCTCGACCACGTAAGGCTCGGCGGGACCGCGCAGGTCGCGCTCGGAGTAGGGCGCGTGCTCCAGGAGCTGCCCGTGTTGCGACAGGTAGCGCTTGGGCGGCCTGATGTGCCCGCCCGCCTCGATGGCCAGCACGTTGACCGGCCCGTCGGGCACCCAGCGGTGGATGGTGCCGGTGGGGATGACGACGTAGTCGCCCTCGCCTGCCTCGATCACGCCGTAGGTGGACTCGAAGCGCACCCGCCCGCGCTGGACGTAGACGCACTCGTCGCCCATGGAGTTGCGGTAGAGCTCGCTGGGCCGGTCGCTGGTGGCGTACGACAATCGGACGTCGCTGTTGCCTCCCAGCAGCTGGCGGCCGGAGACCAGGTCGCCCGTGCTGATCAGCTCCTGGGTGCGGAAGTGGCGCGGTGAGAGCGGCAGGTTGGGCTCCAGCCGGGTCTCCATGACCGGCGTGACCGCCTCCGCCTTGATGATCGCGGTCGGCAGGTGGCGGTGGTAGAGCAGCGAGGAGTCGGACGAGAAGCCCTCCTCGCCCATCAGCTCCTCGGCGTAGAGACCGCCGTCCGGCCGTCTGAACTGCACATGCCGCTTGCGCGGCACCTCTCCCACGACCCGGTAGTACGGCATCCCGGCCCCTCCATGCCTGTCCGACTATCGGACGGACGTGTCCTATATCTGTAAACTACCGTCCGCTTTCGGCTTGGAGATGTCAACCCAGCACGGCGGTCAGTTCGGCCGCGGCGGCCACCACCTGCGGCCCGGTCGACTCCTCCAGTGGCCCGAACGTCACCACCCCCACCGACGCCTCCAGCCACGGCAGCCCTGTCACCGGGGCGGCGACGCCTCGCGCTCCCTCCTGCAACTGCCCCTCCGACACGAAGTAGTCGTGCCGCCCGTCGCGCAGCGCGAGAATCGCCTGGCCGGCCGCCCCTTTGGCCAGCGGATGGCGCGAGCCCTCGCGGTAGGCCACGTGCATGTCGGTCCAGGACGGCTCCACCACCGCCACGGCCAGCCCGTCGTCGCCCTCGGCCACGGTCAGGTGCGCGGTCGCGCCCACCTGCTCGGCCAGCCGCCGCAACGTCGGCACCGCCGCGGCGCGGAGCAGCGGTTGTACGGCCTGGGCCAGCGCCAGCACCCCGAACCCGAGATGCACCCGCCCCTCGGCGTCCCTGCGGACGAATCCCTCGCTCAGCAAGGTCGTCAGCAGCCGGTAGACCACGGGCCGGCTCAGCGAGAGCTCGCTGCTCAGCTCGGTCGGCGTGCGCGGGCCCTTGCCGTCGGCGAGCAGTCTCAGCAGGCGGAGCCCGCGTTCCAGGGTCTGAGCTGATTCAGCGGCCATGCGACCGATTATCTAGTGACGCTGCGCGGTTAAGGGGGTACGTATCGGCATAGAAGAGCCGGGGGGTAATCATGCGGCAATGGTGGGGTCTCCTGCTTGCCGGGTTGGCCGTGTGTGCCTTGTCCTCTGCCCTGCCCTCCCTCACCGCCTCCCCACCCACCATGCCCCTGGCGAACAGGACCCCGCTCAACCCCTCGAACCAGAGCCTGGTGGAGGACACCTTCTACGTCACCGAGGGCATCGAGGTGAGCAAGTGGCTGCTGCCCACCGCGAAGGGCGTCACCTTCCGCCCCGCCTACCTCGCCGTCGGGATCAAGGTCGACCAGAGCGGCCGCCTCTACGGCAAGCCGCAGCGCTCGGGCACCTACGTCGTCCCCGTCCAGGTCTGCTCGGAAGGCTCCTGCCGGCAGCAGGACCTCACGCTCGTGGTGGCGGCCAACGTGCCGTGGGAGCCGCGTGAGCTGACCTTCCCCGGCAAGGCGGGCGCGGCGCTGAACGGTGAGATCGGCATCAACGGCGGACCCCGCGGGGTGGTGCCCACGTTCACGGTGACCGACTACGCCAAGGTGCCCAAGGGCGTGAGCATCGGCCCCGACGGGCACGTGGGCGGGGTGCCGGCGGGCCCGGGCATCTCGGAGGTGCCGGTGCGGATCTGCGTGGCGGGCAACTGCGCGGGCGTCGTCGTCCGGCTCATCATCGTGTGACGGCTCTTGCGGCGGCCCCTGGTCGGAGGTCACCGTGGACTCATGAAATCGGTCATTGTGGTCGGAGCAGGCATTTGGGGGTCGTCACTGGCCTTGCGGCTGGCCGAGACCGGCTGGCGGGTGACGCTGGTCGAACAGCACAAACCAGGGCACCTACGGCAGGCCAGCGCGGGCGAGACCCGGCTGCTGCGTTGCTCGCACGGCGACGACGACTGGTACGCCCGCCTCGCCTGGCAGGCACGCGAAGACTGGCTGCGGCTGGGTGAGCGGGCCGGCGAGGAGTTGTACCAGGAAGCGGGCATGCTCTGGTTCGCTGGGACGCCGGACGGCTGGGAGCACGCCAGCGCCCGAGTCCTGAAAAATCTGGACATCGAGTTTGAAGTGCTGGACCCGTCCGACGGCGGCCGGTTCTTCCCCGACTTCCGCGGCGACGACCTCAGCTTCCTGCTCTGGGAGCCGCACGCCGGCGTGATCAGGGCCAGGCGGGCCACCCAGGTGATCGCGGGGCTGGCCCAGGCGGCCGGGGCACGACTGGTCAGGGCGCGGGCGGTGCCCCCAGCAGGTGACGCCGCGGGGGGCACGGCAGGAGACATGGCGGCGGGCATCGCAGGAGACATGGCGGGGGGCGCGGCGGTCGAGATCGACGGTGAGACACGGCACGCCGACCGGGTGGTGTGGGCGTGCGGCGCGTGGCTGCCCGAGTTGTTCGACCGGCTGCCGATCACCGTGACCAAGCAGGACACGCTGCACTTCGCGGTGCCGTCCGCGTGGTCGCTCCCCGAGACGCCGGCCTGGGTGGACCACGGCGCCTCGGCCTACGGGCACGGCGACGTGGACGGGGTGGGCATGAAGGCGACCTCCGACGCGGAGGGGCCGCCGTACGAGCCGGAGCACGGCGCGCGGGTGGTCGACGCGGTCAGCGTCGAGCGGGCCAGGCACTATCTGCGGCGCAGGTTCCCCTCGCTGGAGCGGGCGCCGCTGCTGTTCAGCCAGGTCTGCCAGTACGCGCTCACCCCCGACGCCGAGTGGCTGCTGGCGCGGGCCGCGCCCGGGGTGTGGCTGCTGGGCGGGGACTCCGGGCACGGGTTCAAGCACGCCCCGGCGCTGGCCGCGTACGTGGCGGGGGTGCTGGACGGCGAGTACGAGCCGGAGCCGCGCTTCGGCCTGCACGCGCGTACCCCCTCACGCGGGCTGAGGACGAGCGGCGAGGTCTGGTAGGGCGCTCCCCACCCGAACTCGGGGGACGGCGGGCATGATCCCGGCGGGGTCGGCGGCGGACACTTCAAGGACAGAACCGCACGTCAAGGAGTCCTGCCATGACCACTGTCACCGAGATCCGCCGGACAGAACAGCCGCCGCCCGTCGTGCACACCGCCGCCATGCTCTGGTTGGCGGCGGTCGCGTTCGGCGCGTTCGAGACCGTACTGATGATCACCAGCACGCTGTACGAGGGCGAGGCGCTCGCCGGGCTGCTGCCGGGCGCCGGGTTCCGGCTGGCCGTGTTCGCCGGGGCGGTCTTCCTGGCGCTGCGGCTCAAGGGTGGGGCGGACTGGGCGCGCTGGGTGCTGGCCGGGACGCTCGGCGTGTTCGGCACGCTCTCGCTCGTGGTCGGGCCCGCGCAGTGGTTGCTGGCGGGCGGCTCGATCGCCGAGGCCGTGGCGGGGGCGGATGCCGTGGGCTGGGCGTTCGCGGCCAGCCGGATCATGCACGTCGTGACCGTGCTGGGGGCGGTGGCCCTGATGTTCCAGCCCAGGGCCAACGCCTACTTCAGGTCGGCGGTCTGAAGCCGGGGCGCGCGCAGGTTCCGCACCCCCGGCGACAGCAGGGCGGCCAGCGTGGACAGCACGACGATGACCGCGCAGCCGAGCAGCGACTCCTCGGTGCCGAAGAACGTCGCCGCGGGCGCGGCCAGCAGCAGCCCGATCGGGCCGAACATCATCGACCCCAGCACGTCGTACGAGCTGACCCGCGACAACGACTCGGCCGGGATCTCGCGCTGCATCGTGGTCTGCCAGAGCACGCCGAACACGTCGAAGGAGACCCCGAGCACGAAGGCCCCGGCCACGATCGCCCAGATCGGCGCGTCGAACCCGAGCAGCACGTACGGCAGCGCGGCCGGGAAGCAGAGCAGCACCGCCACCAGGACCGGGCGGCGCGGCCGCAGGCGCAGCGACACCAGCACCCCGGCGATCGTCCCGACGGCCTCGCCCGTCAGGAACGCCGACCAGGCCAGCGGCCCGCCCAGTGTCTCCTTGGCCAGCAGCGGGCCGAGCACGCCGTGCCCGGCCTGGATGGCCATGACCATCAGCGAGAACTGCGCGACGACCACCCAGATCCACTGCCGCGACCTGAACTCCCGCCAGCCGTCACGCAGGTCGGCCAGCATCGAGTGGGCCTCGCCGCGGGGCCGCTCGCCCGGCTTGAGCCGCAACTGCGCGATCAGCAGCCCGGCCACCGCGAACATCGCGCCGCTCGCCATGAGCGCCCAGCCTCCGCCGAACAACACGACCGTGCCGCCACCGAGCACCGCGCCCAGCACTCGGGAGGCGTTCGCGCCCAGGGCGAGCAGCGCGTTGCCGGTCTGCAGCCGGTCGGTGGGGACGATCTCGGGGATGATCCCGGTCAGGGCCGGGAACGTGATCGCCGTGGAGATCCCGGCCAGCGCCGCCGCCGCGCTCAGCGCGGGCAGCGGGGTCCAGCCGGTGAGCATCATCACCGCCAGGGCGAACCACCCGGCCGCCATGAGGAACTCTCCGGCCATCATCACCCGCTGGCGCGGCAGCCGGTCCGCGATCACGCCGCCGACCAGCATGAACACGAGCATGGGCAGCGCCTCGGCGGTGAGCACCACGGACAGGGTCGAGGCGGTGGCCCCGGGCAGGCCGAGCACGCCGAACGCCAGTGCCACGGGGGCGAACGAGCTGCCCAGCATGGAGATGGTCCGCGCCGTCAGCAGGAGAGCGAAGCGGCGGTCCCGGAGCAGCCCGAGATCGCCGAGATAACTGTGCACTGGCGCAAACCCCCTGAAAAAGTGCCAAACTTCGCCATTCTCCCGCAACTCACAGCCCGTGTCGTGTGGTTATTCCTTGTCATGCGAGTGACAAGACCAAACGCGGAATGTGCTGGTGTTTGGCAAGAATCGCGCCTGTTTCTCCCGTAATTTTCTAGGTCCCTGTTCGCGGTGAGGGGACCGGCATGTTGATCGCTCAGGTGGCCCGGTGGGCCAGGGAGATCCCGCGGGCGCCCGCGTACACCTTCGTCGATCATCTCGGGGACGGCTCGCGTGCGACGCTCACCTGGAGCGGCGCGGACCTCAAGGCCAGGGCGCCGGCCGTGCGGCTGCGTGAGCTGGCCGGGCCGGGGGACCGGGTCGCGGTGCTGGCGCCGCAGGGGCTGGACTACGTGGTGGCGATGCTGGGGGCGATGTACGCGCGGCTCGTCGCGGTGCCGCTGTTCGCGCCCGGGCTGCCGGGGCACGCCGAGCGACTGGCCGGGGCTTACGCCGACGCCGATCCCCTCGTCGTGCTCACCACCACGGCCGCGCTGCCCGGCGTCACCGAGTTCCTGGCCACCGTCCAGGCGCCGAAGCACGTGCTCACCCTGGACACCGTCTCCGACCTGCTCGCCGACGAGTGGGAGCCCGACCCGGCCCGCCCCGGCGACCTGGCCTACCTGCAGTACACCTCAGGCTCCACCCGCACGCCCGCCGGGGTCGAGATCACCCACGCGAACCTCACGGCCAACGCCACCCAGCTCTGGGAGATGTTCAGGGCCGAGCCCAGGACCTCGGTCGCGGCGCTGTGGTTACCGCTCTTCCACGACATGGGGCTGATCGCCACCGTCGCGATGCCGATGATGGGCGGGAATCTGGCGGCGTTCATGGATCCGGTGGCGTTCGTCATGCGGCCCGTGCGCTGGTTGCGGTTGTTGTCGGAGTTCCGCGACGTGTTCACCGGCGGGCCCAACTTCGCTTATGAATACACCGCCGCCCGTGTCAGCCCCGCGGAGCTGGTCGGGCTGGACCTGTCCGGGGTGCGGGTCATGCTGAACGGCGCGGAACCGGTGCGCCCAGGCGCGATCGAGGCGTTCGACGCGGCCTTCGCCGGGTGCGGGCTGCGGCCCGAGGCGCACACGCCCGCGGACGGGCTGGCCGAGGCGACCGTCTTCGTGGCCGCCACGGCGCGGGACGAGCGGCCGGTCGTGACCGCGTTCTCCCGCGACGCCCTGCGCGACGGGCGGGCGGTGCCCGCCGCATCTGGCCCCCTGAGCAGGACATCGAGGTGACCGTGCAGGAGGCGCACCCGGCGGTGCGGCGGGATCGGGTGGCGGCCTTCTCGGCGCCCGGCGATGCGCGGGAGCGCCTCGTGGTGGTGGCCGAGCGGTGGCGGGCCGGGCTGGAGGCGGACGCGGGTGAGGTGAGCCGGGCGGTACGGGCTGCGGTCATGAAATATCACGACCTGTCGGTGCACGACTTCGTGCTGACCAGGGCCGGGGCCGTGCCGAGGACGTCGAGCGGGAAGATCGCCCGGCGGGCGTGCCTGCGGGCGTACCTGGAGGGCGCCCTTGTTTGAGCGGGTGGGCCGGCTCGTCTACCGAGGCCGGTGGACGCTGCTGGTGCTGACCCTCGCGGGGGCCGTCCTCGTCGCGCCACTGGGGCTGGACCTGTTCGGGCGGATGGCGGACGGCGGCTTCGAGGACCCGCGCGCCGACTCCACGACCTCCGCCCAGTGGAACGACTCCTGGTACGGCGGCCATTCGCCCGACGTCGTGGTCCTCTACCGGCATCCGTCGGTCAAGGTGCGCGATCCCCGCTACAGGAAGGCGGTGCACGAGTCGTTGCGGGCGCTGCCGGGGCGGTACGTGCGGGGGATGGTCACGTACTGGACGACCGGGGCGAAGCGGATGGTGTCCGAGGACGGGCACGCGACGTACGCGGTCGTCACGCTGAAGGGGGATGAGCGGCGGGCCTACGCGGCCGTCGCCGCCCGGCTCAGGAACGTCGAGAACCTGTACGTCTCCGTCGGCGGCGCGGTGCCGCTGCTCTCCGAGCTCAACGACCAGACCGCCGCCGACCTCGCCCGCGCCGAGGCCATCTCCATGCCGGTGCTGCTGGTGCTGCTCGTGGTGGTGTTCGGGAGCCTGGTGGCGGCCGGGCTGCCGCTGCTCGTGGGGCTGCTCGCGGTGCTCGGCGCGCTCGTCCTGCTGCGGCTGCTCACCGAGGTCACCGAGGTCTCCGTCTTCTCCCTGAACGTCGTCACCATGCTGGGGCTCGGCCTGGCCATCGACTACTCGTTGTTCGTGCTCAAGGCGTTCAGGGAGGAGATCGGGCGCGGCGCCTCCACCGAGCAGGCGGTGGTGCGGACGATGGCCACGGCCGGGCGCACCGTGGCCTTCTCCGGGCTGACCGTGGCCACGTCGTTGCTGGGGCTGCTGCTGTTCCCGCAGATGTTCCTGCGCTCGATCGGGCTCGGCGCGGCGGCGGTGGTGCTGGTCGCCGTGGCGGCGGCGTTGATCGTGCTGCCCGCCGTCCTGGGGGTGCTCGGGCCGCGCGTGAACGCCCTGCGCCTCACCCCCGACTTCGGGCGGCGGCCCTCCGGCGGCGGGCTGTGGCACGCCGTGGCCTCCAGCGTGATGCGGCGGCCCGTGGTGTACCTGGTGGCGGTGACCGTCGTGCTGGTGGCGCTGGCGGTGCCGTTCCTGCACGTCAAGTTCGGGAACGTGGACCACCGGGTGTTGCCCGCCGCCTCCGAGAGCCGCCGCGTGGCCGAGACGCTCGACCGGGACTTCGCCAGGAACTCCATGGCGCCCGTGGACGTCCACGTGCTGGTCGTACGCTCCTTCACCGGCGAGCCCGCCCTACCGGGGCCGCTCGGGCAGGGGCACACGCCGATCAGCGCCGTCACGCCGGTGAGTCCCGTCGATGTACGGCCCTTCGTGCGGCGGCTGGAGCGGCTGCCCGGCGTCACGGGGGTCGAGGTGGCCGGGGTCTCGCAGGATCACGGGGCCGTGCGCCTGGCCGTTCGGTACTCCCAGGACCCGATGTCGGACGCGGCCAGGGCGCTCGTACGGTCGATCAGGGCCATGGCACCCGAGCCGAACGCGCGGCGGGTGGTGGTCGGGGGATCCACCGCCGCGCAACTGGACCTTCAGGACAGCTTGCTGGCCACCTTGCCGTGGATGGCGCTGGTGGTGTGCTCGGTCACGGGGGTGCTGCTCTTCGCCGCCTTCGGGTCGGTGGTGTTGCCGGTGAAGGCGCTGTTGATGAACGTGTTGTCGATCGGGGCCTCGTTCGGGGTGATCGTCTGGGCCTTCCAGGACGGGCATCTCGCCTCCGTTCTGGGGTTCACCTCCACCGGGGCCATCGAGGCGACCGTGACCGTGCTCATCCTGTCCGTGGTGTTCGGGCTCTCGATGGATTACGAGTTGTTCCTGTTGTCGCGGGTGCGGGCGGAGTGGGTGCGTACCGGGGACAACGCGGCGGCGGTGGCCTCCGGGTTGCAGCAGACGGGCGGGGTGATCACCAGTGCGGCGTTGTTGCTGCTGGTGGTGATCGGGGCGTTCTCCACGGCGGGGATCACGATCGTAAAGCTGCTCGGGGTGGGGATGTTCGTGGCCATCGTGGTGGATGCCACGCTGGTGCGTGCCCTGCTGGTGCCCGCGTCGATGCGGTTGCTGGGCGGGGCCAACTGGTGGTTGCCGCCGTCGTGGCGCCGGCTCCATCGGCGGGTCTCCCTCCAAGAAGGCGCGCCACCGCCCGGGAGCGCCCCACCCGGGAGCGCCCCACCCGTGAGCGCCCCACCCGTGAGCGCGCCGCTCAGGAGCGCGTTACCGCTCACGGGAGCGCGGCCGCCCGCCTCAGCGCCGCCGCCCGCCGTTGGGCCGTCGCCCGCCGTTGGGCCGTCGCCCGCCGGCGTGCCGGCGCGTGCCATCGCGCCGCCGCCCGAGGCCGTGCTGCCCGCGCTGACCGTCAACGGGCGGCCCGCCGTCTTCGGCGCGGACACCGATCCCGTGCCGTTGCCCGTCGAGCCCGCGCGGCCGGAGTGGGTGCGGGTGGCACAGGGACGTACTCGCGTCGTGCGGGCCGATCCCCACGGTGGGTGGGCGTGGGCGGAGGTGGACGAATGAGCGTGGTCGTCAGCCGGCCGTCCGTCAGGGTGTGGCCGGTGTTCCTGGTGACCGGGCTGGCGGGGTTCATGACCACGCTGGACAACACGGTCGTCACCGTCGCGCTCCCCAGCATCCAGCACGATCTAGGCGCCCGCCTGACCACCCTGGAGTGGGTCGCCACCGGCTACATCCTGACCTTCTCCGGCCTCATGCTCGCCGGAGGAAGGCTGGCCGACGTCTGGGGGCATCGGCGGGTGTTGCTGGCGGGGCTGGGCACGTTCACGGCGGCCTCCTTGGGCGCGGGGCTGGCGGGCTCCATCGAGGTCCTGGCCGGCGCGCGTCTCGTCCAGGGCGCGTTTGACCGGCGGAGATTGTTCCGGGATCGAGGAGTTTCTGGCGGCCGGGGCGCCGCCCGTGTTCGTGGGGTTCGGGAGCATGGTGCCGGGGGAGCCGGAGCGGGTCGGCGCCGAGGTGGTCGCGGCGCTGCGGCGGGCGCGGATGCGCGGGATCGTGCAGGGGTTGCCCGTGAGTCCTGGCGATGACGTGCTGGTGGTGGGGGAGGTGGCGCATGACGTGGTGTTCCCGGGGATGGCGGCCGTCGTTCACCATGGCGGTGCGGGGACCACGGGCACGGCGCTGGCGGCGGGGGTGCCGAACGTCGTATGCCCATTCTTTTCGGACCAGCCCTTCTGGGGGCGCAGGGTGGCGGCGATCGGGGCCGGGCCGCCGCCGTTGCCGATCAGCTCGCTCACCAGGGACGAATTGGCGGCGCGGCTGGTTTCCGTACCTGAATATCGGGTGAAATCTGCGCAACTAGGGCGGCTACTCGCCGTTGAGAACGGCGTGAAGAACGCCATAGACCTCATTGAACGTTGTAGATCGTGCGGATAGTGTGCATATGCCCACGATCACCCCCTGGAAGTTAGGTGCCATGAGACGGCGGCTACGGCAGGTCTTCATCATCGGACTCACCCTCTCGCTCCTTGGCATCGGCGTTCCCGCGTGGTCGGAGGACGACGACAGGAGCTGCAACGACCTCATGGCCGCCGACACCCCGGCCTACGTCGTCTGCACCTGGATGGCCACCCCGGAAGAGGCCCTGGACATCGCGAACTTCTGGCTGAGCGACGACGGCCAGAACCTGAAGGACGCCGGGCCGATGGACCCGATCACCATCGACTGTGACGAGCCGGGCACCGTGTGCCCGACCGACTCAGAGGGCGACGGCGAGATGCACGACGTCGGCGACCCCGACGTGCCGGGCGCCGAGGACGGCGGCACCCCGGAGTGCCAGAACGGCGAGCAGTGCTACACCGACCCGAACGCGATCACCGAGGCCGAGAAGGCCGCCGCCATGGAGACGCCGACCGGCAAGGCCGCCCAGGCCGGGGTGCAGACCACCATGCGGGTCTGGATCGAGACCGAGCTGGCCGACGACTACAAGGCCGGCAAGCTCGACGAGGCCGCCAAGAAGATCGCCGCGCTGGCCGTCGCGCAGCCCGGAGTCGTGGGTGTCAGGTTCACCTCACAGCTCGGCTACAACGACACCTTCGCCACCGCCGAGGAGCTGGACAAGTTCGTCACCGAGACCTCGGCCGCGCTGCGTAAGCTGCTGCCGGGCAAGAAGTTGTCCGCGCACACGGTGGTGCCGGTGCTCGGTTGCGGCGCCAACGACTCCTGCAAGACCGAGATCACCAAGAAGTACCCGCTGCTCGACCCCGACCGCGTCGGCGCCTGGCTGAGCCAGGGCTACATCGACCAGCTCTCCCTCGACAACGGCAACCTGGGCACCGAGTACGCCACCTGGAAGATCGACGCCGCCGAGGCCCAGCGCAACCAGTGGATCCAGGTCCGGGCCCGCGCCTGGGACGCCTACGCGCAGATCGCCGCCGAGGACGCCTCCTTCACCGGGACCGCCCAGCTCACCGACGAGCAGGCCACCAAGGCCATCACCGAGCGCATCGCCGCCCCGCTGCAGGACGACGCCGCCGAGACGGTCACGTTGTGGAGCCGGTGGCAGAACGACCAGGGGCAGGTCAACCGGGTGTACGGCGAGAAGTGGGCGGCCAGCGCGACCTGGGAGCAGCTCAAGAAGCTCGGCTCGGTCCGTGCCCGTCTGGCCACCATCTACGACCCGGCCAACCCCGAGGTGGACGTGGCCACCGACCTGAAGAACCTTTCCGAGGTGTTCGGGCAGGTCTACCTGCACGCCGCCTGACCTTCTCCGCGTTACGGCCGGGTCCCGCCCATGGTGGCGGCGCCCGGCCTTCTCCTTTGGTCAGCGGTGCGACAGCAGATGCTGGAGAGCGGTGACGGCCGCGCCCCTGGCCCACTCGTTGAAGGCGAAGGGCTTGACGGCCACCCGTACGGGGGTGGAGGTCCAGTGGGTGTGCCCGGCGAGCGCGGTGTGGAACGCCTGCGCGCACACGTCGTACATGTGGACCGACTCGCCGGACAGGACGACCAGCTCGGGTCCTGTGAGGTTCGCGACGGTGGCGACGACCTGGCCCAGGGCGGCCCCAGCCTCGTCCAGCACGCGGCGCGCGACGGGGTGGCCGTCGGCCGCCAGCGCCAGGCAGTCGTCGAAGGTGAGCTCGGGCCGGTCGAGCGTGGCGGCGATCGAGCGGCGGATGGACGGGGAACTGGCGTACGCGCGGGCGCACCCGCGATGGCCCCGCTCGCACATGGGGCCGCGGTCGTCTATCCGCAGGTGACCGACCAGCCCCGTGGCGCCGGACTGCCCGGTGACCAGCCGGTCGCCGAGGACGAGCCCGCAGCCGAGGCCCGCCCCGACCGTGACCAGCGCGAACGACGAGTGCCCCACGCCCTCGCCGAACCACTGCTGTACGGCGGTCAGCGCCCGCACGTCGTTGTCCAGCACGGTCGGCACGGACACCGCCTGCTCCACCAGCGTGGCCAGCGGCAGCTGACTCCAGCCGAGGAACGGCGAGGTGTGCACGACCGGGTCACCCGGCGTGGCGGTGCCGGCCAGGCTGATGCCCACGGCCGACAGGGGCCGCCCCGGCACGGTCAGCTCGTCGACCACCTCGGCGATCTGGCCGAGCACGTGGCCGATCTCGTGGCCGGCCAGCGGCCTGGAGGTCTCCCGCTGCACCTGGGCCGCCAGGTCGGTGCGTACGGCGAACAACTCGTCGGCCGTCAGCTTGATCCCGGCGAACGACATGCGCGAGGCGTCCACCTGCAACGGGCGCGACGGCCGCCCGACGGTCGCCGGGCCTTCGCCGGCCGCCTCCAGCAGGTAGCCAGCCTCGATGAACGGCCTGGTCAGCTTGGTCAGCGCGGACGGTGACAGGGCCAGCCGCCGCGCCACCTCCGCCCTGGACAGGGGGCCGTGCACGAGCAGCTCGACGAACACCGATCGCATGGAGTCGGTGGCGGTTGAGAACACGGGGCCATGGTTCGTCGGGTTTCTTCATGTTGTCAAGTAATCAGCGGCACGGATCAGGCTATGAGGCCGTATGGCATCCTCTTTCATTGACCGCGTGCACTAAAGCGGGTTAGTCTCCAGCCGCCTGATCGATCCAGCAGCTCGGGGGACGCCGATGCCTGTCATTCCGCTCGACGACCACCACTGGGCGCTCACCACGCCCGGCTCCACGTACGTCATAGGCGTGGAGATCGATCCGCACACCGGTGAAGCCGCGCCGCGCCAGACGTACTGGGGGCCCCGGCTGAGCCCCGAGGCCGCCCGCCAGGTCACCGGCCTGCCCGAGCGGCACGTCACCAGCTTCTCCACGCCCGCCGAGGTCGAGGAGCTGCTGCCGGTGGACGGCGGCACGCGGTGGGGCTCGCCGTCCCTGCAGGTCACCTTCGGCCACGCGCGCTCGGCGGAGCTGCGGTTCGTCCGCGCCGACCTCCAGGACGGGCGGCTGGACCTCGTGTTGGCCGACGCCTCCCACCCGTTCGAGGTCGTGCTGTCCCTGCGCGTACGAGAAGACACCGACGTCATCGAACGCTGGACCACCGTCAGGGCCGGCACAGAGGTGGCCGTCACCCGGCTGGACTCCGGCAACTGGTTCGTCCCCGACGCGGCGGCCTACCGCTACAGCGGCGTCTTCGGCACGTGGGCCGAGGAGTCGCAGCTCCAGCGCGGTCCGCTGCCGGTCGGCGAGCTGGTCTTCACCAGCCGCCAGGGCATCACCAGCCACGTCGCGAACCCATGGGTGATGATCGACGCGGGCGAGACGACCGAGGAGCACGGCGAGGTCTGGGGCGTCGCCCTGGCCTGGAGCGGGAGCTGGCGCCTGACCACCACCCACCGGCCGGAGGGCGGCGTCGGCGTCTCGGGCGGCTTCGGCCACGACGGGCCGCGCTGGACGCTCGCGCCGGGCGAGGAGCTCATCACGCCTTCCGTGCTCGGGCTCTACTCCCGCGGCGGTTACGGCGCCGCCTCGCGCGCCTGGCACGCCTACGCCCGCGAGCACGTGCTGCCCACCTCCGCCGAGGAGCGGCCGGTGTTGTACAACTCGTGGGAGGCCACCACGTTCGCCGTCACCGAGGCGCAGCAGCTCGAACTGGCCAAGACCGCCGCCGCGCTCGGCGTCGAGCTGTACGTGATCGACGACGGCTGGTTCGGCCGGCGCGACGACGACACCACCTCGCTGGGCGACTGGTTCCCGCACCGCGAGCGGTTCCCCGAAGGGCTGCGCGGCATGTTCGACGGCATCCGCGAGCTGGGGATGCGGGGCGGGCTGTGGGTGGAGCCCGAGGGCCTCAGCAAGGAGAGCGAGCTGTACCGGGCGCGTCCCGACTGGGCCCTGCACCTGGAGCACCGGCGCCGGGACGAGAAACGCGGGCAGCTCGTGCTCAACTTCGCCCGTGAGGACGTACGCGACTGGGCGCTCGGCTGGCTCGACCGGCTGGTCACCGACCTCGGCCTCGACTACCTCAAGTGGGACATGAACCGCCCCTTCACCCAGGCGGGCTGGCCCGAGCGGGAGGCCGGCCAGGACCGGGTCTGGATCGAGCACACGCGCGGCGTCTACCGGGTGATGGCGTCGCTGCGCGAGCGGCACCCCGGGTTGCGGATCGAGTCCTGCGCCGGTGGCGGGGGCCGGGTCGACTTCGGGATCATGCGGTACACCGACGAGGTCTGGCCGTCGGACAACACCGACGCCCGTGACCGGCAGACCGTACAACATGGGTTCTCCCAGCTCTATCCGGCCGGCGCCATGTCCGCCTGGGTCACCGACTCGCCCAACCCGAGCACCCGCCGCGCGATGCCGCTGCGTTACCGCTTCCACGTGGCCATGGCGGGCGTGCTCGGGATCGGCGGGAACCTGTCGGAGTGGACCTCGGGCGAGCTGGAGACGGCGGCCGAGCTGATCGCCCAGTACAAGCGGGTGCGGGCGACCGTGCAGCACGGGCTGCAGTACCGGCTGGCGGGCACGCCCGGCGCCGAACGCTCGGCGGTGCAGTACGTACGCGGCGGGCAGGTCGTGGTGCTCGTCTACAACCCGCTCGGCAACGCCAGACGCGGGCCGCGACGGTTGCGGCTGACCGGCCTCGACCCGGAGGCGGTGTACGAGCTGGAGGGCGACGGCTCCCGCTGGTACGGCGCCACGCTCATGGCCTCGGGGATCCGGCCCGCCGCGTGGGAGCCGATCGGGCCCGACCATCGCAGCGACCTGGTGGTGCTCAGGAAGGTCTGACCAGAGTGGACCTGTACCCGTCCGACGGCCGCGTGAGACGTTGAGCCGTGGGGCGGGTCGTCGTTTCGCGGCCCGCAGGGGGTAACACATTTTCCTCAAGGGGGCTTCATCATGTCCGAAGACTTCGCCAAGCTGCCGCCGGCGACCTCTGTCCGGTTAATCGACTTCGACGAGGCGCGGGTCGTTCCCGGCATCGTGCCGAACACGTTCATCCTGGTCGTCAGCGGCACCAAGCCGTACCTCAACATGAAGGTCAGGCTGTCTCCGCTGGTCTACATCCGGCAGCCGGAGTTCTGGGGGATCGAGGTCGTCGGCTCGCTGCCCGGCGTCGGCCTGCCGGCCACGGCTCCCTACACGGTGTCGATCCCGCTCGACGGCATCCTCGGCACCAAGGGGATCGAGGTCATCGGGGCCACCACCCGTAAGACCTTCGAGGTTCCCTAGGCCCCCAGGGCCTTGCGGATCATCGGGTACGACCTCGTCAGCTTCTCGGCCGTAAACGACCGAGCTTGCAGCTCCTCGCCGTCGATGGCGTCGACGGTCTGGTCCGCGTCAGGCAGTGTGACTCACTGCCCAGCCCGTCGCACCGCGTGCGGCGATGTTGCGGGCTGCGTTGACGTCGGCGTGCTCAGCGAAGCCGCACGACGTACACGAAAAAGAGGCTTGATCGAGCCGGTTGCCGCGGTCCACATGCCCGCACGAGGAGCATTGCTGGGAGGTGAAGGCAGGATCGATGTGGATGACGGCGACCCCGGCGCGGGCCGCCTTGTAGCCGATGAAGCCGCCCAGCTGGTGGAAGCTCCAGGAATGCAGCGTGACCCGCTGGGGCTTGCGAAGCCGTACCCGCTCGCGGATGCCCCGCAGGTCTTCCAGGGCGATCCCACGTCCGGTGCGTTCTGCCTCGGTCACGATCTGCTTGGCGATGACATGGTTGGTGTTGGCGGCGAACCGCGCTGGCGCGCCGGGCGGGTCCAGTTCGCCCGGGAGGCTGTTGGTGCCGCTGGAGAGGTAGAGGCTCGTCCCCTTCAGGTTCGCGGCGAGGGCCAGGGGGGTCGTTCGCCACCCAGAACCCCACACTCTCGGCCGTGTACCCGCTGGCGCGCACGGCGGAGGCGGCCCGCGCCGTACAGCTCAACCAGCACGTGGGGAAGGTCGGCGTGCTGGCCCTGGCGCCCGAGGAGGGGCTCGGCGTCGAGGACCGGGAGTTGCGCGAGCGCGTCGGGGAGGACCGTCTGCGGCTGTTCCGTCAGGAATAACTCCAGGTAGGGGGATATTCGGTATCTTGCATAGTCCGAGATGACCGAACCGCGACAGAAGGGAACGGCACGTGTCCGACGATGCCGGCCTTCAGGCGCTCCGCGATGCGGCGCGCCTATCCCCGGACAATCTGCCCCTCCGACGGCACCTGGCCGGGCAACTCCTGGCGAAGGGCTACCTCGCAGAGGCCGAGGCCGAATTCCGCGCCGCTCTCATGCTCGCCCCCAAGGACCTCGACATCACCGCAGGACTGGCGGAGGCCTTCGTCCGCCAGAGCTCGCACGGGGCCGCGCTGGCGGCGCTCGAACCGCTGCTGGCCGAGCCCGGCTACCCGCCCAGGTTCGGCGTGCTGGCGGCCAGGGCGCTGCTGGGTGAGGGTGACACCGGGCGGGCGGCGTACCGGTACTTCGAGGCGATCTCCCGGGACCCGTCCCTGGCCGACGCCGACCTCGCCACCCGCCTGACGCCCCCACCGGCCCCGTCGTACGCGCAACCAGGAGCGCAACCAGGAGCGCACTCAGGAGCGCCGCTTCTCACCAACGCTTCCGCCTCCGCGACTGAGCCTGAGAGCAACGCCGAGGTGGAGTACGCCGGCCTGACGTTCGCCGACGTCGCGGGCATGGAGGCGGTGAAGGAGGCGCTGCGGATCAAGCTCCTGCTCCCCCTCCAGCAACCCGAGCTGTTCGCCGCGTACGGCAAGCGCGCCGGCGGCGGCGTCCTGCTGTACGGCCCTCCGGGAGCGGGCAAGACCCACCTGGCCAGGGCGGCGGCCGGCGAGCTCGGCGCGTCGTTCGTGAACGTCGGCCTGGCCGACATCCTCGACATGTACGTCGGTTCCAGCGAGCGCAACCTGCACGCCACCTTCGACATGGCCCGCCGCAACCGCCCCTGCGTGCTGTTCTTCGACGAGGTGGACGCGCTGGCCGCCCGCCGCTCCGACATGCGTCAGGCGCACACCAGGCAGATCGTCAACCAGTTCCTGGCCGAGCTCGACGGCGTGGACCAGAGCGCCAACGAGGGCGTCCTGGTGCTGGCCGCCACGAACGCCCCCTGGTACGTGGACGCCGCCTTCCGCCGCCCGGGCCGCCTCGACCAGCCGGTCTTCGTGCCGCCGCCGGACCAGGCCGCCCGCGCGGCCATCCTGCGCATCCTGTGCCGCGACAAGCCCCTGGCCGAGATGGACTTCGACGCCGTGGCCAGGGTGACCGAGCACTTCGTCGGCGCCGACCTCAAGGGCGTCGTGGACCGGGCGGTGGAGGCCAAGCTCCACCAGTCGATCAGCGCGGGCCGTCCCATCCCGCTGTCCACGCCCGATCTGCTGGCCGCCGCCAAGAGCCTGCGGCCCACCGCCGTACGCGAATGGATGGCCACCGCCCGCAACTACGTCATGCACGCCAACGACTCCGGCGCCTGGGACGAGCTGATGCCCTGGGTCAAGGGCAAGTGGTGAAGGGCAAGTGGTGAAGGTCGGGGATCCGATCCAGCGGGCGCGCACGCTCCTGCAGATGCGCCGCCCGGCCGACGCCGAGCGGGAGTTGCGCGGCCTGCTCGCCCAGGAGCCGTCCGACGTCAACGGACACGCCCTGCTGGCGCTCGCCCTGATCGAGCAGCGCCAGGTCGCCGAGGCCGTCGAGGAGGCCCACGAGGCGGTGGGGCTCGCGCCCGACCAGTGGTTCCCCCACTACGCCGCCGCCCAGGTGTACTACCGCGCCCGCCGCCCCGAGGAGGCCATGGCCGCCATCCGCGCGGCCCTGGACCTCCAGCCCGAGTACGCCCCGACCTGGGAGCTGCTGTCGCGGACCCACATGCTCAAGGGCGAGTGGCCGCTGATGACCGACGCGGCCCGGCGTGGGCTGGAGATCGATCCGCAGGACTCCGACCTGGTGAGCCTGCTGGCGCTGGCGTACGTCAACCTGGGCGAGGCGGGGCAGGCCGATGCCGCCGCCGCGCACGCCGTACAACTCGATCCGGAGAGCCCGACCGCGCACTTCGTCTACGGGCTCACGGCGCTGAGGTTCGGCGATCCCCGGCGGGCGGCGGAGGCGTTCCGCGAGGTGTTGCGCCTCGACCCCGGGTACGGGCAGGCCAGGGACCTGCTCGTGGCGGCGCTCAAGCAGCGCAACCCGCTGTACCGGTGGTTGTCGCGGCTGCGGGGCCGCTTCCCCGGCGGCTGGCGGCTGATCTTCCTGTTGCCCGCGGTCCCGCCGGTCATCGTGATCTTCATCATCCTCGCCTTCCTGCACTGGGTGGCGTGGGTGGCCGAGTCGTGGACCACGTTGCGGCTGGCCAGGGCCAGGGCCACCCGCCTGCTGTTCGAGGGCGTCGAGGCGCGGGTGGCCGTGGTGTCCTGCTGCCTGGTCGGGGTGGGCGCGGTCCTGCTCGGGCTGGGCCTCGCGATGGGCTGGGACGCGGTCGCAACGGCGGGTCCGGCCGTCATGGCCCTGGTGACGCCCGCCCAGGAGGCCGCGCACACCGGCTCGCCGCGGCGGCGGGTCGTCCTGTACGGCTGGGCGGGCCTGCTCGGCGTGGCCGCCGTCGTCTCGGTGGTCGTCTCCGCGCCGGCCGTGGCGCTGCTCGGCATGTACGCCGCGCTGGCCACGGTCTGGCTGGCGACCCTCGTACGGGGCAGGCCGGCGGCGGCGATCTAGAGCAGTGTCCCGCCGCTCACCTGGAACCTGCCCAGGGCCTCGTCGATCCTGGCCAGGGTGTCGGGGTGGAGGGTGAGGCCGGCGGCGGCCAGGTTCTCCTCGATGTGGGCCGGGGTGCGGCTGCCGGGGATCGCCACCACGTGCTCGTCCTGGTGCAGCAGCCAGGCCAGGGCCAGCTGCGCGGGGGTGATGCCCAGGTGCGTGGCCAGCGCCCTGATCGGGGCGTAGCGGTCGTTGTTGCCGGCCAGGTTCTCGGCCGAGAAGCGGGGCGCGTTGTGGCGGAAGTCGCCCTCGCCGAGCTCCTGCACCGTGCCGGTCAGGAAGCCGTTGCCCAGCGGGCTCCAGGCCACGATCCCGACGCCCAGCTCGCGCGCCGTGGCCAGCAGGTCGGCGTCCACGGGGCGCCACATCGACCACTCGTTCTGCACGGCCGCCACCGGGTGCACCGCGTGCGCCGCCCTGAGCTGGGCGGCGGTCACGTTGGACAGGCCGAGGTGCTTGACCAGGCCGTCGCGCACCAGCTCCGCCATCGCCCCCACGGTCTCCTCGATCGGCACGCCGGGGTCGGGGTAGTGGGCGTAGTAGAGGTCGATCGCGTCGAGGCCGAGGTTGCGCAGGCTGCGTTCGGCGTAGGGGCGCACCAGGTGGGGGGCGGCGTTCACCTGGAGCTCGCCGAAGGCGTACCCGACCGGGTACGACCGGCGCGCCTCGCCCTCCGGGATCGCCAGGCCGAACTTGGTCGCGACCACCACCTCGTCCCTGCGGCCCTTGATCGCCCGGCCGACCAGGCGCTCGTTGTGGCCGTTCGCGCCGTAGGCGTCGCTGGTGTCCACGTGGGTGCCGCCCGCGTCCAGCGCCGACTTGATCGCGGTCTCGGACCGGGTGTCGTCCACCTCGCCGTACACGCCGGGCGACAACACCATCGCGCCGAAACCGATCGCGGGAACCTGCAAGCTGCCAAGAGTGCGTGTCTTCATGGTGTCGATCCTGCCGCCGGGCGCGGTCGCGTGTCCAAGACCTTTTGCTATAACCAGTGGCTATGGACGTGCATTTGCGTGAGTTGCGGTATTTCGTGGCGGTGGCCGAGGACCTGAACGTGACCAGGGCCGCCGAGCGGCTGTTCGTCTCCCAGCCCGCGCTGTCGAAGCAGCTCAGGGTGCTGGAGCGGCAGCTCGGGTTCCAGCTGTTCGAGCGGGTGCCCGGCGGGGTCGTGCTCACCAGGCAGGGCGCGGTGTTGCTGCCGGTCGCCCGTGACCTGCTCGAACGGTGGGGCGCCGGGGCGGAGGCCGCGCGGGCGGCGGCGCCCACGGGGACGCTGGTGATCGGGATGCAGACGGCCGTGGGGCGAGGGTTGCAGCAGGAGGCGCTGCGCCGGTTCAGGGCCGCGATGCCGGGGTGGGAGGTGTCGTTGCGGCTGGTCGGATGGGATGACCCCAGTGGCGGGCTGGCCGACGGGTCCTCCGGTGTGGCGTTCATCTGGTTGCCGGTGCCGCCGGGGCTGAGGACGTACGTGCTGGCCACCGAGCGGCGCGGGGTCGCCATGCCGGCCGATCACCCGCTGGCCGAGCTGGCGGAGATTCCGTTCTCGGCGCTGCGCGACGAGCCGTTCATCGCGTTGCCCCCGGCGGCGGGGCCGCTGCGGGACTTCTGGCTCGGGCTCGACGCGCGGGAGGACGAGCCGGTCATCGGGGTCACCGCCAACACGCCCGAGGAGGTGTTCGAGGCCGTGACCAGCGGGCTCGGCGTCGTCCTGGTGGCGGAGGGCAACGCCATGTTGTACAACAGGCCCGGCATGGCGTACCGGCCTGTTACAGGGCTGCCTCCCGGGGAACTGGCCATTGCCTGGCGCGAAGGGGATAAGAGCCCACAAGTCACTGCATTCATCGACGCACTACGGCAGGCCGCTACTAAGGTCTGACCCGATATCGGATCAAAGGAAGGCGCATCCATGAGCGACTACGAGACCACCTTCAACCTGATCGACGCCGACAAGGACGGCCGCATCTCCGCCGTCGAGCTCGTCCGGCTGATGGAGGTGCTCGGCCAGCCCACGACGCTGGAGACCGCACAGGAGGGAGTGCTCAAGCTGGACAAGGACGGCGATGGCCTGATCGACATCGAGGAGTTCAGCGCTTTCCTCCAGAAGTGATAAGAAACAAGCACTTGCTGCACATTCTTCTGTTGCCTGGGTCACAATGGCGGCAGGAGGGACGATGGCCATCAAGAGTGACAACAGCGAGAGCCGTACACCCGCGGACATCGTGCGCACGCTCAGGTCGGGCATCGGCCGGGTCTCAGAAGAGGTGATCGAGGAGATCCAGACCCGCATCCCCGAATACGCCCGGCCGTCGGACGAGATCTACATGAAGGTCGTGCGGATGACGGTCGAGCAGGCCATCGAGGGCTTCCTCGACCGCGTCGAGAGCCCTGACGCCCCCTGGGACCCCGAGCCGTTCCGCATGATCGGCAAGGGGGAGGCGGCCGAGGGCCGCAACCTGGAGCCGCTCCAGGCGGCGATGCGGCTCGGCGCCCGGGTCGGCTGGCGGCGCCTGACCGAGATCGCCGGCCCGCTCGGGCTGAGCCCCCAGTCCCTGTACGACCTGGGCGAGGCCATCTTCGTCTACCTCGACCAGCTCGCCGACGCCGCGGCAGAAGGCTTCGACGAGGCCAGGGCGCACGCCGCCGGCGAGATCGACCGACGCCGCGGCCGCCTGCTCGACCTGCTGCTCAGCCGGCCGCCCGCCGGTTCAGAGGCCATCGCCGACCTGGCCAAGGCCGCCGGCTGGCGGCTGCCGAGGACGGTCGCCTGCGTGGCGCTCGACGACCAGCACGGCCGGGTGCCCCCGCTGCCGCCCGACGTGCTCACCGGCCATGAGCGAGCCGTGCCGTGCCTCCTGGTGCCCGACCCCGCGGGGCCGGGCCGGGCGCAGACGTTGCAGCACGCCCTGCGCGGTCGCCGCGCGGCCATCGGCCCCGGCGTTCCCCTGGTCTCGGCCGCGACGTCGCTGCGGTGGGCCGGGGAGGCGCTGGAGTTGTCGCGGCGCGGCGTGCTGCCTCGTGGGCTGCTGCGGTGCGAGGACCACCTGGCCACGCTGGTGGTGTTCAAGGACGAGGAGCTGGTCAGCGCGCTGGCGGAGACGCGGCTCGCGCCCCTGGCCGACCTGCGGCCCACGCAGCAGGACCGGCTGGCGGAGACGTTGCTGGCCTGGTTGCGGCACGGCAGGGGCGCCGGTGAGGTGGCGGCCAAGCTGCACGTGCACCCGCAGACCGTGCGCTACCGGCTGCGGCAGCTTGAAGAGTTGTACGGCGACCAGCTCGCCGATCCGGACATCCGGTTCGAGCTGGAGATCGCCCTACGGGCCAGGCAGGCGGCCAGGACGCCGCGCTGAGCTACCCGTGGACGGTGCGCCTCGACGCGTACCAGGTGTCGCCGACCGGCTCGCCGGCCAGGTTCCAGCTCCACGAGATCGTCGGCGTGACGCGCGCGTACAGGCCGGGCCCGACCATGCCGACCCGCTCCACCGGCGGCTCGGCCAGGCCGTAGACGCGCACGCCACGGGCCACGAACGGGTCGAAGGACGGCATGTCGTCCACCACCAGCGCCACCTTGCTCGCCCCCGCCCCGATATTGCGAAATTTCCTGGTACGCAGCACCTGCGCGCCGGACCCGCCGATCCAGAAACAGCTCCCGTCGAACTCGAAGGCCACCGGCACCACGTCCGGCTGCCCGTCATCGGACAGCGTCGCCACCCGGGCCAGCGGCTGCGACCGGAGGTAGGCGATCTCTTCGTCGGTGAACGACATCACGGATCCTTCCTGGGGACGTTTACCTCTATACGAACGGGATCTACCCAGATCGACAGGCCGTGGATGAGGGCGGCCGTCGGGGGTAGCGGGAGGCGATGCGACTGACGTACACCTCCGACGTCTGGCACAAGAACGCCGTCATCTACTGCTTGGACGTGGAGACGTTCAAGGACGGCAACGACGATGGCGTGGGCGATTTCCGTGGCCTGACGCAGCAGATCGACTATCTCGCGGGGCTCGGCGTGACCTGCCTCTGGCTCATGCCGTTCTTCCCCACCCCCAACCGGGACGACGGGTACGACATCACCGACTTCTACAGCATCGATCCGAGACTGGGCACGCTGGGCGACTTCGTGGAGTTCATGCGCACCGCCCACGACCGCGGCCTGCGGGTGATCGCGGATCTCGTCGTCAACCACACCTCCGACCGGCACCCCTGGTTCGAGGAGGCGCGGTCGGGCAAGGACTCGCCCCGCCGCGACTGGTACGTCTGGTCCGACACCCCGGAACCCGACAATCCCGAGCAGATCGTCTTCCCCGACAAGGAGAACAGCGTCTGGGAGTACGACGAGAGCTCCGGCCAGTACTACCTGCACAGCTTCTACCGCCACCAGCCGGACCTGAACGTGGCCAACCCCGAGGTCAGGGACGAGATCACGCGCATTCTCGGCTTCTGGATGGAGCTGGGGCTGTCGGGGTTCCGGGTGGACGCGGTGCCGTTCCTCATCGAGAACGTCAACCCGAAACTGGCGAACCCGCACGAGTTCCTGGCCGACCTGCGGGCGTTCATGTCGCGGCGCATGGGCGGATCGATCCTGCTCGGCGAGGTGAACGTCCCGTACAAGGACCTGCTCGCCTACTTCGGCGACGGCCTGGGCGACCAGATCACCATGTGCTTCGACTTCATCGGCATGCAGAGCGCCTGGTTGTCGATGGCCCGCAACGACGCGACCGCGCTGGCCACCGCCCTGCGCGAGCGGCCGAAGCCGCCCAAGGACTGCCAGTGGGCCATGTTCCTGCGCAACCACGACGAGCTCACCCTCGACAAGCTGACCGAGGACGAGCGGCGGGAGGTCTTCCAGGCGTTCGGGCCGAGCCCGGACATGCAGATCTACGGGCGCGGGCTGCGCCGCCGCCTGCCGAGCATGTTCGGCGGCGACCTGCGGCGCGTGAAGATGGCCTACAGCCTGCTGTTCTCGTTGCCCGGCACACCCGTGATCTTCTACGGCGAGGAGATCGGGATGGGGGAGAACCTGGAGGAGGAGGGCCGGATGGCGGTCCGCGTCCCGATGCAGTGGTCGGCGAGCGGCGGGTTCAGCCAGGCGGAGCCGGTACGTAAGGACCCCGAGGGCTCCTTCGCCCCCGACCGGGTGAACGTGGCCGACCAGAAACGGGACACGAACTCGTTACTGCGCTGGTTCCAGCTCCTCATCGAACGCTACCGTGAGTGCCCTGAGCTGGCCTGGGGCGAGCACACGGTGCTGGACACCGGCCACCCGGCCGTCCTGGCCCACCGCTGTGACGCCGACGGCGCCACGGTGGTGGTCGCGCACAACCTCTGCGACACGGCGGTCGACGTGGAGCTGCCGCTGGACGGACTGGACGGCTGCCGCCTCACCGACCTGCTGGTGGACGGGACGCTGGAGGTGTCGGGGAAGGGCGTGGCCCGGCTGGCGCTGGACCCGCACGGCTGCCGCTGGCTGCGCGCCGCACCCCCGGACATCCCCCCGGAGGACGCCTCGGTCAAGTCCCTGTGACCGGATAGGCGGACATGGCGAGGGTGGCGACGGCGAGCAGGTCCTCATGGGCGGCGCCGTCGCGGGACTGGGTGGACATGCCCTGGATCACCGAGGCGTAGAACGTCGCCAGCCCCGCCGTGTCCGTCCCCGGAGGCAGCCGCCCGGCCGCCGCGTCCTCGTCGATCCGCCGCCTGATCGCCGCCTTGGCCTCCTCCCTGAACCCCCGCAACAACTCCTCCACCTCGGCCGACTCAGGCCCGCAGTTCACCGCCGCCGTGATCACCAGGCAGCCTCTGGGGCGATCGGTGTGCGCGTACTCGGCCGCCGCCTCGCGCAACACCCGCTCGACGGCCCGGCGTCCTGTGGGCTCCTCGGCCAGCGCGCGGGTGGTGAAGGCGCCGTAGGTCTCCTGGTAGCGGCGCACCGCCTCCTCGAACAGCCGCCGCTTGTCCCCGAAGGCGGCGTACAGGCTGGGGGGCCTGATGTCCATCGCGGCGGTCAGCTCCGCGACCGAGGTCGCCTCGTAGCCGTGCCGCCAGAACGCGAGCAGCGCGCTCTCCAGCGCCGCTTCCCTGTCGAACGCCCGTTGTCTGGCCATGCGCACATTCTATAGCGATCGCTATGTTATCGTGCTTTATCGATCGCTAAAGAAAGGAGACCGGGTGATGAAGACCGCACTCGTGACGGGAGCGAGCAGGGGGATCGGCCGCGCCATCGCGCTGCGCCTGGCCGCGGACGGCCTGCGCGTGGCCGTCAACTACGCCAGGAATGAGGCGGCGGCCAAGGAGGTCGTGGGCCTGATCGAGCAGGCGGGAGGCAGCGCGTTCGCCGTCCAGGCCGACCTGGGGGTCCAGGAGGACGTGCGGCGCCTCGCGGACCGGGTCGCAAGCGAGACGGACACGCTCGACGTGCTGGTCAACAACGCAGGCATCGGCATGTCCAAGCCCATGACGCAGGAGGACGAGGAGGCGTACGAAAGGATCTTCGCCGTCAACGTCAAGGGGCTGTTCTTCCTCACCCAGCAGGTGTTGCCGCTGGTTCCCGACGGCGGGCGGATCGTCAACATCACCTCGGGCGTGGCCCGCATCGCCTTTCCCGAGGGCATCGCGTACGCCATGACGAAGGGCGCGGTGCAGGTGTTCACCCTGGCCCTGGCCAAGGAGCTGGGCCCGCGCGGCATCACGGTCAACAACGTCGCGCCCGGGATCATCGACACCGACACCAACGCCTGGCTGCGCGGTGACCCGGCCGCGCGGGCGTACGCGGCGAGCAGGCACGCGCTCAACCGGCTCGGCCGCGTGGAGGAGATCGCCGCGGCCGTCTCGTTCACCGCCTCGCGTGACGCCTCGTTCATCACCGGCACCACCATCGACGCCACCGGCGGCGGAAACCTCTAGGAGCACGACATGCCCACCGCGACCCACGCCTCAGGCGCCGTCCACTACCACCGGGCCGGCAGCGGCCCCGGCCTGGTCATGGTGCACGGCACCGGCGGTGACGCCGTCAGCAACTACGCCCACCTCGTCCCCGGCCTGGCCGACGTCCGCACTGTGATCACCCCCGACTACGCCGGCAGCGGCCAGACCGCCGACCCGGGCGGAGACCTCACCCTCGACCTGCTCGCCGGACAGGTCGCCGCCGCGTTCGAGGGCCCCTCCGACCTCGTCGGCTTCTCGCTGGGAGCGGCCGTGGCGGCCAAGGTCGCGGCCGAGCGGCCCGAGCTGGTCAGGCGGCTGGTGCTGATCGCGGGCTGGACCCATCTGGCGGACTCACGGCTGGAGCTGGGCCTGCGCACATGGGCGCGGCTGGCCGGCACCGACCCCGAGAGCTTCGCCGCGTACGGGCCGCTCGTCGCGTTCAGCCCCGGGTTCGTCGGCTCGGTGGGCACCAAGACGCTGATGGAGGGCGAGCCCCCGCACGGCACCCTCCGCCAGATCGAGCTGGACCTGCGCGTGGACATCAGGGACCTGCTGCCGAAGATCACCGCCCCCACCCTGGTCGTCGGCAACACCCAGGACCACCTGATCCCGGTCGAGCACGCCCGCGCCCTGCACGCGGCGCTGCCCGGCAGCGAGTACGCCGAGCTGGACAGCGGCCACGTGGTCCTGCACGAGCGCCCGGCCGAGGTCACGGCCTTGATCAGGAAGTTCGTAACCGGCGGGTAAATCCGGCACGGTAATCTCCAGCTTCATGCAGACCAAGAAGCTCGCCCTCACCGGGGCCGCCGCACTGTGCGCGCTGGCCCTGGTGGCGCCCCCCGCGCAGGCCGGGCCGCCGGCCGAATCGGTCACGGTGACGGTGATGGGCACGTCCGACATCCACGGCAACGGTCTCAACTGGGACTACTTCAAGGACAGCGGCTACTCCGACAGCCAGGGCAACAACATCGGCCTGGCGAAGGTGTCCTCACTGGTCAACAAGATCAGGGCCGAGCGCGGAGCCGACCACACGCTGCTGTTCGACTCGGGCGACACCATTCAGGGGACCCCGCTGGCCTACTACTACGCCAAGGTCGAGCCGATCACCCAGGGCGGTCCGATCCACCCGATGGCCAAGGCCATGAACGCCATCGGCTACGACGCCGTGACCCTGGGCAACCACGAGTTCAACTACGGTCTGCCGCTGCTGGCCACCTGGATCAAGCAGATGAAGGCCCCGGTGCTGGGCGCGAACGCGGTCTACGACAAGTCGGGGCTGCCCGCGTACAAGCCGTTCGTGATCAAGACGATGAAGGTCAAGGGCGAAAAGCCGATCAAGGTGGGCGTGCTGGGTCTGACCAACCCCGGCGTGGCCATCTGGGACAAGGCGAACGTCGAGGGCAAGCTGCGCTTCACCGACCTGGTCGCCTCGGCGAAGAGGTGGGTGCCGGTCATCCGCGGCCTCGGCGCGGACGTGGTCGTCGTGACCGCGCACGCGGGCGACAACGGCATGTCCTCCTACGGTGGTGACCTGCCGATCGAGAACGCCTCCGCGCTGGTGGCCGAGCAGGTGCCGGGCATCGACGCGGTGTTGTTCGGGCACGCGCACAACGAGGTCGCGCAGAAGTTCGTGACGAACAAGACGACCGGCAAGCAGGTGTTGCTGACAGAGCCGGCCAAGTGGGGCCAGCGTCTGTCGGTGCTCGACTTCCAGCTCGCCAGGCAGCGCGGCAAATGGGTGGTCACCGGCAAGTCCTCCGCCACGCTCAACACGAACACGGTCGCGGAGGACCCGAAGATCGTCGAGGTGCTGAAGCCGCAGCACGACACCACGGTCGGCTACGTCAACAAGGTCGTGGCCCAGTCGGCGCAGAACCTCTCGGCGGCCGAGTCTCCTTACAAGGACACGCCGATCCTCGACTACATCCAGCACGTGCAGGAGGAGACGGTCAAGCAGGCGCTGCCGGACAACACCCTGCCGGTGTTGTCGATCGCCGCGCCGTTCAGCCGCAGCGCCGTCTTCCCCGCCGGTGACATCCGGGTCAGGGACGTGGCCGGCCTGTACGTCTTCGACAACACGCTCATGGCCGTCAAGCTGACCGGCGCGCAGATCAAGGAGTACCTGGAGTACTCGGCCAGATACTTCAACCAGCTCGCCCCGAACGACCCCGTGGACGTCACCAAGCTGACGAACGCGAACAACACCCCCGACTACAACTACGACCAGCTCTCCGGGGTCGCGTACGACATCGACGTGGCCAAGCCGGCCGGCCAGCGCATCGCCAACCTGACCTACGAGGGCGCGGCGATCCCCGCCGACAAGGAGTTCCTGGTCGCGATCAACAACTACCGCCAGTCGGGCGGCGGCGGCTTCCCGCATGTCACGGCCGCCGAGGTGGTCTACAACGCGCAGGTGGAGATCAGGCAGGCGCTGATCGAGTACGCCACCGCCCAGGGCACCATCGACCCGTCGGACTTCGCCGTCTCCAACTGGAAGCTGACCAGGGACGGGGCGCCCCTCTTCTAGAGATAGGAAGGGCCGCTCACCCGGTGCCTGAACGTCCACCACACCCACGCCTGGGAGGCCACCAGGAACGGGATCAGCGTGAGCATCACCGGCACCAGCAGCGGCCCCGACGTGCCGGGCTCCAGCGGCAGCCGGAGCCCGGCCAGCGCCCCCACCGCCACCAGCGCGGCCGAGGTCAGCGTATAGGTGCGCGCCTCCCCGGCGCCGCCCGACAACACCGCCGCCCGCTCCCGCAACGTCCCGCGCAGCCGCAGCGCCGCGAACGTCAGCCCGTGCGTGCCGAACAACGCGGCCACGACCAGCGCGGGCAGCAGCGCCACCGGCCCCTCGACGCCGAGCACCAGGTTGGCGAGCAGAGCGCCCCAGCTCAGCGCCAGCCCCCAGCTCCCGGCCACGATCGCGCCGTCCCAGCACGCCTGCCAGCGCTCGCCGGGCACGCGCCCGCGCAGCCACAGCCCCATGTCACGCACCACCCACGCCAGCAGCAGCGTCACCACCATGGTGTGGTTGCCGTGCAGCACCTCGCCCTCAAGGGCGGGGAACAGCCCCGCCAGCACACCGGCCGCCGCCACCAGCCACACCTCGTTGCCCAGGAAGAACGGCGCGATCGCGGCGATCACCTCACGCCGCTCACCCGCCGACCTGCCCAGGTACGGCAGCGCCATGCCCACCCCGATGTCGGCCCCGGCCAGCACGAGGTAGCCGAAGGTGAAGAAGGCCAGAATCAAGATCTCCATGTACGGCTCCTCAGAACGTGGGGGCGGGAACGGGGAGGTCGATCGGCTGGTCGCCCAGCGCCACCGCGCCGGGACCGCGTCTGGCGTGCCGGGCCAGTAGCCAGTAGTTGACCGAGATCAGCACCGCGAACACCGCGACGAACCCCGTCAGCGAGAAGATCGTCTGGCTCAGGGTCATCGGCGACATGGCCTCGGCCGTGGTCAGCAGCCCGTACACGGCCCAGGGCTGCCGCCCCATCTCACGGAAGAGCCACCCCGCGATCATGGCCGTGAACGGGACCGGGATCATCCACGTCAGCAGCCGGTGCCACAGCCGGAACCCGTACACGACCCGCCGGAACGGCATCAGCAACCAGCTCAGCGCCGCCACGAAGGACAACACCGCCCACAGCGTCATCATGGTGATGCCGGAGGTCTGCACCCAGCCCAGCGACGGCAGATAGTCCCCCGGCCCGTGCAGGGCCGTCATCTCGGCCTGGACGTCGGCGAGCAGGCCGGTGTCGCCGGCCCACGCCGCGATCTTGTTCGGCTGCAGGGTCTCGAACCCGAAGCCGCCGAAGGTGACCGTGAAGAAGGTGGCCGGCAGCGCCACGAGCATCCCCGTCCGCAGCGACTTGCGGAAGAAGTCCTGCTCGGAGGTGCGCTTACGCAGGTGGTACGCGCTCACCCCGGCCATGAAGAACCCACCGACGATCATCGCGCCGCCCATGATGTGCCAGAACGCCACCTGCGCCGCCGGGTTCGTCACCATCGCGCCGAGGTCCGTCAGCCGCATCCGGCCGCCGTCGAGCACGTGACCCACCGGGTTCTGCAGGAAGCCGTTGGACACCATGATCCAGAACGCCGACGCGTACGCGGTCAGCGTCACCACCCAGATCAGCGCCAGGTGCGCCCACCGGTTCAGCTTGTTCCAGCCGAAGATCCACAGGCCCAGGAACGTGGACTCGACGAAGAACGCCACCATGGTCTCGATCGCCAGCGCCGAGCCGAACACGTTGCCCGCGTAATCGGTGAGCCCGCTCCACGACAGCCCGAGCTGGAACTCCATCACCAGCCCGGTGACGATGCCCATCGCGTAGTTGATGATGTACAGCTGGCCCCAGAACCTGGTCATCCGCAGGTGGAGCGCGCTGTTGGAGAACGTCGCCCTGGTCTGGAGGAGTGCCACCAGCGTCGCCAGGCCCAGGGTCAGTGCCACGAACAGGAAGTGCGCGCCCGCGGTGAGCGCGAACTGCAGGCGGGCAAGGTCCAGGGTGTCCATGTTCCCGAGCTTCGGGGTACGGCACCGGCCGCCGCGTCATGCCTGGACCGACACCTGGCGTACATCCCGGGTCGCATGGGGCGGCCCGGCGTACCACTCAGGGTGTAAGCCAGCCCGGGGTGATCATGCCGGCCTCGTACGCGAGGACTACGAGCTGCGCTCTGTCGCGCACGCCCAGCTTGGTCATGATGCGGCTGACGTGCGTCTTCGCCGTGGCGGGGCTGAGCACGAGGCGGGCCGCGATCTCGTCGTTCGACAGGCCGCCGGCCACCAGCGTCATGACCTCGCGCTCCCGCTCGGTGAGCGCGTTGAGCCGGGGTCCCGGCTCCGGGCGCTTGACCCGGCCGGCGAACTCGGCGATGAGCCGCCGGGTGATCGACGGCGCGATCAGCGCGTCGCCCCTGGCCACGACCCGGACCGCGTGGATCAGCTCGGCCGGCTCGGTGTCCTTGACCAGGAACCCGGCGGCGCCGACCCGCAGCGCGCCGTAGACGTAGTCGTCCAGGTCGAACGTGGTCAGGATGATCACCCTGACGCCGTCGAGCGCGGAGTCCCCGGCGATGCGGCGGGTGGCCTCCAGGCCGTCGAGTTCTGGCATGCGGATGTCCATGAGCACCACGTCGGGCCGGTGCTCGCGGGCCCCGGCGACCGCCTGCGCGCCGTTGGCGGCCTCGGCCACCACCTCGATGTCGTCCTCGTCGCTGAGGATGGACCGGAACCCGGCGCGTACCAAGGTCTGGTCGTCGGCGAGCAGTACGCGGATCATCGAGCCCCGTTCGTCGGCTGGGTCAGTGGTAATGAGGCGGCGACGCGGAAGCCGCCTTCGGGGCGCGGGCCGGCCTCCAGGGTGCCGCCGAGCGCGGTGGCGCGCTCGCGCATGCCCTGCACGCCGAAGCCGGCGCCCTCGTCGTAGGTGGCGCCCGGCCCGTCATCCTCCACGCAGATGACGATATTTCCGGACGTGGTGGTGATGGTGAGGGTTGCTTGGTCTGTGCCGGAGTGGCGGGAGACGTTGGTCAGCGCCTCCCTGACGATGCGGGTGGCGGCCAGGTCCACCTCGGTGGGCACCGCGTCGAGCGGCCCCGACAACTCCGTACGGACCTCCAGCCCCGACGCCGCCACCAGCGTCTCCACCCGGGCCAGGCTGTCGGCGGGCGCGGTCGGCGCGTCCTCGTCCACCTGCCGCAGCACGCCCAGCGTGGTACGCAGCTCGCGCAGCGTCTCCTTACTGGTGTCCTTGATCGTCCGCAACGCCGCCTCGGCGTCCTCCGGCCGCTTCTTCAGCCCGTGCAGCGCCGCCGCGGCCTGCACGTTGATCATGGAGACGTTGTGCCCCAGCACGTCGTGCAGCTCCCTGGCGATCCGCAGCCGCTCCTCGCCGGCCCGCCGCCTGGCCTCCTCCTCCTTGCTGCGCAGGGCGTCGGCCGCGTGCTTGCGGGCCTCCACGAGGTAGGCGCGGCGGTTGCGGGTGACGCCGCCGAACGCGATGGCGGCCACCACCCACCCGGTGATCATCATGAACTCGCTGTCGCCCACGTGCCTGACCGCGCCGATCTCGCCCACGCCCAGGCCCATCAGCGAGGCGGCTCCCGCGGCGATGGCCGCGGCGAGGTGGCCCCGGTCGGCGGCGGTGTAGAGCGCGACGAACACCAGCACGATGATCGGCGCGTCCAGCTTCGCCCAGGGGTAGTACACGGCCACCGACACCACCACGACGACCAGCGTCGCGACGGGGTAGCGCGCCCGCACCAGCATCGCGCCGCAGGCCAGCAGCGGCAGCACGACATCCAGCGTGTTCACCCCGGCGGAGCCGCGGAAGGCGTAGGTGATGACGACGCCGGCCAGCGTGGCGGCGACCCAGGCGAGAGACACGATCGTGCTGGTCGACGGCCTGCTCATGGGGCCCATTCTGTACGTCTGCGCATATGTCAGGGTAATCGGCGGCACGCATTTGGGTAGAGCCGATGAATGAGCACTAAGGACGAACTCCGGCAGGTCGAAGAGGACCTGGCCCGGCTCCGAGCCGAGAACCAGGAAGTACGCGACCAGATCCGGGACATGGGCGCGACCGACCAGGTGGAGATCTCGGCGGTGATCAGCCAGGCGGACGAGCAGGTCGAGCTGATCGCCGACCTCGAACGCCGCCGCGACAGCCTGATCAGGAAGCTGGAGGAGGAGGGCGCCCGCTGAGGGCGCCCAGCCCCTTTCTAGCGACGGAGAGGGGCCCCGACTTCGTGCAGGTGGCTCAACGCCTGCCCGTACGACTCGACCAGCCCGGTCTGGAGATAGTCGACGCCGATCTCCGCGCAGTACTGCTCCACGATCGGCTGGGCGCGGCGCAGGTTCGGGGCGGGCATGTGCGGGAACAGGTGGTGCTCGATCTGGTAGTTGAGCTGGCCGAGCGCGATGTCGGTGAACACGCCGCCTCGGACGTTGCGCGAGGTCAGCACCTGCTTGCGAAGGAAGTCGAGCTTGTCGTCCTTGGTCAGCACGGGCATGCCCTTGTGGTTGGGCGCGAACGTGGACCCCAGGTAGAGCCCGAACAACCCCTGGTGCACGACCAGGAACAGCAGCGCCATGCCGAACGGCAGCACGGTGAAGATCAGGCCGAAGTAGAGGACGACGTGCGTGACGAGCAGCGTCAGCTCCAGGCCGCGGCGCTTGGTCGTGGGCTCGAGCAGCGCCTTGAAGCTGGCGATGTGGAGGTGCCACGCTTCGAGCGTGAGCAGCGGGAAGAACCAGTAGGCCTGATACTTCGCGATGAATCGTGGCAGTCCGGCGCTGTTGACGGCCTGCCCCTCGGACCAGACGATCACCGCGGGGGAGACGTCGGGGTCGTGGTCCTCGTGGTTGGGATTGGCGTGGTGGCGGTTGTGCTTGGTGGTCCACCAGCCCCAGCCGAGCCCGACGCCGAAGTTGCCGATGATCAGCCCCGCGATGTCACTCGGCGGCCGGGTCCTGAAGACCTGCCGGTGCCCGAGGTCGTGGGCGAGGAATCCGAGTTGCGCGAAGACCACGGCCATCGCGACGGCGACGAGGAGTTGCAGCCACGAGTCGCCCACCCAGGCGAACAGGGCCCAGCCGCCGAAGTAGAGGACGGCGTTGATGCTGATGCGAACGGCGTAATACACGGGACGCCGGTCCAGAAGACCGGCGTCCGCGATTCGATGGGCTAGTCGGGCGAAGTCACTGCCTCGAGTGTCGATCGTGCCGGGACTGGCCACTGCTCTCCTTACCTCGCGGTGCAAGTTGCCCTAACCTTGGCGCATTAGTCGTAAAACTGAAAGAACGTAGGGTGACGGGGTGAGCGGTATCACGGGGAGGAGAGCGGGCTCAGCGCGTACCTCTCGGGATTCGGCATCGACGCGCCCGTTTCCAGAGCCGCCTGATAGCCGTTGGTGCCCAGCGTACCCGCACATCTCGCGCCCAGGTCCTTGACGAAGGGGTCGGCGGACTCGCCGATCCCGCGCAGTGCCCGGGCGGCGCCCAGTAACTCGGCGGCCGGCAGCGGGTCCAGGTGCCACGCCACGCCCTCCAGCACGGTCGCCCGCGCCGTCCTGTCGGAGCAGTCGATCATCAACTCCAGGGCCCGGCGCAGCGGCCCGGCCGGCTCGGGGCTCACCCTGGCCAGCTCGACGTGCATGAACGCCCTGCACTGCGTGGACACCTCGGCGTCGAGCGCCAGCGCCGCCTTCAGCAGCCGCTCCGCCGCACCGGGATCGCCGGTACGCCGGGCCAGCTCGGCCCGGGCGTGCATGACCCTGGCCACGATGCCCTGGTCCTGCGACCGCACGGCCGCCGCCCAGGCCCGCTCCAGCACCTCTGCCGCCCCCGTGTGATCGCCCGCCCGCGCCTTGAGCTGCCCCAGCCGCAGCAGGAACGTCATCGGCCCCAGCGGGGTCTCCAGCCCGGACAACTCGGCCGCCAGCCGCTCCGGCTCCTCGCCGAGGGCGACCGCCGCCGCGAAGTCGCCCCGGTTCTCCGCCACCAGCGACAACCAGTAGAGCGCCGCCCACTGCCCCCACCGGTCGCCGGTCTTCCTGAACCCGGCCAGCGCCGGCTCCAGCAGGTCCTCCGCCCCCGCCACCGGCCCGTACTCGAACCGCACGAGGCCCGCGATCAGCAGCGCCGCCGACCTGGTCCACCGGTCGGGATGCGTACGCAGCCGGGCCACGCCCCGCTCGGTCAGCTCCACCACGTCGTCGGGCGGCTCGGTCACGCCGCCCAGCGCCCAGGAGTTCAGCGCGGCCGGATGGTCGGACTCGTACACCGCCCGGCTGATCCCCGCCCCTGTCACCACCTGGCACAGACCGTGGGCCAGCTCCCGCCCCGGCGGCGCCACCGCACCCACCCTGGCCAGCACCGCCGCGGCCTGCTCGCCCACCTCGCGCTGGCGCCCGCGCATGATCCACGGCCACAGCCGCGGCAGGATGACCCTGAGCGGGTCGTCGGAGTGCCGCAGCGCCGCGTCGAGATTGCCCTGCTCGGCGTCCAGCACGGCCAGCCAGGTGAGCTGCTCGCCGGTCCGCAGGTGCGGGTCAGCGCGCTCGGCCAGCTCGGTGTAGTAGCGGGCGTGGGCCTGGCGCAGCTCGGGCAGGTCGGCGGCGGCGTACTGCCTGATGGTCTCCAGCATCGTGTAGCGGTCGCCGGAGACGGCGATGAGCGACTTGTCCACCAGTGAGGAGAGCAGGTCGGGGGCGCCGCCGCAGACCTGGGAGACGGCCTCGTACGTGGCGCCGCCGGAGAAGACCGTCAGGCCGCGCAGCAGCTCGCGCTCGCGCTCCGACAGCAGGTTCCAGCTCCAGTCGATGACCGCCCGCAGCGTGCGGTGCCTCGGCTCCGACGTCCGCCCGCCCCTGAAGGCCAGCCGGTCGCCGAGCTGCTCGACCAGCACGGACACCGGCATCGTGCGCAGCCGGGCGGCGGCCAGCTCGATCGCCAGCGGAATGCCGTCCAGCTCCCGGCAGATCCGCGCCGCCTGCTCCCCGTCCATCGTCAGGTCCGGCCGCGCCGCGGCCGCCCGGTCCCTGAGCAGCTCGGTGGCCGGCCCCTCGGGCAGCGGCAGCACCTGGTGCAGGCTCTCGCCGGGAATGTCCAGCGGCTCCCTGCTGGTGGCCAGGATCCGCAGCCCCGCCACCTCCGACAACAGCCACCGCGCCACCCGCGCGGCCTCCTCGACCACGTGCTCGCAGTTGTCCAGCACGATCAGCGGCTCGGTGCCGCGCAACGCGGTGACGAGGTCGGTCGCCTTCAGCACCCCCTCGACCGTCGCCCGCACGCTCGCCGCCGACGCCAGCTCGACCAGCCACACCCCATCCGGTACGTCCAGCGCCGCCGCCATCTCGATGGCCAGCCGCGTCTTCCCGGCCCCGCCAGGGCCGACGAGCGTGACGAGCCTGGCCAGACCGAGCAACCGCCCAAGCCTGGAAATATCCTGCGATCGCCCCACAAAGCTCGTCACCGGCGCCGGCACGTTGCTCCGCGGCTCCGCCTCCCGCAACGCCTCCAGATGCGCCTGCCGCAACTCCGGCCCAGGATCGACGCCCAGCTCCTCCACCAGGGCGGTCTTGATCCGCTCGAAGACGGTGAGCGCCTCCGCCCGCCGCCCCTTGGCGCTCAGCGCCCGCATGAGCAGCGCATGGAACGGCTCCCGCACCGGATGAGCGGCGACCAGCCCCTCCAGCTCCGCCACCAGCCCGGTGACGCCCTGATCGGAGGGCCGGGCGAGGTCGGCGGCGATCCTGTTGGCCAGGGCGGTGAGGCGCAGCTCCTCAAGCCGTGCCGCGGGGCCCGAGGCGAACGGCAGGCCGGCCGCGTCCGACAGCGAGGTGCCCCGCCACAACTCCAGCGCCCGCCGTACGTCACCGTCGCGGACCAGGCGCTCGAACGCCCACGCGTCCACCTCGCCCGGCGGCACATCCAGCGCGTATCCGGCCGGATGCGACGAGATCAGCCCGGGCGCCTCCCTGCGCGCCCTGGACACCAGCGACTGCAGCGCCGCCATCGGATGCGCGGGCGGATCGTCCGGCCACAGGTCGTCGATCAGCCGATCGGCGCTCACCACCCGGCCGGGGTCCAGGGCGAGCCGCACCAGCAACGCCCGCACCCGGGCCCCGCCGATCTCCTTGCCCGCCACCCGCAGCGATCCCAGAATCCCGACCCGCATCCACCCTCCACGACCGCGCGCCGAGTCCACAGTACGCACCCTGCGCGCTCCCGCGTCGCAGCGGAAGACGCCGTGCTCAGAAACCGAGCCGCTCCCGCAACATCTCGACCGGCAGATGCGGCACCGTGGCCTCGCCGAACTCCGGCAGCCCCACGACCAGCTCATCCTCCACGATCCGCAGCCCTTCCGCCGCGATGTACCCCTTGCTGCGGCGCGGCTCGATGTTGTAGAAGCTCCCGGCGCCGTACTCGATCCGCACGCTCCGCACCGCCGGCCGCGCGCTGGCCAGACAGGCGCCCATCGGCAACCCCAGCTCTGTCGTCGAGGTGAGCGTGTGGGCGTTGCCGGCCACGACGAGCGCGGGTTCGGCGTGCGCGGCCAGCACCCGTTCGGCCATCGAGGCGTCCCGCTGCGACCAGTCGCCGGTGAACGTGCCCCCGTCGAACAACGAGACCGAGACCTCCGGGATCGCCTTGAGCACCGCGAAGTGTCCCGCCGTGACGCGCCCGTCGCCGAGCCACCACAGCGGATGGTCGAGCCCGGTCCCGTCCGCGAGGTAGACGTCGAGCTGCGGTTGGAGGGACTCGGGCCATTCGAGGGCGAGGTGGGTCAGCTCCAGGGACCGCATGAGCGCGAGGATGATCAGCGGGTTCTCCCTGACCCCGTGCACCTCGCCGAGCAGCAGCAGCCCCGACTCCTCGATCGAGCGCCTGGCCCGGTCGAGCGCGGCCGCCTCGATCGGGAGCTCGTAGTCGTCCGTACGGAATTCGGCGACGGCCTCGAGCAGGCCGTCCAGCGTGTCGACGCCTGGCATGACTCCACAGTCATCGCCGAGGTCGTCTCGCGCAACAGGCACACGGTCAGGAGAACACCTTGACCTTGAGCGAAGGCACCCGCTGGACCAGGCCCAGCCGGTCGGCCGGGGGTCCGGTCCCGTTCGTAGACGGTCACGTCGAGGCCCGCCCCGCGCAGCCCCTGGGCCAGGCAGAGCCCGCCGATCCCGCCGCCGATGATCGCGATGTTCTTCGTCATGGCACCGACTATCACCCGTACGGCTAATTGAGTCAACCATCCGGATGGATGATAAGCTCCGGACCATGAGACGAGCACCCGAGGAGAAGCAGCGCGACCCCGAGCGCACGAAGGCGCGGATCTTGCAGGCTGCACTGGAGGAGTTCGCGGCCAAGGGGTTCGCGGGGGCGCGGGTCAGCGAGATCGCCGCCAGGGCCGGGGTGAACAAGCAGCTCATCTCTTACTATTTCGGTGGAAAAGAGGGCCTCCATCGGGCGCTCACCGCCCGCTGGCAGGCCGAGGAGAGCACGTTCGCCGGTCGCTCGGGCTCGCTCGGTGAGCTGGCCGCCGACTACGTGCGCGCCAACGCCGCCCACCGCGACTACGGCCGGCTGATGCTCTGGCAGAGCCTCACCGACGACGGGCCGCCCGATCCGGCGTTCGTGGCCGACGTGCGGCGGGAGCTCGACCACCTGCGCCGCCGACAGGAGGACGGCGAGTTCCCCGCCGACCTCGACCCCGCCGCCGTCCTGGTGACGCTGTTCGCGGTGGCGGCGGCCGGCATCTCCCTGCCCCAGCTCATCAGGGCCGTCTTCGACCAGGACCCGGCCTCGCCCGAGTTCGCCGAGCACTACGCGCGGGAGGTCGCCAAACTGGTGGGCCACCTGCGCGACGTTCCCGCTCCGTAAGAACCGCACGGCGCGGGCGGGTGTTGGATCGGCGGCATGCGCGTACTCCTCACCGGCTCGGCGGGCTTCATCGGCAGCCACATCGCGGAAATCCTCAACTCCGAGGCCCTCGGCTTCGATCTCCGCGACGGCCTGGACATCCGTGACCCGGACGCCCTGGACCGCCTCCTGCCCGGCGTCGACGCCGTGATCCACCAGGCCGCCAAGGTCGGGCTCGGCGTGAACGTGGCCGACCTGCCCGACTACGCCGCCGTCAACGCGTACGGCACCGCCGTCCTCCTGGCCGCCATGGCCCGCCACGGGGTCGGCCGGCTGGTGCTGGCCTCCTCCATGGTCGTGTACGGCGAGGGCGCCTACGACTGCCCCCGGCACGGCCGCGTCCGCCCCGGCCCCAGACAGCCCTCAGACCTGGCCCAGGGCATGTTCGACCCCCGCTGCCCGCACTGCGGCGACGTCCTGACCCCCTCCGTCATCTCGGAGGACGCCCCCCTGGACCCCCGCAACGCCTACGCCACCACGAAGCTGGCCCAGGAACACCTGGCCGCCAACTGGGCCCGCGAAACCTCCGGCACCGCCGTGGCCCTGCGCTACCACAACGTCTACGGCCCCAGAATGCCGAGGAACACGCCCTATGCCGGGGTGGCGTCCCTGTTCCTGTCGTCCCTCCTCGCCGGCCGGGCGCCCCGGGTGTTCGAGGACGGGGGTCAGCGGCGGGACTTCGTGCACGTACGCGACGTGGCCCGCGCCAACGTCCTGGCGCTCGGGGCGGGGACGCCTGGGGCGCTGACGGCGTACAACATCGCCAGCGGCACCCCGCACACGGTCGGCGACCTGGCCTCGGCCCTGGCGGCACAGACCGGCGGGCCCGCGCCGGTGACCACGGGCGAGTACCGGCTCGGGGACGTCCGCCACATCGTCGCCTCCCCGGACCGCGCGGCCCGGGAGCTGGAGTTCAGGGCGGAGATCGCGTTCGAGGACGGGATCAAGGAGTTCGTCACCGGGCTGTAAGGGTTGGGCGGGCGCTGGGGCCCTAGCGTCGTATCCGTGATCGATGTCGTGTTGCCCTGTCTTGACGAGGCCGAAGCGCTGCCCTGGGTGCTGGGCCGCATGCCGCCCGGCTACCGCCCCATCGTGGTCGACAACGGTTCCAGCGACGGCTCGGAGAGGCTGGCCGCCGAGCTCGGAGCCCTCGTCGTACGCGAGCCGCTGCGCGGTTTCGGCGCCGCCTGCCACGCCGGGCTCCTGGCCGCCTCCAGCGAGATCGTCTGCTTCATGGACGCCGACGCCTCCCTCGACCCCGCCCAGCTCCCCCTCGTCACCGGCCCCGTCGCCCAGGGGGAGGCGGAGCTGGTGCTCGGGCGGCGGGTGCCCGTGGAGGCCGGGGCCTGGCCGGTGCACGCGCGGCTCGGGAACGCCGTGCTCGCGCGCCGCCTGCGCCGTACCGCCGGGGTGCCGGTGCGGGATCTGGGGCCGATGCGGGCCTGCCGGCGGACGGCGCTGGCAGGGTTGGGGCTGGTGGACCGGCGGTTCGGGTATCCGCTGGAGATGGTCCTGAGGGCCGCTGCCGAGGGGTGGCGCGTCGCCGAGATCGACGTGCGGTACCTGCCGCGAGCCGGGCGGTCCAAGGTGACGGGCACCGTACGCGGGACGTTGCGCGCCATCGGCGACATGCGGGCCGTCATGGCCGTGCACCGTCAGGGGCAGCGCACGACCATCCCCGCGTAGGACAGGTTCCCGCCGAACCCGAAGAGCAACATCGGCGCGCCCTTCGCCACCTCGCCCCGCTCCAGCAGCTTCGCCAGCGCCAGCGGCACGCTCGCGGCCGAGGTGTTGCCCGACTCCACGACGTCGCGCGCCACGATCGCGTTGACCGCGCCGAGCTTCTTGGCGATGGGTTCGATGATGCGCAGGTTCGCCTGGTGCAGGACGACCGCCGCCAGTTCCTCGGGCCGTACGCCGCCGCGCTCGCACGCCAGGCGGGCGATGTCCGGGAGCTGGGTGGTGGCCCAGCGGTAGACGGTCTGACCGTCCTGGGCGAAGCGGGTGGGAGCGCCCTCGATCCGTACGGCGCTGCCCAGGTCGGGCGCCGACCCCCACACGACGGGCCCGATCTCCGCCTCCTCGGCCGCGCTCACCACGGCCGCCCCCGCCCCGTCGCCCGTCAGCACGCACGTGGTCCTGTCGGTCCAGTCGGTCACCGCCGTCATCTTGTCCACCCCCACGACCAGGGCGTTCGTGGCCGCTCCCGCGCGGATGGCGTGATCGGCCTGGGCCAGGGCGTGGGTGAAGCCCGAGCACGACACCCCGAGGTCCATCAGCGCGCCGCCGGGCACGCCGAGCCGCGCCGCGACGCGGGAGGCGACGTTGGGGGCGCGCTCGGTCTGGGTGCAGGTGGCGATCAGCACGAGGTCGATGGCGGAGGCGTTCAGCCCGCTCCCGGCCAGCGCCTTCTCGGCGGCCTGCGCCGCCATGTCCGCCACGCTCTCGCCGTCCCCGGCCACATGTCTGGTACGAATGCCGACCCGCTTGCTGATCCACTCGTCGCTGGTGTCCACCATGGCCGCCAGATCATCATTAGTCAGGACCTTGGCGGGTTGGTAATGGCCTGTGGCGACAAGTCGTGATCCGTTCATGCGGCGGACTATAGCAAGCGAACGTTCGGACGCTAATCTGACCCGCATGCGTAAGTCTGCCGTCGAAGCGCTCGGTACGCGTGCGGCCATCCTCGACCGTTCCGTCGCCATCGCCTCCATGGAAGGGCTCGAAGGGCTGACCATCGGGCGTCTCGCCACGGAGCTGAGCATGAGCAAGTCGGGCGTCCTCGGGCACTTCGGCTCCAAGCAGGCCCTTCAGCTCGCGGTCCTGGGCCGGGCCGACGAGATCTTCCGCGCCGAGGTCTGGGAGCCCGCCAGGCCCGCCGCCCCGGGGCTGACCCGGCTGCGGGTGCTCTGCGAGGCGTGGGTCTCCTACCTGGAGCGCCAGGTCTTCCCCGGCGGGTGCTTCTTCGTGGCCGCCGCCCACGAGTTCGACGGCCGCCCTGGGCCGGTGCGGGACGCGGTCGAGGCCCGCTTCGACGCCTGGCGCGAGCGGCTGGCCAAGGAGGTGCGCCGCGCCGTGGACGCGGGTGACCTGCCCGCGGGCACGGATCCTGGGCGCCTGGTGTTCGAGCTGCTGGGGGTGGCGATGGCGCTCAACCACGCCACCCAGCTCCACCGCGACCCGCACGCCGCCACCTACGCCCGCCAGGCCATGAAGGCCCGTCTCGGGTGAGCACAGGGCGTGCCGAAGCGCCGGTCCGGCGTGGCCGGTACGCCAGGACCGATCGGGCGGGAGACTTGCGTTACTCCGAGGAGAGGCGGTCGAACAAGGCGAGTGCGGCTTGCCTGACCTCCTCCGGTGCGACCCCGTCCAAGGTGTTCCTGGCGTCGGCGATGTCGCGGGTGGTGGCGAGCGTGATGGCCACGGACGAGGCGGCGGCGCGGTCGATCGATCCCGTCGGGGCGGAGTCGGCCAGTTGCTGGGCGCTCGCGGCGAGGTCGAGGTTGTCTCTCAACGGATCTCCTCGGGTGAAGACGGTTCGGCCCATTGCATCATTTGAGGTCGTGCCGCATCCACCATTCGGTGAATTCCCGGCATCGCCCGTCAGGCACGAATCGGATCACCCAGAGGTTACTGTACGTTTTGTCGGGATATGTGGTGACCCCCTGGATAACGCTTACCTCATCCCTCATGGTCACCGGATGCCACTCGAACGTGGCCTCACCAGGCTTGTCCTGCCGCCCCAGCCACTGCGAGACGATCTCCTCGCGCCCCTGCCAGGGAGAGCTGTAGGGCTCCGTGTAGTAGACCGCGTCCGAAGTGAACAGGGCGGCGATGTCGTCGGGATCGTTGGAGTTCCACGCGCGGACGTATCCCTCGATCCACGACTTCGGCTCGGCCATCACGCCTATCCTTTCAGTGGATCATGTCCGACGGACATGAGCTCACGCCGCGACTCGTCGTCCGTACGCTCGCCCATGGTCTCGACGAGGTCCACGACCTGCCGCATCACTTCGAGGTCGACCTTGGTGAGGTCGCCCTTCCGCTTGTTCAGGACGTGCAGCACGGCCCGGCCCAGCGTGTCGATGCCCATGTCCGGGTCGGGCGGGAAGCCCTCCTCGTCGGAGGCGTCGGCGAGCAGGTAGGAGCGCAGTTCCTGGGAGTTCATGTTGACCTTCCGGTGGAACTCGTCCCACAACATGTCGGTGTCGAAACCATCAGCCATGATGGGCCGACTACCCGCCAGGCCTCGCGTTACGCACCGGCGTCAGCCGATGCCGTCGGCGAGCTTGGCCACCGTGTCGGACACCCGCCGCTGCCGGGTCTCCGGCTTCTTGGCGCCCTCGATCTGCAGGATGTAACGCTGTTTGCGGGAGTAGGAGAGGCTCTCGAAGAACTTCCCGGCCTCCGGCGCCCCGTCGAGCGCCGCCGCCAGGTCGTCGGGCACCTTGACCTCCCTGGGCGCGGTGTCGAGTGAGAGCTCCACCTCGGCCTCGTCGCCCGCGGCCAGTCCCGCGCCCTGCCGGCGTTCGGCGCTGAGCGGCAGCATGAAACGGCCGTCCATCGTGGCCACGGTGCTGCGGTAGGTGTAGGAGCCGTTGATGGTGACGTTCACGGCGGGCCGTCGGCCGGCGCCGAGACCCTCGACGACCTCGGCCGGGACCTCGAAACCCGTGGCGGTCTTGCCGCCCAGCTCGATCGTGGTGCGGAAGCGCATCGGAAGGAACCTCTCAGACAAGATTCGGTCTCGTTTGAGTATGCATGTACTTATACCGTCCCAGAGTCACTCAGTCAGTCTGGAGTCGTCTCCGCGCGGGGGACGCCGGGGACGGCTCCCCGGAGCGTGCCGCGAAGGAGGGGACGACACGTGCCGCGGGCCGGGCCGATGGTCTGCCAGCCATGGCCCAGCCCGCGGCAGGTGTCGTGAGTCACCCGGAGTGAGTGGGCCCCGTGCTGCCGCGCGGCGTGAGGATGGCCGCCTGGTCCTCGTAGGGCGGCACGCTCTCACCCGCGATCAACGCGAGCAGGCGCTGCGCGGCGTGCGCCCCGTAGGCCGGGATGTCGCGGGTCAGGGCGGTCAGCGGCGGGCGCACGACCTGGGCCAGCGGCGAGTCGTCCCAGGCCACGATGGACAGGTCACGCGGCACCTCCACCCGCATCTCCTGCGCCACCGACAGGCCCGCCACGGCCATGATGTCGTTGTCGTAGACGATGGCCGTGGGCCTGTCGGGCGAGCTGAGCAGCCGCCTGGTGGCCCTGGCCCCCTCTTCGCCGGTGTAGTCGGTGTGCACGATGACGTGCTCGGCCACGCCTTCACACGCCTCGGTGAACGCCTGGTCGCGCACCCTCGTGTGGACCAGCTCGGGCAGCCCGGCCACCCGCGCGACGCGGCGGTGCCCCAGCGCCAGCAGGTAGCCGACGGTCTCGCGCACGGCCTCGCCGTCGTCGGACCAGATGGCCGACAGCGAGCCCGACTCGGACGGATGGCCGATGACGACGACCGGCATGCCGAGCCGCTCCAGCTCCGTCACCCGGCCGTCCGAGTAGTGCAGGTCCACCAGGAACACGCCGTCGATGCGGCTCTCGCCCCACCAGTGCCGGTAGACCTCGCTCTCCTGCTGGTGGCTGGTGACGACCTGGAGCAGCAGCGCGTAGGAGCGGTCGGCGAGCACCCCCTCGATGCCGCTGATCAGCTCCATGAAGAACGGCTCGACGCCCAGGATGCGCGCGGGCCGGCACAACGCCAGGCCGACGCAATTGGCCCGGGCGCCGTTGAGCGCCCGCGCCGCGCTGTTGGGCCGCCAGCCGATCTCGTCGGCGATGGCGATGATCCTGGCCCGCGTCGCCTGCGACACTCCCGGCTGCCCGTTGAGCGCGTAGGAGACGGCCACCTTGGACACTCCCGCGCGGCTGGCGATGTCGGCGATCGTGGGTCTCTTCACGGTAAGATATTAACCGCTTAAGCCGCGTGCCAGGGCTTCGCGTCCTGTGTCTCCATGGCCGCTTCCGCCACGCGCAGCGCGTAGGTGGCCCGCTCCGCGCCCGCCACCGGCCCCAGATAGGTGTGCCCGGTCATGTGGCACCACGCGGGCAGGTCGACCGGCGCGGCCGGATCGGAGGCGATCAGGTGGATCACGGCGCCGGGACCGGCCTGGCGCACGTGGGCGCGCAGCTCGATGAGCAACTGCACGCACAACTTGTCGCCGCCGTCCACTACGAGATCAGGCATGCGTATAGGAAATCATCCCTCCAGTCCCGTATGCACCACGGGTCGGCCGCTCAGCAGCGGGAGCATGACCTCGACGCGGGTGCCCGCGCCCGGCCGGCCGGTCACCACGCAGATGCCGCCCAGCTCGGCCGCCCGCTCGCGCATCGAGCCGAGGCCCACGCCCGTCCTGTGCGACTCGGGCAGGCCCTTGCCGTCGTCGGCGATCAGCACCCGGAGCACCGCCTGCTCCCGCTGGATGGCGATCGTGGCGCTCGACGCCTCGGCGTGCCGGCGGATGTTGGTGAGTGCCTCCTGGACGATGCGGTACACGGCCACCTCCACGGCCGCGGGCAGGTCCTCCACCGGCCCGTCGACCTCGACCTCGGTGTCCGGGGGCGCCTGGCCGGCCAGGTCGCGGACCGCCTGGGCCAGGCCGAGGTCGTCGAGGGCGGGCGGGCGCAGGCCGTACACGAGCTCGCGGATGTCGTTCGTGACGGCGCTCATGCCGGTGTGCAGGTCGCGCAGCAGGTCGTCGGCCGCGTCGGGGGAGTTCCTGAGGCTGAGCCTGGCCATGTTGAGGGTCATCGCCATGGCCGACAGGGTCTGGCCGAGGCCGTCGTGCAGGTCGCGGCGCAGGCGGCGGCGCTCCTCCTCCCTGGCCGTGAGGATTCGCTCGCGCGAACGTTGCAGGTCGGCGGCCATGCGCACCGCGTGGGCCACGTCCGCCGCGTACGGGGTGAGCGTGGCCAGCACCCGCTCGTTGTGCGCGGCGGGGAAGCGGCGCGGCCCCGGCGCGCCGACGAGCAGCCGCCCCACCCGGGTCCCGTGCCAGACGAGCGGCACCTCCCGCGGCGCGGGGCCGACCCGGCCGCTCTCGACGTAGCGGGGTTCGCCGTCGGCCACCTCCACGGCCACGCCCTCGACCGCCAGCCCGTCGCGCAGCACGCCCACCACCGAGGTCAGCGCCTTGGCCGGGTCGCCGCGGCGCACGGCCTGGGTCAGCCGCTCGGCCAGCACGCCGGGGTCGCCGACCGCGCCGTACAGGAGCCGGTCCACGGCCCGCTGCAACGCACGCCGCAGCGGCTGGAAGAACGCGCCCGCGAACAGCGCGGCGGCGATCCCGGCCACCTGGTCGTAGCCGGAGAGCACCAGGCCGGACAGCGTGCCCACGCCGAAGTAGACGGCGCTGACCACGGCCACCACGCCCGCCGCCACGAAGGCGCGGCTGACGACCGTGTCGATCCCGTAGAGCCGGTAGCGCATCACCGAGAACGCGATCGCGAACGGGATCGCCGCCGCCCACACGATCGCGGGCCACATGAAGACGGGCCAGATCGCCCCCGCGACCAGGAACACGATGTACCCGGAGAACGCGAGCAGCGGCCAGCCGATCTGCCGCCGCCTCACCGGATCGGCCCGCCGAATCCGCACCGCCATCGACAACGCCGCCAGTGCCATCGCGGTGTAGATGCCCGTCCAGCTCACGACGGTCACGACGGCCGCGTACGGCTCCAGCGCGGGAACCTGCAACGGATTCGGGATGACCTCGGGGAAGCGGTACCCCTCGGGCGGCGGCGGCACCCTGACCAGGTATCGCACGGTCGCGGCCGTGATCGCGGCGCAGCCCAGCGCCAGGGCCGGCCACCATCGTCTCGACGGCAGACGCCCGTCAGGCGAGTACAACGGCAGCACCATCGTCAGCGTCACCCCGCACACCGCCCACCCGAGCTGCGTCGGGACCCGTAACCAGCCCGCGACGACCGGCTCCCCGATTGCGGCGAACCGGAACATCAGCGCGCCGGACAGGTCGCTGATCCCGGCCGCCAGCCCGCCGGCGCACATCAGCCAGGCCAGGTTCAGCCGCGGCCGGTGGAAGATGAGGAACGCGCCGACGGCGGGGAAGGTGAAGACGACCGCGCTCTGCGGGGTCACGGTCTCGGCGGGCGTCCACTCGGCGGGCAGCCCCGCCCAGGCCAGGATCGCGGCCAGGCCCAGGATCGGCGAGGCCACGGCCATGGCGGCGGCTGCAACGGTCCTGCCGGTCATCCGTGGGACCACCTCTCCGTCCTGGCCCCGCGAAACGGGCGAGGCCAGGACAGAATAGGCGCTACTCGACCGTGACGGTGGCCTGCGCGGCGACGGTCGTGCCCGTCACCTGGCCGCTCACGGTGAACGTCCCCGGCTGGGCGTATTTACCGGGATCGACGGTCTCCCAGGTGACGGCCACCGAGCTGTCCTTCGACCCGTCGTTGTACGTCGCCACGACGGTCTTGGGCAGCGCGGGGGCGGCCCCCGCCCGGGTCGTGACGGCCTCGCCGGCGATCGAGGTGATCGTCACCGCCGAGGTGGTGCGGACGTACACGGTGGCCTGGGCGGGCCGGCGCACGCCTTCCGCCAGCCCGGCGACGGTGAAGCTGGTGCCGCCCGTCCTGACCTGGTCGGCCGTCACCTGCTGCCAGGTGACGGCGGCCTGGCCTCGGGTGCCGTCCGCGTACAGGGTCTCGACGGTGGCGGGCAGCTTGGGCAGCGTGTCCACCGGCGTGGGCACGTGCGCGGGCAGGACCGAGTCCGGCGGCACCGCGAACGTCTTGACCTCCAGCAACCCGACCGAAGCCCCGCCGGACTCGAGCTGGACGCGCAGCTTCGAGGTCGTGACGGTGTCGAAGGAGACGGTGTTGTAGGCGTCCGCCGCCTTCGGGTAGGAGGCGGCGCCCGTGACGTCCTCGAAGGAGTCGCCGTCCCACTGCTGGATCTTCCACGAGGCGGGCACGCGCACGCCGCCGCCGTCGTCGAAGAAGTACACCTCGGCCTTGTTCACCCGCACGGGTGCGGGCCAGTCGAGCTGCACCCACTGCGTGCCCTGCTGCGGCCAGGTGCCCCAGCGCGGGTTGGCCCCGTCGTTGGAGCGCGGCGGGTCGATGCCGTCGTTGATCGCGGCGACCTTCTCCCACGGCGAGGTGTAGGAGGCGGTGGGCGTGGCGTAGGGGGCCACGTTCGCCTGCTCGCCCTGGGCGGTCGGGGTGACGGTCACGGTCGCGGAGGTGCTCTTGTCGCCGTCGGTGGCGGTGAGCCTCAGCCGGTACGTGCCCGCCTCCGAGAACGAGACCACCGTGCTCGTGCCGGTCGGGTCGGTGAAGAACGCGTCACCGGGCCCGTCCACCTTGGACCACTGGGTCGTCAGCCTGCCCGACGGCAGCCCGTCGTCCTTGACCACGGCCTCCACCCTGGCCTGCCCTGGGCGGCCGAACGCAGGGTCGGGCACGGCCAGCACGTACGGGGCCCGGTTGGCGGACGAACCGGCCGGCTCCTTCGCCAGGTACGCCTGGACCTCCTTCAGCCCCGTGTCGTACCCCGGCCGGTGCGTGACCAGCACGCGCAACCTCTGGGCGGTGACCGCCGGGAAGCGCACCTCGTTGAGGTTGGCCCGCGGATAGACCGGGGTCCTGGCCTGCTTCGGCACGTCCTTCCACGTCTCGCCGTCGAGATACTGCACCGAGTAGAAGGCCGGTTCGCCGTAGGTCTTGCGGTCGTTGTAGAAGTACAGCTTGACCTGGTCGACCTTCTGGGCCGAGCCGAGATCGACCGCCAGCCAGTCCTGTGGCTCGCCGGAGCCCTTGCTGCCCCAGTACGGCTCGTTGATCGTGAACCCGTCCACGGCCCCGGCCGGGTCGCCGTGCGAGGCGGTGGCCGATCTGACCAGGTTCGGACGGGTGGCACGCAGGTCCACCCCGGCCTTGCCGAACAGGTCCTCGACGCGGTCGCCGGTCAGCTTGACCTCGGTGGGCGACTTCAGCGCGCCCTTCTCGGCGTGCACCACCTGACCGCCCTCGACCTTGCCGGTCCTGGGATCCCAGACGGCGTGCGCGAGGCCGGACAGGGTGACCTTGCGCTTGCCGTCGATGAGAATCGAGTAGCCCTCGGGCACCCCGGCGTAGTGCTTCTTGCCGTCGCCCGGCTTGTCCCAGACGATGGTCAGGTCACTGCCCCGGTAGTCGACCCCGTTGACGGTGAAGTGGTCCCAGCCGATGTCCACCGGCCACAACTCGACCTTGCCGTCCGAGCGCGGGCGCAGGCCCATGGCGTCCTCGATGACGGTCCAGTTGCTGCTGCCCAGGATCGTGTGGTGGATCCAGGAGCGGTAGTCGATGGTCTTGGTCTTGGCGTTCCAGTTGGACCAGAACTCGTTGGCGTCGGGGTAGCGGGTGTCGCCGCCGACGAACGGGGACCAGGCGTTCCAGTACAGGAGCTGCTTGTACTGGTCGGCGGTGATGTAGGGGGAGGCGTACTGGCGCAGCGCCTTGGAGAACAGCGCGAAGTTACGGGTGGAGTTGATCTGCGAGAAGTTGTTGGAGCCCGGCTTGCCCTGGGCGGCGGCCTCCGCCTTGTCCTTCTGGTTGGCGGTGTACGCCGGGAAGATCGGATATTCCGCAGGATCGGCCCACAGGCGGAGCGCCTCCCGATATTTCGGGTCGTCCGTCGGCACCAGGCCCGTCGCGTACGGGATGTAGTTGTTGGACTCCTTCCACGGGATCAGGTTGCCGGTCTGCAGGTCGCGGTGCTTGAACAGCTTGTTCTGCTCGTCCCACAGCAGGGTCAGGATGCCGTTCCTGACCTTGTCGGCGACGCCTCGCATCTCGGTGGCCTTCGCCGCGTCGCCGGACAGCTCGTACGCCTGCGCCGCCGCCATCGCGTTGGCGTACACGTACGCGCCTTCGAGCCGCTCGTTGGCCCGGTCGTAGTAGTGGAACGACACCGCGTCGGCGTCGTTGCCGGTCATCGCCTCCCAGTCGTACTCGATGACGCCGTTGTCGTTGGAGTCGTACGCGTCGAGCTGCCCGTACACGTCCTTCTCGGCGTAGCGGGCGAGGTTGCGCAGGATCGACGGCTGCCCGCCGTGGAGCTGGTAGCTCTCCAGGGCCGAGGCCGAGATGTACTGCGTGTAGCTGTTCGACCAGTTCTCCGGATCACCCGGGTTGTCCGTATATTTCGAGTTACGTGACACCTCGCCTGCCGACACCCACGGCCCGTACGAGTAGATCGGGTCGCGCAGGTACTTCAGGTCCTGCACGAACATCGGCACGGTCAGCACGATCGCGTTGTTGTAGCCCAGCGCCCCCTCCACCGAGGTCGGGAACTGGAAGTCGTTCCCGGGGATGTCGGCGTCGAGGAAGTTGAAGCGCATCAGCCACCAGCGGTAGTAGACGAACTTCTTGATGTTCTCGTCGGGCACGTCGATGTAGGGCAGGTTCTCCGCCCACCAGGCGTTGTAGTCCTGGAGCTGCCGGCGCACGGCCTGCTCGGGCGAGCGGCCCTTGTAGCCGTCGTACTCGCCGCGCGACTTCGCCAGCTCCTCGGTGACGAAGCCCATCTGCACCTTGGTCCGCACGGTCCTGCCCGGCTGGACGGTGAGCGAGCCCTTGAGCGTGCCCTCGGAGACCTTCAGCCCGTCGCCGCTGAGCCTCGGGAAGATCGTGGTCAGCTTGTTCCTGGCCGGGACGACGCCGGTCAGCTCCCGGTCGCCGTCGGCGGTCTTCGCGTAGGGGGAGGTCACGGTGATCGGCACCGCGCGGGCCGCCGGGCCGGTGTTGGTGATCTCCAGGGTGGTCACGGCGACGTTCTCGTGGGTGATGAACTTCTTGAGCCCGACCGAGAGGCCGTCACCCGCGTACCGGCCGGTCCAGTGGCTGGGCATCTGCAGGCGCCCGGCGACGTCCTCGGTCAGGTCGGTGCCGAGCGAGATCACGTACGCGTCGCGGTTGTCGATGCTCTCCCAGTACGCGGCGTACCCGCCGAACCCGAGCTTGCTCGGGTCGTGCTCCTTCATGAACAGCGCACGCCCGCGCGACATCAGCCACGTCCCCGCCGGGTCGTCGCCCGGCCGGGCCAGCATGCGGTCGATCCAGTAGGAGTCGCCGCCCTTCTCCTTCTGGTAGATCTCCTCCATCATCCTGCGCGGGTGGTACCCCACGGGTTCGGCGGGCACCGGGTCGGCCCCGGTGAACACCGGCATGCCCAGCTCGTCCTGCGCCGCATGGGAGGGCGCCGTGCCGAGCGAGGCTGTGAGCGCTAACAGGGCCAAGCACACCAACGGTTTACGCACGGACCTCTCCTAGATCGTCGGTAGCCAGACACGCATGGTCGCGGGCCCCCGGTTGCCCCACCGGTGGTAGGGGACCAGGCGCAGCCGCACATCGGCCTCTTCGCCGGGCGCGCCCGAGTCCCCGTACGGCCAGCCGCCGTTGCCGGCCGCGCTGAGCGACGCGTCGATCTCCAGCTCCACCACGCCGTCCACCGCCCGCTCCACCGGCGGCTCGACGCTCGCCGTCAGGTTGCCGAGCGGCGGCTCGTCGGCCACCGACTCCGCGCAGTAGACCAGCGGCCCGCGCTCGACCGCCGCGCTGCCCCGCAGCGCGTCGATCCGCCGGTCGGGGAACGTCCAGCGCGGCCGCATCGGCAGCTCCAGCCGCAGCTCGTCGCCCGCCCGCCACGGCCCTTCGACCGAGGCGTAGCCGGGGCCAACCGGCCGGATGACGGGGCCGTCGGGCAGCGGCGCGTCCTGCGAGGAGGCCGGGATGTGCGCGAGCGTGGCGTCCGTGGCCCAGGCGGGGACGCGCAGGCCGATGGCGCCCGCGCCGTCCTCCAGCACCCGTACGCTCACCGAGCCGGTCCACGGGTAACCGGTCTCCACCCGCACCGCCAGCCCGCCGTGGCGGATCTCCGACGGGGTGAGGTGGTGGATGAGGATCCCGTCACCGGAGGCGGCGGCCACGTACGCGGGCAGGGAGGCCAGCGTGCGGGCGATGTTGTTCGGGCAGCAGGACACGTCGAACCACGGCGAGCGCAGCCCGCCCTCGGCGGCGTGGTTGACGCCGTTGAGCGGCACGGCGGGCACCCGTACCTGCAGCGGGTTGGCGTAGAAGAACGAGCGGCCGTCCAGCGCGACGCCGGTGGCGAGCATGTTGTACAGCGTGCGCTCGGTCAGGTCGGCGTAGCGGGCGTCGCCGGTGGCCAGCAGCAGCCGGTGCGACAACATGATGGAGGCGATGCTCGCGCAGGTCTCGTTGTAGGCCCGGTCAGGGGGCAGCTCCCAGTCCTCGCCGTACGACTCGTCGGCATGCCTCGAGCCCATGCCGCCGGTCAGATGGGTACGCCGGGCGACCGTACGCTCCCACTGGGACTCCACCGCCTTCAGCAACTCCTCGTCCCCGGTCTCGACCGCCACGTCCACCACCCCGGAGGCCAGGTAGAGCGCGCGCACGGCGTGCCCGCGGAACACCTGCGCCTGCCTGGCCGCGATGTCGTCCTGGTAGTAGGCGCGGCCGAACGGGATATCGGCCAGGGCGGGCAGGCCGCGCCGCTCGACGAAGCGGCGGGCCATCTCCAGGTAGCGCTCGGCCCCGGTGGCCCGGTAGAGCTCGACCAGCGCCATCTCGATCACCGGGTGCCCGCACGTCTCGGTGCCCTCCATGAAACGGCGGCACACGTGGTCGGCGGCCTTGACGACGACCTGCGTGAGCTGGTCCTCGCCGTGGGTGCGCAGCCGGGCCACCCCCGCCTGGATCAGGTGTCCGTAGCAGTAGAGCTCATGGCCCCACTCGAAGTCGGTGTAGCGGCTGCCGGACCAGCGGGTGTTGAGGTAGCCGTCGCCCTCCTGAGCCTGGGCCACGATCTCGGCCAGCGCGGGCAGCCCGGGATGGTCGGCCCAGGCCATGGCCTCCAGCAGCTTGTAGATCTCCGAGTCGCTGAACTCCCGCCCCCTGCGGGGCCGCTCGCCCCTGAAGTTGCCGATCCAGCCTTCTCGCTCCTCCCACTCCTGACAGTGGTCGATCGTGACCTCGCGGTTGAGCGCCACCCGGTCTCCCCAGAAGCCGGGGAGGATGCGTACGGCATCGAGGCCGAGTGGGGACAGGACGCCCGATGAGGGCAGGACAGGGTTAGCCACGCAGAGCTCCTGACATGAATCCGCGCACGTAGTGGCGCTGCAACACGATGAAGAGGATGAGGCAGGGGATGGCCATGACCATGACGCCCGCCTGGAGCATGCCGTAGTCGATCGCGCCGAACGTGTGCTGCGTCATGCTGACCACGGCCACCGGCAGCGTGAACGACGAACCGTCGTTGAGCAGGATGAGCGGCGCGAAGAAGTCGTTCCACGAGGCCAGGAACGCGAACAGGCCCACCGTGACCAGCGCGGGCCGCACCGCGTGCAGCAGGATCCTGGTGAACGCCCTGAACGTGCCGCACCCGTCCACCAGCGCGGCCTCCTCCAGCTCGCGCGGCAGCCCCTCGAACGCGTTGCGCATCATGAACAGCGCGAACGGGAGCTGGAACATCACGAACACCAGAGAGAGCCCCACCAGCGAGTTCTGCAGGCCGATGTAGCCCAGCAGGACGTAGAGCGGGATGAGGATCGTCGCGTACGGCACCATGAGGATCGCCAGCGTGGCCAGGAACAGCAGGTTCTTGCCCGGGAAGTCGAAGCGGGCGAAGCCGTAGCCGCCGAGCGCCGAGACGACCAGCGTGCCGCCCACCGTCATGACCGAGACCAGGACGCTGTTGGTCGCGTAGGTGCCCAGGCCCTCGCCGAAGCCGGCCATCTCCAGGTAGTTGGACGGCTCCTCCAGCGAGGCGTAACCGCTCCACACCAGCGGGAACAGGAACAGCACCGCCAGCGCGGACAGCGTGAGGTAACGACTCAACGGAGCCTCCTCATCATCAGCGTGTTGAGCCCGACCAGGGCCACCAGCAGCACGACCGACAGGGCCGCCGCGCCGCCGAGGTCGAAGCGGAAGAACGCGTCCCGGTAGACGACCATCACCATGGAGACCGTGCTGTTGTCCGGGCCGCCGTTGGTGAAGACGAAGAACTGGTCGAAGGCCAGCAGCGAGCCGGTGACGCTGAGGATCAGCATCAGCGCCAGCGTCGGGCGCAGCAGCGGCAGCGTGATCCTGGTGAAGATCTGCCAGCGGTTGGCCCCGTCGCTCCTGGCGGCCTCGTACACCTCGGTCGGGATCGCCTGCAGGCCGGTCAGCAGGATGAGCATGTTGAACCCGGCGAAGCGCCAGATGACCAGCGTGATCGTGGAGAACAGCGCCATGTTCGGCGTGCCGATCCACTTGACCGGCTCGCCGGTGACGCCCAGCGCCCGGAGCATGGGGTCGATGGGGCCGAAGTCGTTGTTCAGCATGCCGTAGAAGAGCAGGCCCGCCGCCGCGAACCCGACCGCTCCCGGCAGGAAGAACGCCGTCCTGAAGAACGCGATGCCCGGTTTGCGCTCCTGCACCAGCAGCGCCAGGCCCAGCGCCACTCCCGAGAGCAGGACGGTCGTGATGGCCGTGTACTTGAGCGTGAAGAACACCGCGTCGACGAAGAGCGGGTTGTCGGCGATCTTGAGGTAGTTGGCGGGGGCGTTGAAGGTGGCCTGGCCGAGCAGGGGCCAGCGGTTGAGCGACATCCAGACGACCAGCACCAGGGGCGCGATGAACAACACGCCCACGATGAGGGCGGTCGGGGCCGCGTACAGCCAGCCCTGAGCCTTCCTGCTCCGCCACCGGGCGGACGGCGCCGAGTGCGCCGCCCGCCTTGTGATCGTCACCATCATTGCTGGAGGGACTTCGTGATTTCGGAGTTGAGCTGGGTGGCCTTGGAGGCGTCGCCGAACACGGACTCGCGGGCCAGGCGCAGCCACGGGCCCTGGGGGTCGTTGTAGGTCTGGCCGAAGCGCAGCGCGAACGGGGTCTGGCCCTTGGCGACCAGCGAGTTGATCAGCACCACGCGCGGGTCCTCTGAGGAGTACTTGTTGCTGGCCAGGTCGGTGCGCGCGAGCACGTCCTTGTTCTTGGCCATGACCTCGACCTGGGCGTCGTCGGAGACCGTCCAGGACAGGAACTCCCAGGCCGCGTCCGCGTTCTTGCTGGTGGCGGAGATGCCCACCGAGTCGCCGCCCACGAACGTCGACTCGCCGCCGTCAGGACCGGCGATCGGGGTGACGCCGATCTTCATCTCCTTGGGCATCAGGCCGAGCGTCGTCGAGGGCATCGGCATGACGCCGATCTCGCCCTTGGGGAAGAAGCCGGTCCAGGTCGGGCCCTGCTCCTCCTTGGCGGTCGGGCCGGTGGCCTTCTTCTCGTACAGCTCGCGCCAGATCTTGAACACGTCGGTCATGGCCGGCTGGTCGTTGAGCGAGGCCGTGCCGTCGGGGTTCATGACCTGCGCGCCCGCCGCCCAGACCGACGGCCAGAAGGTGAAGACGTAGCAGCCGCCGCAGTTGCCGCCGAAGAAGGTGCCGTGCACCTTGCCGTCCTTGCCGAGCTTCTCCTGGATCGTGGTGGCCTGCTGGGCGAACTCCTTCAGCGACTTCGGGCCCTGCTCGGGGTCGAGCCCGGCCTTCTCGTACAGGTCCTTGTTCCAGAACCAGACGGACAGGTCGAGCGTGTGCGGGAGCGTGTACTGCCGGCCGTCGAGCGTGCCGAGCTTCATGTGCGAGGGGGCGAGCTTGTCCTTGTACGGCAGGGCCGCGACCCGGTCCGTGACGTCCATGAACAGGCCCTGGGAGGTGTAGTTCGGGACGAAGATGACGTCGGCCGCGAAGACATCGGGCAACTGCTTGGCTCCGGCGGCGGCGGCGATGCGGGGCTGGTAGTTGTCGGTCGGGATGACGGTGAGCTTGACCTGGTTCTTGTGACTGCTGTTGTAGGCCTTGACCAGCCGCTCGCTCTGCGTCTGGGTGGCCGCTCGGGTCCACATGGTGATCGTCACGGGACCGTCCGCCGGTTGCCCGCCGCCGCCCCCGTTGCCTGCATTGCCGCAGGCCGCAGCTGTGAGCGCTAACACACCGAGGAGGGAGATCCCGGCCAGCCTTCGTCTCATGATGTGCTCCTGGACTTAAAGGTTTTCGGAAACGTAGAAGAAACATGAGCCCATGTCAATGGGTGCTATGGTGCTAAGCAGTTCACAATTCACCGAAAAGGGTTTCGAAGTATGGCGGGTAAGCGGGCGACCATCAACGATGTGGCCTCGCTGGCGGGGGTATCCATCGCCACGGCCTCCAAGGCGATCAACGGGCGCCAGGACGTGCGGGCGGCGACGCGCGAGCGCGTGCTCGCCGCCGCGGCGGAGCTCTCCTTCCAGCCGAACGCCCTGGCCAGAGGGCTGCTGTCGGGGCAGACGCGCACGGTGGGGCTGCTCACCTCCGACAGCGTCGGCCGATTCGGCATCCCGGTGCTGCTCGGGGCCGAGGACGCGTTCGGGGCCGGGGAGATGGCCGTGCTCCTCTGCGACGCGCGAGGGGACGCGATCAGGGAGCAGCACCATCTGCGGGCGCTGTTGTCGCGGCGGGTGGACGGGCTGATCGTGGTGGGGGAGAGCACGAACCCGCGGCCCTCGGTGAGCAAGGATCTGCCCGTGCCCGTCGTGTACGCGTACGGGCCCTCCGAGGATCCCTCCGACGTTTCCTTCGTTCCCGACGACGTCGGGGCCGCCGCGATGGCCGTCAACCATCTGCTGGCCCTCGGGCGCCGGCGCATCGCGCACGTCACGGGCCCCGCCCACTACAAGGCCGCCCGCGACCGCGAGGAGGGCTTCCGTCAGGCGCTCGCCTCGGCCGGGCTCTCCCAGGCCGGGCAGACGTTGTCCGGGGTGTGGTCGCAGCGGTGGGGGCGGCACGCGGCCGAGATGTTGCTGATGGCCGAGCCCGAGATCGACGCGGTGTTCTGCGGCAGCGACCAGATCGCGGCCGGCTTCGTGGAGGCGGTCAGGGAGCGGGGGCGGCGGGTGCCCGACGACATCGCGGTGGTGGGGTACGACAACTGGGAGGTGCTGTCCACCGAGACGCGGCCGGCGCTGACGACCGTGGACATGAACCTCGAGGTGCTGGGACGCACGGCGGCCCAGCACCTGTTCGCGGCCATCGACGGCCGGGCTACGCCGGGGGTGCACACCCTCCCGTGCGAACTCGTCATCCGCGACTCAACCTCACCCCCAGGGCTGTCCTGACCCCGGCCCGCCCCCGCCGCGTCCCTCCGCGCGGCGAAGGCGGGTGCGTGAGCCGTCAGGAGGTGGCGCAGGTGTAGGAGGTCACCGTGGCCGTGTTGCCGCCAGGCCGGGCGACCTGGAAGCCGAAGCTGGTGGAGCCTCCGGCCCCGAGGTTCCCGTTGTAGCCCGCGTTCCGTACCGTGACCGTCTGCCCGCTGACCGTCGCCGCGGAGTTCCACGAGCCGGTGAGTGTGTGGCCGGCGGGCAGGGTGAAGGTGACGGTCCAGCCGGTGACGGCCGAGGTGCCGGTGTTGGTGACCGTGACGGGCTGCACCACGTACCCGCCGCTCCACTGGCTCTGCACCGTGCCGGCGGCCGTGCAACCACCGCCGGTCCCGCCGCCCGAGGTGGTGGTGAACGTCGTCGTGGCGGAGTTGGCCGAGCGGTTGCCTGCGCCGTCGCGGGCGCGGACGTACACCTGGTACTGGGTGGAGGCGGTCAGGCCGGTCAGCGTGATCGAGTTGGTCGCGGACTGACCGAGGAGGGGATCGGTGGCGCCCTGTTCGCGGTAGATCTCGTAGCCGGCCAGCCCGGAGCCGCCGGAGTCGGTGGAGGCAGACCAGGTCAGGGTGGCGCCGCTGGAGGTGACGCCGGCGGACGACGGGGTGCCGGGGGTCGTCGGGTTGGTGGTGTCGGTGCCGCCGCCGGAGAAGAAGGTGGCCTCGCGGGAGGTCGTGGCGATGCCGTTCGCGCCGTTGAAGATGCGCTGGCCCCAGGATGTCAGGCTGGCGGCGCTGAAGTTGGTGACCATGTCGAGGTATTCGACGCCGCCCCCGTTGCCGCTCCACGACCAGCCGATGTAGCCGAGCCCGCGCGACTGCGCCTGGGACATGATCGTGTCCTCGTCGGGGTTGCCGTCGGAGTGGTTGTGCCCGAACTCACCGATGACGAGCGGCAGCCCCGCGGTCTGGAAGGCGTTCAGGTACGCGGTGATCTCGGCGGCCGTGTCGAAGACCCCGTACATGTGGATGGAGAAGACCGTGTTGCGCTGCGCGTCGGCGTTGAAGACGGCCTGGGCGTTGTCGCGCATCGTGAACTGCCAGTCCTGGCCCCAGTTGGGCGCGTCCACCATCAGCATGTGCTGGAAGCCCAGGCCGCGCATCCTGGTGATCGCGCTCGTGGTGGCGCTGGTCCAGGCGGCGACGTTGTTGTTGCCGTACGGCTCGTTGCCGAGGTTGACGACGATGAAGTCCTCGGTGCCGGTGAGCGCGCTCCTGACGCCGCTCCAGTAGGTGACGGCCTGGTCGAGCGTGTACGCGCCGCTCTGCTCCCCGTACCCGGTGGTGTCATGGTTTTCGAGCACGCATATTAACCGGTTCTGTCTGCAGAGTGAGACGACGCTGGCCACGTCGGAGGCCCCGTTGGCGGGCCACCGGCCGCCGCTCAGCACGACCCGCACGGTGTTGGCGCGCAGGCCCTTGATGTCGGAGAAGGAGCCCGTCTGGCTGGCGTACCAGGTGTGCGCGTGACTGACGCCGCGCATGACGAACGCGTTCCCGTTGGCCTCAAGGATCCTGGTGCCGCTGACCCGGAGCCCGACCGCGGCGTGCGCGGGAGCCGGGGCGATGAGCATCGAGACGAGGAGCGACAGGAGCGCCGCCGCGGCGAGCCCGAGTCGTTTGGTCATGGGGGGTGCCCTTCTGCCGTTAACCGGTTAGGTACGGGCACATGCTCTGCGGAATCCGCGCTGATGTACAGCGAGGGTGAAAGTTTCACTCGTCCCTGAGCGACGGCAGGCCGGCGGCCAGCGCCTTGAGGCCTCTGATCAGGGTGGGGAGCAGCACGGGGCAGGCGGCGGCCAGCTCGGGGTCCTCCGCGTAGGCCTGGGCGAGCGCGGCCGAGGGGTGGGAGGCCGGGTAGAGCATGCCGGCCAGGGCGCCGGCGGCGGCCACCAGCTCCATGCCCTCGCGATCGGTCAGCCCGGTGACGCCCGCGACCACGGCCCCCAGCTCGGCGGCGGCGGACAGCACCGTGTGCTTGTACGTGCGGATGGCCGACACGGACACGTTGTACTCGAGGCTGGTGGAGGCGTGGCCCAGCAGGTCGCAGAGCAGGGGCCGGTCCGTGAGCGTCTCGGCCACGACGGTCACCGCCTCGGTCGTGCCGCCGGCCTCGCGCAGCCGGGCGGTGGCGGTCTCGGCCCACTGCCGCCACTCCTCGGCGGCCAGCTCCAGGTAGATCTCCTCGCGGGTGCCGAAATAGCGCACGATGTTCGACTTCGCCAGCCCGACGGCCTCGGCCACCGCTCCCAGGCTGACGTTGCGCACGCCGGAGGTGCGGGCGAGCTCGCTGGCCGCGGCGAGGATCGCCTCGCGCCGCTGCTGCTTGTGCTCGGGCCGCCTGGCACGGAGGAACGTCATGACGCGTAAAGCATACTGGCCTGACTTAACAGAACACCGTTCCCTTGTTAAGGAAACGGTGTTCTGTTAGCGTCCCGATTACACCGGTAGGGAGGAAGCGAGTGACCGAGATACGGATGAAGATCAACGGCGACGTCGTGTCCCTCGACGTCGAGCCGTGGGTCAGCCTGCTCGACGCGCTCCGCGAGCGACTCGGGCTGACCGGCCCCAAGAAGGGCTGCGATCAGGGCGCCTGCGGCGCGTGCACGGTTCTCGCCGACGGCATGCGGATCAACTCCTGCCTGGCCCTGGCCATCCAGTACGACGGCAGCGAGATCACCACGATCGAGGGCGTTTCCCACCCTCTCCAAAAGGCGTTCGTGCGCCACGACGGCTTCCAGTGCGGCTACTGCACCTCGGGCCAGATCTGCTCGGCGATCGGGATGCTGGCCGAACACGCCTCCGGCATGCCCAGTGCCGTGACGGTCTCCGACGAGCTGAGCGAGGCCGAGGTCAGGGAGCGGATGAGCGGCAACCTGTGCCGCTGCGGCGCGTACAACGGGATCGTGGACGCGATCATGGACGTGGCGGGGGAGGAGGAGCGATGAGGCCGTTCGCGTACGTCAAGCCGGTCGACGTCGAGGCCGCCGTGCACGCCGCCACCACCGAGCCGGGCGCGAAATACCTCGGCGGCGGCACCAACCTGGTCGACCTGATGCGCGAGGGCATCGAACGCCCCGACACGGTCGTGGACGTCACCGGGCTGCCCCTCGACACCGTGGAGGAGCTGCCCGACGGCGGCCTGCGCGTCGGCGCGCTTGTCCGCAACAGCGTGCTGGCCGCAGACCGCCGCGTACGCGCCCGCTACCCGGTCTTGTCGCAGGCACTCCTGGCCGGCGCCTCCGCGCAACTGCGCAACATGGCCACCGTGGGCGGCAACCTGCTGCAACGCACCCGCTGCGCGTATTTCTACGACCCCGCCTCCGCCTGCAACAAGCGCCAGCCGGGCAGCGGCTGCGACGCGCTCGGCGGGTTCAACCGCGGCCACGCGATCCTGGGCGCGAGCGAGAGCTGCATCGCCACCCACCCCTCCGACATGTGCGTGGCGCTGGCCGCCCTGGACGCCGTCGTCGAGGTACACGGCGTGCACGGCCCCCGCCGCATCCCGCTCACGGACTTCCACCGCCTGCCAGGACACACCCCGGACATCGAGACCGAGCTGGCCCCCGGCGACCTGGTCACCGCGGTCGAGCTGCCGCCGCTCACGGCGGACTCCCGCTACCGCAAGGTACGCGACCGCGCCTCCTACGCCTTCGCCCTCGTCTCGGTGGCGGCGGCCCTGCGCGTGCAGGACGGAACGGTGACCGAGGTACGGCTGGCGCTAGGCGGCGTCGCCCCCAAACCCTGGCGGGCCCGCGAGGCCGAGCGGATCCTGCTCGGCGGCCCCGCGGACGAGGCCGCCTTCCGCCACGCGGCCGAGGCGGAGCTGGCCGCCGCGACCGTCCTGCCGGACAACGCGTTCAAGGCCGGACTCGCCGTGGCCACGATCACGGCCACGCTGCGCGAACTGAACGAGGGAGAGGCTCGATGAGCGTCAAGTTCGCCGAGACCGAGCAGACGACCGGCACGAAGTACGTCGGCCGCGCCGTCGACAGGATCGACGGCCCCGCCAAGACCACGGGCGAGGCCAAGTTCGCCGCCGAGTACCCGTACCCGGGTATGGCCTACGCCGCGCTCGTGCACGCCACGATCCCGCGCGGCCGCATCACCGCCATCGACACCGCGGCGGCGCGAGCCGTGCGCGGCGTGATCGACGTCCTCACCCACGAGAACGCCCCGCCCATGAAACCCGCGCCCAAGGTGAGCTTCCTCGACCTCAGCTCGCTCGCCTCGGGCACGTCGGTCAACTACCTGGCCACCGACGAGGTGCACTGGAACGGCCAGCCGGTGGCGGTCGTGGTCGCCGAGACACCCGAGACGGCGCGGTACGCGGCCTCGCTCGTGCGGCCCGCGTACCAGGAACTGCCCGCCGCGGTGGACTTCGCGGCCGAGGAGCCGAACGCGGTCCCCCAGAAGGGCAACCTGCTGGCCGAGGCCGCGGCGGACAAGGGGGACGCGCAGGGCGCCCTCGCCGCCGCGCCGCACTCGGTGGACCTGACCTTCACCACGCCGCCGCACACCCACAACGCGATCGAGCCGCACGCCACGACCGCCGTGTGGGACGGCGACCGGCTGACCCTGCACGAGGGCACGCAGAACATGCCGTGGTTGCGCAAGCACCTGGCCCAGCGGTTCGGGGTGCCGGAGAAGTCGATCAGGGTGCTGGCGCCGTACGTGGGGGGCGGGTTCGGCGGCAAGGGCTCGGTCTGGGCGGGCACACTGCTCGCCGTGCTGGCCGCGCGGGCGACCGGCCGGCCGGTACGCCTGGCGCTCACCCGCGAGAGCGTCTACCACACGGTCGGCGGACGCACCCCCAGCACGCAGCGGGTCGCACTGGGCGCGGACGCGGAGGGGCGGCTGAGCGCCCTGATCCACACCAGCGTGTCCAGGACGGGCCGGGTCGGCGGCATGCCGGAGAACATCACCGGGGGCTCCCGCCACCTGTACGCCGCGCCCAACATCCACCTGCGGCAGAGCACCGTTCAGCTCGACCTGCTGTCCAACACGTTCATGCGGGCGCCGGGCGAGTCCATCGGCACCTTCGCCCTGGAGTCGGCCGTGGACGAGCTGGCCTGGGAGCTGGGCATGGACCCGGTCGAGCTGCGCATGCGCAACGAGCCGGAGCGCGATCCGGTGGGCGGGCAGCGGTTCGCGCACCGGATGTTGCGGGAGGCGTACGCGCTGGGGGCCGAACGGTTCGGCTGGCGCGAGCGCGACCCGAGGCCCGGCGCCATGCGGGACGGGCGGTGGCTGGTCGGCATGGGGGTGGCCACGGCCTACCACCCGTCGATGCGGATGACGGCGAGCGTCACCATCCGGCTGAGCGCGGACGGCACGGTCGTGGTGCGCTGCGGCATGCACGAGATAGGCGTGGGAGCGGCGACCGTGCAGGCGCAGATCGCCGCCGACGAGCTGGGCGTGCCGCTGGAGTCGGTACGCGTGGAGTCCGGCGACTCCGACCTGCCGCCCGGCCCGGGGGCGGGTGGTTCCATGCAGACCGCGAGTGTGGCGGCGGGCGTGCTGGACGCCTGCGCCAAGCTGAAGCGCACGGTGCTCGGCCTGGCCCGCCGCGCGCCGGGCTCGCCGCTGCGGGGCAGGAAGCCGGCGGACCTGGAGGCTCGCGACGGCGGGCTCTACCACGGAGGGCGCGGGCAGACGTACGCGGAGATCCTGGCCGCGGCCGGTCGCGACCACGTGGAGGCGGCGGTCAAGGGGAACATGCTCGGCTTCATGGTCCAGACCCTGCGCGACCGCAGGAAATGGGTGAAGGCGGCGTCCGGGGCGCAGTTCTGCGAGGTCCGGGTGGATCCCGACACCTTCGAGGTACGCATCTCGCGCTGGCTGGGCGTGTTCGACGTCGGCAGGGTGATCAACGCCAGGACGGCGGCGAGTCAGCTCAGGGGCGGCATCGTGATGGGCATCGGCATGGCGCTGTCGGAGCAGACGCTGATCGATCACCGTACCGGCCGGATCATGAACCCCAGCCTGGCCGAGTACCACGTGCCCGTGCACGCCGACATCCCCCACATCGACGTGCACTACCTGGACGACGCGGACCCGACCATGCCGCTGGGCCTGCGCGGGGTGGGCGAGGTCGGCATCACCGGGGTTGCGGCGGCGGTGGCCAACGCCGTACGCCACGCCACCGGCAAGCGTGTCCTGGACTTGCCGATCACACTCGACAAACTGGTGTAGGACAGAGGAGGTTCTTTTGATGTCACGCCCGCCCGTCCCGCCGTTCACGGAAGAGAGCGCCCGCGTCAAGGCCCAGGCGGCCGAGGACGCCTGGAACACGTGCGACCCCGACCGCGTCGCGCTCGCCTACACGGAGGACTCCGTCTGGCGAAACCGTGGGGAGTTCCTGACCGGCCGCGACGAGATCCGGGCGTTCCTGCGCCGCAAATGGGACAAAGAGCTGGACTACGCCCTGCGCAAAGAGCTCTGGGCGGTGCTCGGCGACCGCATCGCGGTGCGCTTCCAGTACGAGTCGCGCGACGCCTCCGGCCAGTGGTGGCGCAGTTACGGCAACGAGCAGTGGGAGTTCGACGAGTCGGGCCTGATGCGGCGCAGGGAGGCCAGCATCAACGACGTGCCCATCGAGGAGTCCGAGCGCCGCATCTTCGGCCCGCGCGGCGACGACGAGCGGGGGGTGGACGTGCTGCCGCTCAGGTGAGGTACCGGAACCACAAGTACGGCACCGACAGCGCCACGGTGACGAACGTGACCACGAGGCCGTACCTGGTGAACTGCCAGAAGCTGATCGGGGTGCCGTTGCGGGCGGCGATGCCGAGGACCACGACGTTGGCCGCCGCCCCCACCGCCGTCGCGTTCCCGCCCAGGTCCGCGCCGATGGCCAGGGCCCACCAGAGCACCTGGGCGTGCTCGTTGCCGCCGTTCGCCTGGACGAGGTCGGCGACGATGGGGCTCATGGTGGCGACGTACGGAATGTTGTCGATCACGGCGGACAGCCCCGTCGAGGCCCAGAGCAGCACCATCGTGGTCAGCGCGAGCTGCCCGTGCGTGGCCGCCGCCGCGGCCTCGGAGATCCGCTCGATGACCCCGGTCTCGACCAGCGAGCCGACCATGACGAACAGCCCGGCGAAGAACACCAGCGTCGGCCACTCGACCTCGCGGATGGCCTCCTCGGTCGTCACCTTGGTCGCCGCCACCAGCACCCCCGCGCCGAGCAGCGCGACGACCGAGGGCTCGTAGTGCAGCACGGGATGCAGCACGAACGCCGCCATGACCAGGGCCAGCACGGCCAGCGACTGCCACAGCAACCGGCGGTCCGCGATGGCCTCGCGCTCGTTCAGCGTCATGATCTCGGCGGCCAGGTCGGGGTCGTACCTGAAGGACTTCCTGAACAACCACCGGCACAACACCGCGAACACCGCCACCAGCACAACGATCAGCGGCGCCAGATGCACGAGGAAGTCGTTGAAGCTCAGCCCACCGCGACTGGCGATGATGATGTTCGGCGGATCGCCCACCAGGGTGGCGGTGCCGCCGATGTTGGAGGCCATGGCCTCGGCGATGAGGAACGGCGCCACCGGCAGATCGAGCCGCTCGCACACCAGGAACGTCACCGGCGCGATGAGCAGCACGGTCGTCACGTTGTCCAGCAGCGCCGAGGCGCCCGCCGTGATCAGGATGAGCAACGTCAGCAGCCGGAATGGCCGCCCCCTGGCCCGCTTGGCCGCCCAGATCGCCAGGAACTCGAAGACCCCGGTCTGTTTCAGCACGCCGACGATGACCATCATGCCGAGCAGCAGGAAGATGACATTCCAGTCGATGCCGCTCTCTTCGGAGAAGAACGCGGAACCGGCGTCGGTGGCATGGATCAACAACATGATCCCCGCCCCGCCGAGCGCCGCCGCCACGCGGTGCACCTTCTCGGTGGCGATCAGCGTGTACGCCCCCAGAAAGGCAGCCACCGCCACCCACGCCGTAACCGTCACAGGGAATCAGCAGCGGGCATGGGCGGTGCTCTCCACGGTCGGTGACTGGTTCACCAACGTATCAATCCTGATCCGGCTTCACATCTGGGGCTCCTCGTGGGGCCTGCCCTTCAGCTCGTGAAAACCCGGGGTGCCCGCCACCAGCAGCGTCCCGTCCCACAGGCGGGCGGCCTGCTCGCCGGTGGGCACGCGGGAGACGACGGGGCCGAAGAACACCACCCGCCCGCCGTCCACCGCGACGATCGGGGTGCCCACGTGGTCGCCGCCGATCAGGCCGATGCCCTCGGCGTGCGAGGCACGTACGACATCGTCATAGTCGTTGCCCAGGCCCGCCTCAGCCAGCTCGACCGGCAGCCCGGCGGTGGCCAGCGCGGTGCGCAGATCGCCGATCCAGTCGCCCGTGCCGGTCGTCCACAGCGCTGTGTACAACCGCTCCAGCGCCTGCTGGCCGTGGTCGCGCTGCACGGCCGCGCAGATGCGGACCGGGACCCACAGGTATCCCTCCGGGTCGCCTTCCGGGTCGTCGTCGCGGCCCTCGTTGAGCACCGACAGGCTCATCACGTGCCAGCGCACCTCGACCGGGCGTACCTTCCGCACCTCCATCAGCCAGCGTGCGGTCAGCCAGGTGTACGGGCAGGACGGATCGAACCACATGTCCGCCACAGTCATGATCGCCATCCTATGCACTGCAATCGCTTGCCAGATCTTCTCTTCCCGCTGCAACAAAACTGCACACCAATCCGGTTGACGCGCCTAACAATCGGTTGCATAAAGATGTGAAGCTCGTTCCGTCAGGCATCGCGATTAGACGCGTCTTTCGGTATTCCGCAGAGACAGCACGCAACGCGCCTGGTCGCCCCTCACATCCGGAGGCTCCACGGTGCGCAGCAATACCACGCTCCACCTGGCATGCGCCGCGTTCGGCGCGGCCATCGTCGCGGCGCTCCTGGTCATGCCGAGCGCGTCCGCCGCCACGTTGTTCAGCGACGACTTCCAGGACGGCGACGCGACCGGCTGGTCCCGGTCCGGCGGGAGCTGGTCGGTGGTGACCGACGGCTCCCCGGCCTACCGGCAGTCGGGCACCAGCGCGGACTCCCGAGCCCTGGCCGGCAGCGGCTGGGGAGACCAGGCGGTGCAGGCCCGCGTCAAGCCGATCGCGTTCAACGGCTCGGGCCGGTACGTCGCGGTGCTGGCCAGAGCGCAGAGCACCGGCAACTACTACTTCCTCGGCCTGAGCAACGCGGGCACCGCCATCCTCGGCAAGCGAACGGGCGGCGCCCCCATCACGCTCGCCACCGGCGCGGCCACCGTCACTCCCGGGGCCTGGCACACGGTCCGGCTGGAGGCGTTCGGCACCACATTGCGTGGCTTCGTGAACGACGTGCAGGTGGTATCGGCCACCGACACCTCGTTCAGCTCCGGTCGTGCCGGCCTGGCGGGCTACTACGCCAGCGCGACCTTCGACGACGTGCTGGTGACGGACCTCGGCGGCCCCACCGCCTCACCCACCGTGCCCACCATCCCGCCCGGGAGCTGCCGGCCCTCCGGAACGCCCACCGGCTTCGCCTCGGTGAACGCCTGGAACCAGAACGGCACCACCGGCGGCGTGGGCGGCCCCACGGTCGCGGTGGACACGGCGGCTGAACTGATTGCCGCGATCGGCCAGGAGGGGCCGCTCTCCGTCTGCGTGCTCGGCATGATCACCGTTCCGGCGGGGATGCACAACGTGGCCTCTGACAAGACCATCTTCGGCGTCGGCGCGACCTCCGGCATCACCGGCGGCGGGCTCAACGTCGGCCTGCCTGCGGATGACTCCGTTACCTCGCCGCCCGCGAACGCCGTGCACAACGTCATCATCCGCAACCTGTCGTTCCGTGGTGCCACCGATGACTCGATCAACGTGCAGATGTTCAGCCATCACGTCTGGATCGACCACAACGACCTCGCCGACGGCTACGACGGGCTGATCGACATCAAGCGCGGCTCCTCGTACGTGACCGTCTCGTGGAACCACACCCACGACCACACCAAGAACATGCTGCTCGGCCACGACGACGGCAACGCGGCCCAGGACGTCGGGCGGCTGAAGGTCACCTACCACCACAACTGGTTCGACCGGACACCGCAGCGCAACCCGCGCGTGCGGTTCGGGGAGCCTGTGCATGTGGCCAACAACTACTACGTGTACAACACGGACGTCGGGGTGGCCTGCCAGGCGAACGCCGGCTGCCTGGTCGAGGGGAACTACTTCGAGCGGGTGGAGGAGCCGGTGAGCAACTCGTACGCCGGGCCTGGCGGGCGGTGCGTGGCACGCAACAACGTGTTCGTAGACGAATCCGGCGCTCCTGACTGCAGCGGCACCGTACAGGAGGCGTCGACGTACTACGCGTACACGGTGGAAGACCCGAACACGGTGAAGGCGACGGTCACGACGGGCGCTGGCGTCGGCAAGATCTAACACCCCAGGCCTTCAAGCTCCAAAGCTTGGGCCTGCGCACTGGGGGCGCTTCGCGCTTTGGGGCTCCGGGCTGCGTCCTGTGGGGGAGCCGAACTCCCCCACACCCCCTTGCCGGGGGCCTCCCGGCCCCCGGACCCCCGGCCTGGGCCGAGTTCCGCCCTCTTGTGCCACTGCCCTGTAGCAAGAGCAGCCCAACAGCGCTCAATTGTCGGAAGTGGCTGCCTCGCATGGCGACAGCTCTGGCATGCCGCTCTCCACCCAGGGCGCGGCTCACCGCAGAAAAACATGTGCGGCGGACGCATGAACACCATCGTCTGCCGCACCGCCATCATGCAGCTTCGCCGTTCAGAATCTGCTCGAAGGTCCGCCTTGTGGCAGCGGCCAACGTCCAAGCGGTTTCGTGCACGGCCCGCCTCTTGCGATCTGTACGGCGGATGAAGCTCTGGCCGCCAGCGGCACACAGCTCGTACGTCGTCGTCTGGCAGCCACACGTATGCGAGGCAACTCGGACGTGCCGCGCCCGCGGGGTCGGCTCGTACCATGCCAGCTTGATATGGCCGGCGAGGGGCGGTGTGACATGCGGGCCGTGATAGTCCGGGAGTTCACCTGGAGCACTCATCGGATTCGCCCCTCGAAGATCTCGACGAGGTTCCTGAGCTCTGTGGCGATCCGTGCCATGACAAGCCCGTGGACGTGATCGCTTTCGTTCGGCAGTCGGTAACCGTGCCTCTCCAACACGGATCGCACCTCTGCTGCCAGCAGGGGAGTGAACCGGACATCTGTGATTGCGTTACCCATTAGTCGACCTCCTGCGTTTGAGGGCAGTGACGCGTCCGGGCAAGCATCAGAGCTTGCCGAGTGTGGTTCTGCCGCAAGGACGGGCTCTGATCGAACCTGACTAGGTGAGCTGTAGAGCAGACTACGCGGCCTCACTATCCTTGTCTACCCTTGTCCACTGACAGAGGCTAATGTAAGGGGACGAGAGGGGACTCCTACGGTTCTGGGTATGGAGGATGAGTGGCAGTTTGATCCCACAAGCCCCAAATCGGCACAGATGGCAGCGGAGTTGGAGAGGCGCATACGGGTTGGGGAGTATCCGCCCAAGCACCCCATCTACGAGGTGCGACTTGTGCAGGAGTTCGGGGTGGCCCGTGAGACCGCACGGAAGGCGACGATGATCCTTAGGGAACGTGGACTCATCTTCACCGTGCGCGGGATGGGCAGTTTTGTAGCGGAATCCAGTGAGTGGGGCGAGTAGCCCAGCAAGCCCCCTCCGTTGAACCGGTGTGACACTTGAGGGCAACCCGACCTTGAGTAGCAGAAGCAGGGCGATAACGGATGCTTTCAGCGATGCCGCGGGACGCATGAGGATGGTCACGGCGGACCGCAGTCGCTCGCCGCGCCATACCGGCTCAGAACTGTCACGTGGATGTACGACGGCTGATGGGCGGAGCGGTCGAGCCGTACCTTCTCAACCATGCCGGCGGCGTCCGGCGCAAGCCTGGCGAGCGCCTCCCGTATGCGGCGCTGGGCCAAGTCAGGTTCTGCGGTGACGCCGCAGGATCCCTGCGTGGCGTCCTGGGCCGCCCAGGCATAGAAGGAGTCGTCGCGGTTCATGACGCGACCTCGCGGCTTCGCCTCAGCTGCTTGATAATCATGTAGCGAAGCTATTACCGAGGGTGATGGCACTCCATGGACGCAGTGTCCTTATGGGCGGGGAAATTTCCTGCGCCATGAGGACACGCCGTCCTCATGGCCGTCAAATGCTCAGTGAGTGAGCCAGTGATCGAACCGCCGGAGAAGGGCGGGCGTCCTCCTCACGGATCCCTTCAACGAGATCACGGGCAAGCACCTGGTGGCGGAACCACACAGCCGACTGCGAACGAGCTTCCAGCAGTCGCTCCGCCGCCGTCTTGTAATGACGGGCATCCACATGAGCCTGCGCCACATCCAACAGATGCGCACCCTGCGAAATCCCCTGTAGGTCACCCGGGCGAAGTCGTCCGGCCGCCTTCAACGCCTTGCCGGGCTCGCGCCGCACCGTGTAGGCATGGACGGCCTGCATCGCGGCGCTGGCCGGCCCGAACGAGGTATGAAACACCGGCACTCTTTCCCCAAGGCGCTCGCCAGCGGCGGACGCCATGGAGATGTACTCCGACACATCCCGACCTGCCGCCGCGGCTGGGGCGAGCGCAGTCACCAAAAGATTGCCCCACGCCGCCAGATGTGGCGGCGGCGATGAAAACGACGGTTCGATCCGCGCCGCTATCTCGCCGGCGACCCGCTCCGCTTCGGCAAGTCGGGCCTGATGCAGCAGGAGCCACGAGTAGGTGCCGTGCATGGTCGCCCACAGCAGTTCGTCGTTCCCGCCGTGAGCGGTCACGATCGCCCTCTCCGACGCGATCGCGGCCAAGTCGTTCCGGCCCAACTGCACCAGGAGGTTGGCGCCGAGATCGTACGACTGGGCGAGAACGCGAACAGCGGGAACGCCGAACGCGGAGTGCGCCAGCCTGGACTCGGCGACAAGACCGGGGATGCGTGCGAGGAGGGGCCCGAACTCGCCCGCCCAGTAGGCGTGCCAGGCCGCATCGACAGCGGCCTGCAACTCCTCGACGGGCGTCGGCTCGCCGTCGTACCCGTCGTCGAGGTCGGGCAGGAATGAGGGCGACAGAATGGCATCCCTAAGCGCGAGGACGCTGCCTCCGTCGCGGTCCGTGCCGAGCCGGTCCCGCTTGCCGACCAGGGCACTCAACTCCACGTCCAACGCGTTGGCCAGCTTGATCAGCGATGTGAGCCGGGCGGACTTGCGCACCCCTTGCTCCAGCTTCGCGATGAGGTCGCGCGAGAGATCGGCCGCTTCGGCGAGTTCTTCCTGCTTCATCCCTCGTGCTGTCCGAGCGGCTCGGAGTCGTTCGCCGATCGTGCTGGCGTCGGTCATAGGCTCTGACCCTTCCTGAAGCATCGACACCTTCAGGTTATGGCGCAGGGCCTTTTACATGCCATGGGATCGGAGCAGATCTCCACACCAGGGCGCCAGGAGCCAGGCCATTCCCCTCCCGTGCATCGTGGACTCCTCAGGTTGCGAGCGTTGCCGGCTGACGAGCGATCCGGTGGCATCGACAGGGCGACCAGGCGGGGACGCGGGAAGCTCTGGGTTCTTATCGTTACCCTGGACTTCGGGCCCGACGAGCTCTGGTGGCAATCTGTGGCAGATCAGGTCAAGCGCAGAATCACTGACGGGATCTATCAGGTCGGGATGCCCGTCCCTGGCGGGCCACTACGTCGTGTACTGACAGGTGCCCGCGAAGACGCCAAGCATGCCGAGTAGTTCGTCACTGCGAGGAGTGAGCGCGCCGGCAGCCTGGGCCGGTGGCGAGTGCGCAGCATAGCTCGCCACCTTCCGCCCTTCTGCCGCAGTGACCTTTAATCCAGCTTGAGACTGTCAGTATCGGTCACAATCCCCTCGCGCCAGTCGTTCAGACCACCGGCGACAGCATGCCGGTGATGGCCAGGATGAGCGGTTGAGGTCACTTCAGTCGTGTATGAGTCAGCCCTTTACCCTCTCGCGAGAACGACACAGCCCGGTCTGGCGTTGTGGCACATCGTGGCGGCAGTCAATACCTTCGGCAGAGCCGTTACGTGGTTGCATTTCGGACAGGCCGAGATATCCGATGGCGAGCCACGATTTTCGGCGACATGACAGACGCTGGCAGAGTTGTGGAGTGATGGTCGATTACAGCACACCCGACTCGTTTGACTTCGTCAAATGGCGATGTGCTGATCGACGATGGTTATGGGTGTCTGTGGCATGTATAGTTCGGCTGCGAAGAAGGTTGAGGCGGCCTTGAGAATCTCGTTGACACGGCGGAGTTCGGCGTTCTCCCGGCGAAGTCGCTGCAGCTCGGCTGATTCGGTTATCAGAGGGCTGGGCTGGCTGCCCTCGCCAGCCTGTGCTCGACGAACCCAGGCGCGTAGCGTTTCGGCAGTGCCGATGCCGAGCTTCGCGGCGACCGCCTTGATTGCAGACCATTCGGTCGAGTGGTCCGGCCGCACCTCGGCGACCATATGAATCGCTCGAAGCCGCAGTTCGGGGGGGTAGTGAGGCCTACTTGGCATGAAGATCCTTTCGATAGACATGATTCCACTACTAAGTTGCACAGTTCAGTAGCGGACCTTCTGTTCTGAACACATGACCCTATTAAGGGCCGACTTGGAGCTTTTCTATCTGAAGTCCTCGGAGAGATGGCTTTATAGATAGAAGGATTTCCCTTTCCATGGCGAATCAGAGGGCATCATTCAGGCGACGGTACCTAGGATCCATGCCTTCCTTTTTGCATGCGGCGCCGGGGAAGTTTAGATCCGTACGGGAGTCACGGCTGGGGTCAAGATCTCCCGACGCTGTGGCCAGGCGAACTAGATTATTGTTGCGGCTCGTCATGACGATTGGCCTGGCCGACAGAAGTGACACTTCCCCGCTGAGTCAGTACTCGTCGGACGACAGCTCGGTCCTGCCGCCGCGAATGACAATGCGACTAATGCTTCTCAGGCTATTACCCTGCATGACGTGGATTTCTACATAGAAATCCGGTGGAGAGTCGTCGATGGCCTCGGATTCAGAGATGGCCAATGGTGCCCCCTTCTCCTGTCGCATTAGGGGCGATAATTTCGAACATTTCGGCGCACTATCGAACCTTGAAATCGAAAGCAGGCCAAAGATGGAGGAAATGGTCGCGCCAGGTGGATCGTGGATTACACGGCTGTTCGTCCCGGCATACGGATAAGAGCATGCTCTGGGCTCGCTGTGCCTAGCGCGCGCGATGATCCGATGTGGTTAACGGTAACGGTTTAGGGCGTCACGGCATGACGTGCGGTGGCACGTGTGTCAATGCTGCAGTCGCAACAAACCGCATCGCAAAACGCGCCCTTCCAGCCGCAAATTTTCGCGGCGGGCCCCGAATGGCGTACACAAGAGGCTAGTCGAGAGGGGAGGGATGCGCAAAGGGGATTTGTACTTGCATGAAAGCATTCATGCTAGTTTATGTTGATTAAATCGTTAAGTCGTAAATGTCTCATTCGGATCCCTCTGTCCAATAGATCGGGTATGTGGTTTAAGGATGCGACTGTTCTGTCGGTTCGTGGATTAAGATCTACGAGGGGCGCCGCCGCGGGGGTGCCGGGCAGATATTGCCGACCGCGATCCAGGTCAACCGGGGCGCCGGGAAGTGGGTGGACTGGGGGCATCGCTGAACTCCGCGCCACGGTTTGGGCCGCATTAACGCGCTGCTGAGGCGCCCATACGCCGTGCGTTTCCGCCTCGTACCCTCGGAGGCGGGCAGCGGGATGGCGTGGAGCGATGACACCGGGGAGATGCCCTTAGAGGTTGCTTCCCGCGACAAGTTAACCACCAGGTTCCGACTGTCGGCAGGCGGCTAATAGCGCTCTGGCGCCGAGTCGCTACGGCGGCAGTTCCTGTTCCGCAAGGTTGGCCAAGGCCATCCGGGCGATCAATCGGGTGAAAGGACTCTTCAGCCCTCCACTGTCCCTGAACTGGAGTGGCAGCCAGCCAGTCGGGGATCACCCCTTTTGGTGTGCACCTCTGCTGACCGTTGCAACCTTCCATGTCTCTCTGGAGATAAGGCCGTTGAAGTAAGATATAAATCTTTGAGATCTGCATGTCAAAAGTTGCTTGACAGGGGCGGATCTGTCAAATCCTTGTCTTGTTGCCAGCCACCCGAACCGCCTCAGCAATCAACTCCGCGGCGGGAGAAGGGCTTTCGTGTTCCCAGACGCGGACCACCATCCAACCGGCTTCTCTGAGGAGTCGGTCCGTCTCGGCATCGCGCTCTCTGTTCCTGCGAACCTTCTCAGCCCAGAACTCGGCGTTGGTGGCCGACTTCGTGTGATGGTCGGGGCAGCCGTGCCAGAAGCATCCATCCATGAAGACGGCAACCTTGGCCTTGGTGAAGACGAGATCGGCAGTGCGTCGGATGGCAGGAAGAGGGCGGATGGAGACACGGTAACGAAGACCCAGCGCGTGAACGGCACGCCTCAACGCGAGCTCAGGCCCAGTGTCTCTGCCACGGTTTGACTGCATGCTCTTCCGAACGCCCTCACTGGACGCGCCAGTCGGTCTCTGGACTGCCATGCGACCTACGGTAGCGAGATTCGGCCGTGCTGATTAACGGCTCGGCTCGCCCCGATCACTAAGTCGTGATAGAGCATCGCCATAGCCGTGCGATCGGGACAAGTAAGGGCGGAGTGACGAATGCGAGAGGGGGAGACGCTGGCGGGCCGGTACCGCTTGGTGGGCAAGCTGGGTGCCGGCGGGATGGGTGTGGTGTGGAAAGCCGTCGACCTGCGCCTTGATCGTGAAGTGGCCGTCAAGATCTTTCCCAGTGACATGGATCCGGATCCGCGGCGCGTCGAGCGGTTCCGCGCCGAACCCGTCCTGTGCGGGCGGCTGCAGCATTCGGGCATCGTCGTGGTCCATGACGCCGATGAGGATGAGGGGCGACTCTTCTTCGTGATGGAACTCCTCAACGGCCAGGATCTGCGGAAGGTCATGGCCAAGAGTCTGAACGGCCTTCCGAGCAAGCGCGTAGTGACCATCGGTGCCCGGCTGGCCGAGGCACTGGGCGCCGCGCATGCGAAGAAGGTCATCCACCGCGACATCAAGCCGGCGAACATCATGCTTCTGCTCGGCGACCGACCGAAGATCTGTGACTTCGGTATCGCGAGGGCCGTCGACTCCAAAAAGGCCACGCTTCAGGTGGGCACACCCGCCTATACAGCACCGGAACAGAGTGAGGGTGATCCGGACGAACGCAGCGACCTGTACTCGTTGGGCTGCGTCCTCTACGAGCTGGCCACCGGTGAAGTACCGTTCGACGGGAGCGTTTGGCAGGTGATGCATCGGCATGCCACGGAGCAGCCCAGGCCTCCCAGTGCTATTCGTGCCGATATACCGTCACCTCTGGAGGAGCTCATTCTCCAGCTTCTCGCCAAGAAGCCAGAGGACCGCCCTCAGTCGGCGGACGTGGTCGCCGAGCGCCTACGCGCCATGCGGCAGGAAGGCCGCAAGCCTGGAAAGAAAGTCGATCGGCTTCCCCCCGAGCGCCTGCTGAAATCCAGCGTTGCCGAGCGGAGGCACACCGACGCCGATGACGCCATGGCCAAGGCGATAGATCAGATTCTGAAGAAGGCTCGAGTCGATGCCAAGGTCGCCGGATATACACGTACGGCGCTGTTGACTCGCTTCGAAGTCAGGCTTGGCCCTACGACTCGGGAAGCCGCGGTTCTCGAGTTGGCCCCGCAAATCGTCAAGGCCGCGAAGAACGACGGGGTCCGCCTCGCTCCCATGGGACATTCGACATCGCCGCTGCCGGGTTCTATGGCGGTCGGCGTGGAGGTGCCACACCGGGCACCTGACCTACTCAGCTTGGGCGACATTCTTCGGGAGGCCCCCGACGGCTCGCTACTGGCAGGCCTTGGGCGGGCCCATGATGGAACGCCCGTTTTCCTGAACTTCAACGAGTCGAAACATGTCCTGGTCGGAGGAACCGGTGGACGGTTCGACCCGATCAGGAGCATCGTCGCCTCACTCGCGGTGAAGCACAAACCGAAGCGCTGCCGACTGATCTTGGTCGGCCGATGGAATCAGTTCTTCGACCTTCCCCATGTCGTCCAGGACGCCATGGGGGATCCACTCACGTGGGCGCTTGCCGAGGTCGAGTGTCGTTACAGAGACCTAGAACGGTTGGGATGCCGTGACTTCGAGCAGTTCAACCGCGAGGTGCGTGAGGAGAGGGCGCCCATACCGATCGCCGCACTGGGGGACTTCGAACGGGCGCACCCGAACGTTGTCGTGGTCGTCGATGAGCTGGCGGATGTCGCAGAGGAGGATGCTGTCGTTGAGTTGATCAGGGAGGGACGTGCGGTCGGGTTCCACGTCGTCGCGCGTACAGCCCGACCATTGGAGAGTGTGCTGAGCAGGCGCCTCAAGGGCTACTTCCCCGCGAGGCTGGCCCTTTCCCTCCCCACGGCCGAAGAGAGCACTCGCGTCATCGACCGGGCTGGAGCCGAGGCCCTCGCGGTGGGCAGCGCCCTGTTCATGCCCACGACGAGTGGTGAGCCGCAGGAGATCCGGCTCGCCGCGATCTCCGAGGAGGAGATCGCGGCGATCATCAGTCACTGGCGAGGTTGAGGAACGGGCTTGGTTCCCCGTGCCAGGAGACGTGAAGGCGTTCCCTGGCACGTGTGCTGGCGACGAAGAGCAGGCAGCGCTCCCGCTGAAGGTCGTTGGAGTGAGTGGTCGCGTCCTCTTCCAGGGGAGTGACCGCGTTCGCGTGCGGCAGCTGGTTGGCGCCGGCGCCGATCACGGCGACGCAGCGGAACTCCAGGCCCTTCATACGGTGCATGGTCGTGGCCCGGATATTTCCCTCCACGCCGTCCCTGTCGCGGGAAAGGTAACCGGCATCGATGCCGGCGCGAGTAAGGGCTTCCACCGCCGACTGAGCCAGCATCTCGGAGCGGGCCGCGATGCCGATCTCCTCTGGTCCCACTCCGGCGTCGAGCCACCCTTGCACGACCCCGGCCAGGTGTGTCAGCTCGGCGTTCTTCGTGGGGGCTCCGTAGAGTTCCGGCTCTGCTCCATGGACTTCCGAGCGGCAGCCCGTGAGGCTCGTATGCTGTCCGGTGAGGTCCACGATCGTCTCGCCTGTAAGCATGGCGCAGCTCCAGTTGAGGATCTCCTCGGTGGTCCGATAATTGATCTTCAGCTTGGCCGACCGTCCGGCCAGTTGGATACCGACCGAGCTCAGAGAGACGCGGTTGTCATAGATCCGCTGGTGCGTGTCGTTCGCGATGAACAGGTCATCGGGTCCCTCGGTGACCACGCCTCGGAGGACACGCCAACGTACAGGGTGTAGATCCTGTGCCTCGTCCACGATCACGTGGTCGTACGGCTGAGCGTCCAGCTCGCTCAGCACCCGCGCTGCTTCGACGCAGATCGTCTCGAAGGTGCGGTAGTTGTTGTCCGTCAATTCCTGTTCGAACTCGGCGATCGCCCGCCACACCTTGGCTCGCTGCAGCGGGCCGAGTCGCCGGCCACGCCCGGTCCGGCGCGCGTCGAGATAGGCATCGGAAGACGTGATCCCCTGAGCGAGGACGACCTGTCTCCATTCCTCCTGAAGGAACTTCTCAGAGAAGTCCAAGCTCCGGCGTCGGATGATACGCCGCCAGATCTCCTTCTCTTCCTCTCCATGAATCAGCGCGAACTTACCCACATGTTCGTCGACCAGCCGACGCGCCACCTGATCGACGGTCAGCACGTCGATATGGGAAAGGACCTCGTCGTCGGTTTCCAGTAACCGCAGCGACTCGGCCAGCGAACGGGTCAGCGTCGCGGTGAACGTGGTGAGCAGCACCCGGCCACCCTGCCGAGCGAGGTGCCGGGCACGGTGAAGGGCGACCACCGTCTTGCCGGTGCCGGGCCCCCCGGTCACCTGGGCAGGGCCCGAGTACGTTCGGAGCGCGGCCTCCTTCTGCAGCGGATGCAGGTAGACCCGCCATCTGGCGAAGGGCTTGGCGAACAGCTCCATGAGCTCTTCGGGCCCTTCGACCAGCGCCACTTTGTCCGGCATTCGCTGCGCGGCGGCGACCAGGTCGTCCGGATCGATCGGGCCAGGCGTGACGCCGCCGACGACATCGTTCCAGACCTCTTCGGGGGACATGCCCGCGGCCAGACCGAAGAGCACGTCGTACTGGATCTGGGGAAGTTTGCCGTCCAGCGCCTCGAGCATGGCAACGTCGGTGAGCATCCGGGCGAACTTGAGCATCTGATCGTCGATGCCCAGTCGGGCCATGTCGGCGTCCGAGACATGGCCGAACAGCGGTCGTGCGGTCTCGCTCTGAGTATGCTTCAGTCCCTCAATCGTGTCGGTGATGATCGCATCGTCACGGATCTCCATGTAACCGGTGGCCATGTTCACCGAGACGCGGCGGTGCTTGACCCAGTCATAGGCCTTGTCGTGGGAATCCACGCGAAGCAGCATGAACTCGTCTCCGGACTCGGGAGCCAGGACGATGCCGCGGTATTTGAGGTCGATCCGGATGCTCTTGAACCGTTCGTCACGGATGTTGCTCAGCTTCTCCAAGTGCGTGCCGGCGTGCGCGCTCTGCTCGAACTTGGAGATCGTCTCGACGACCTTCTGCTGGATGGGACGTTCCAGCCGGATGAGGTCCCGCAGGAAGTCCTGGTGGATTCCCAAGCGTGGCACTCGCGCCTCCTCGTGGTCCGACCCCCGGCCCGATCGGTCATGATCGGGCCGGGGGATCACGCTACTCAGTCGCCCTTGTAGAAGAAACCGGCCGAAGGGTCATCCGGTGTACCGATCAACATGGCCCGGTCCAGGAAGACGTTGTTGGTCTCGCAGCTCGTCTCCGCAAGCAGTACGCAGGCGTAGCAGGCGGCCAGGTTGAGGCTGTTGGTTCCGCTGGCTTCGGACTCCATGCACGGCGGGTCCTGCGAACACCATTCGGCGCGGGACAGCGCCGATTCCAGGGTCTCGTAGAGCTTGCGATGCTCTCCCTGGGCGACGACGCCGCCGAGGGAACCGGCGGAGTCGCTGGTCGCGGTGTAGATGAGAAGCCCGGCCATGTCCTTGTCGACATAGAGCCGCTCGCGGAGCGCGGCCGCGGGATAACCACAGTCCAGGCTCCACTCATTGATGAGCACATGTGCGAGGGTGTGCAGGAGGACGTAGCGCGGGGTCACAGGCGACTTGATATCCTCGAGTCGCGCAGTGCTACCGGTCCGTTCCGCGCGCTCGCGCAGGAGCATCGTGTGGTTGTACCAGATCTGCTGGGAGCGCGCCGCAGGGCCGGGCCGCTGCTCCCAGGTCTGCAACGCATTCTCATCGATGGCGAGGAAGACGCCTTCGCCGCTCACCTCGATCGCGGGAAGCCAGTCGACGGTGCCGTTCGCCATGGCGGCACGACGGGTGTCGCCGCCGGCCGGATCGGGCATGGTGACCCGCGTGAAGGATTCGAGTGCTCGTACTTCGCGCAAGCGCTTCACCAACATGGAGCGCTTGATGCCATAGGGCAGCGCGCTTCCGTCTCCGGCCGCCGGCACACACTCGAAGTTCTCGTCGCGGGAGACGATTCTGGTGCCGTCGTAAAGCTGGTTGTACTCCTCGCGCCGCAACTCGTTGGCCGACTCGAGCATCGGCGCGGCCTCGTCAGAGTCCGGCAGGGCGCTCGCCTCGAGTTCGCGCCTACGGTGGATCGCAGCGAGGACCTGCTCCGCTGTGAACCGATCATCATCCATGATGTCGGTCTTCTTGATGGCACTTAGGAGTGCAGAATCGGGCACGCCGTTGTCCAACAGGACACCGAACATGTCATAGTGCGGATTGAGTCGCTGCTGGAGAGATTGCGACCATGGCGGAATCGAAAGAGCCGACCGGGTGATGGCGAACCAGGCGGCCGATGCGCCTCGTTGCAGCGTTCGCGGCGTCGCGGTGCACCCCGGCTCATTGGCATCGCGCCCCAGCCACGGGCGGCGTCCCTTGCACTTGATTCCCAACGCGAACATCGCGCCGCCGCCGAACGCGCCCTCTAAGGATGCTGGACGTACGCCGCACGAACACTTGATCACGACTGACCGGAGGGAAGCGGTCTGGCCGCTGCTCTCCAAGGCGAGCTCATGCTTGACCTTCTCGTTCACGTCCCGGTTGGATTCGCTCTTCTTGTGAACCCATTCGAAGTAGGGAAAGTCGTCCAGGTGCCCGTTCTCGCAGGCGATCACGAATCGTGACGGTGTCAGCGGCTTGTCACATGCGCCGCAGACGCTCTTGCCTGCCGGTGAGCCGAATCTCCTGAACTCCTGGAGCTTCTTGCATGTAGCGCAGGAGTACATCTCCGGGAAAAGACGAACTCTGATCCCGTCCCCGGAAGAAGGCTCGTCCGCCGGAGGAAGTTGAAACCGTGTGACCCGAAGCCAGTGCTGCAGCCTTGGCTCGTAGATCACATCCGACTTCCAGACGTGCTTCCAACTGTCCAGCCCGCTCACGATGTACGACTGGTCCTCGACGGCGACCATCCCGCCCACGCCGTACGTGGTGATGGTCTGCGCTCGTCGCACCGTCCCCAGTGGTGTGCGCGTGATGCCGGTGTCGTCGCTTCGGCCCGTCTGACGAGTCCGTCCACTACGAAGTGCCATTTCATCGCTCCAGGTACAGGTCGGACTCGGCGTCGACGTCGCGGAGGCTCCACAGCGTGGGAAACGCGTCGATGAGATCCGTGTCGGCGTGGGAACAGAGGAGGGCCTCGTTGGAGTTACGCTTCTCGCTCCGGTTGAACCGGGGCCTGGCCTCGTAGACCAGATTCGGATTGTCGTCGACCAGATCGCGCCAGCGGCCGATGATCTCGTTGAGATCCTTCTCGGTACCGGTGGCCTCGTCCTCGTCGACCGCCTTCGCTCTCGCCACTATCAGGTCTTTCAGTTCCTCGATCCGGCTCTCATATGTGTGCACGGCTGCCGCCGCGCCGTTGAGACGGAGTCCCGGGTAGAGGAGTCGGGCCATCCCGACCAGGACGGCATGTAGCGCTCGGTCCCTCGCACGGGGCGAGAACGGCGTGACGCTGGTCGATTCGACCTGTCGGTAGAGCGCGGAGTGGTACGGCACGAAGCTCTCGTAGTGCGAGCGATCCCGGGACCGGTTGGCGTTGTAGAGGATGACGACCAGGCCCGGGTGCTGACGGCCGACGCGGCTGCTGGACTGGATGTACTCCGCCGTGGTCTGCGGTTGACCCATGATCGCCATGAGTCCGAGGCGGTCCACGTCCACACCCACGGAGATCATGTTCGTGGCGAGGACCGTATCGAAGACGCTTTCGTCGGGAAGCACTCGTTCCAGATCCTTGAGCCGCTTCGGGATGTCGCTCGACTTCACGCGACTGGTCAGCTCGGTTAGTTGATCAGCGCGACGCAGTTCGGTGTCGTGTCGCTCGGCCAGAAGCTTGAGCCGGTCCTGGACGTCGTCCAGCACCTGAAGTTCGGCAGCGGCCAGGAGTCGGAGGCTGTTGAAATAGCCGACCAATGTCCAGTACGCGTCCCTGACGGTGTCGGGACCGTCTATTTCCGCGGCATGGTGCAGCAGCGCGGCGTACGCACGAACCAGCAGGGTCGCCTGACTGGTATTGGGCGTGAGAAGGCCGACATAACAGCGAGATGCTTTGTCCTTGGCAGGCGTTTCGACCGCGAACCAGGAATCCCGTGCGTCGAGGCCGGCGGGCGGGAACTGAGCGACATTCCGCGTGAACAGGCGATTGCCCTGTTCCTTGGCACGACGGATGGTCGCGGTCGAGGCGATTACCTTGGGCTGTTCCGCTGCGATGTCGATCGCCGTCTCGTAGAGGCCGGTAAGGCTGCCGAGAGGGCCGGAGATGAGATGGAGTTCGTCCTGGACGATCAGTTCGGGCGGGAGCGTGCCTTCACGGTCCCGGTTGAAGAGAGCCGCCACGTCGGGACGCCACGCGATCTGGGCGAACTTGTCGACGGTCGCGATGATCAGCGTTGGCCGAACTTCGTAGATCTTCTCATCGACCACGTGAACCGGGAGTTCGTGGTGGAAGTCGCACTGCCAATCGGCGCAGAAGATGCGCATCTTGGAACTGGCGACGTCCACTTCATACTCGTCAGGCCCCATGGCGGTGCCGCACCACGGGCAGAATCGGAGCTGGACGGGGTTCTCCTTGTGCAGCTCCCCACCGTCACGAAGCTTCTTCAGACTCGCGGCGGCGTCCTTGAGCTTGTTGGGCGTGGCTGCGGCGCCCACCCACATGCCGATCGAGATGGTCTCTTCGCCCAGCTCCTTGGAAGCGCCACGTCGGATGACCTCCATGGCGCAGATCAGCGCTGCGGCGCGTTCGAACTGCTGAAGGGTCAGCAGACGAAGGGTGTACCGCATGATCGCGGTGACCCCGCCACCCGCCTCGCCCTTGCGGAGCCGGCGCAAAAATACTGTGAACGCGATGATGCCCAGATAGGCCTCGGTCTTGCCACCTCCTGTGGGAAACCACAGGAGGTCCGCGATCTTGCGGTCGTCGTGGCCGGGATCGACGATCCCGGCCATGCAGAGCAGCAAGAAGGCGATCTGGAACGGGCGCCACTTGCCCATTTCGACGTCCGGTGCGCCCCGCTTCTGCCCCTTGATCCAGCTCGTCCTGGCGCGCTGAACGGCCATGGCCTCGTTCGCGTACCGGAACGCGGCCATCACCACCGGGCTGCTTCGGAGCGTTTCGATGCCCGAGTCCATCCGGTCGCAAGCCAGCTCGCACTGCCGGATCTGTTCCCTGGCGGACTCGGCGAAGTCGGTGTTGCCGAGCAGTCTCGATTCCTCGGCGCGTTCCGCGATCCAGGCACGGTATCCGTTCACCAGGTTGCGGAGCGCGGCAAGGATCTCCTCTTCCGGCTTGCGCGCGAAGTCGATCATGCGGAGCGCCGAATCGTCGATCTCCGGGTTGGAGTCGGTCAGCAGCACTTCCTTCGACGGAACGAACTCGCTCCAGATGGCGGCCACGGCAGCCGGCACAGCCTTGACCAGCGCTTCGTCCCGAAGTGCTGGAGGTGTCCAGTTCCAGTTCACCGCGCATCCATGGCCTGCGGCGAAGTTGGGAGCGTAGCGGTAGAGCAGGCGGTTCGTCTTGATCTCCGCCTCGTCCGCGCCGACCGGGACGGGCCGTTCCACGAACGGCTTCGTGTCGTTCTCGCCCGTGACGCGGATTTCCGGCTGGTAGAGACAGTAGGCGTCGCGGATGCCGAACTTCTCGACCTCGTTGACGTTGATCAACGCGACTGTGACGGAGACGGCTCCGCCCTCGGGCCGACGAACCCGTACGCGGAGTTGGGCACCGGGCATGAGGGGTTCTGTGTGCTGAACGGGGGTTGTGACATCCACCGTTAAGGGGTCGAGCTCGAGGACGCGCCGCTGCCAGCGGAGATCCTGCTCCTCGACGGTACGCCGCTCGGCGCGCTGGGCCTTGACCGAACGTCCGGCCTTGTCGATCGGGTCATAGACTGCGGCCGTCACGATGATGGTGATCGTCGGGGACACCGTTGGGTCGACCCCGAAGGTGAGACCCATGGACGACGGGGCCTGGTCATTGGCCAGCGAGACACCCGTGTCGACGACGTCGTCCTTGATTCGCGTCTCAGAGGAAAGGTCCACGTCACGTTCGAGCACTTCCTCCTTCACCTCGGCGGGGTCACGACGCCGGGGGTAGAGGACGCCCGCGACGTACGTCGTGACCGGGGAGTCCGTGAGGATCTCGTCCGGCCCGCCGACCGGGCCGACCATGTCGAGGCGAAGTCGGTCGACGAGGTCGGCGCGAAAGGCGTAATGCTCACTGTGCTTCGACATCGAGTTCCTTCTTGTCCCAGGTGAAGGTGGACAGGCCGACGAGACGCGGCGCGAGCCAGACGCCGTGTTGGTCGAGCCCGGCACGGATACCGGCGGCTTCGTTGCCGGCGACGGTCTCCACGGTGTCGATGCGGACACTGGAGATCAAAGACGGAAATGAGCGGGGAACATAGCTCGGACCCAGCTTGAGGAATCTGTAGAGGTCGCGTCGGAACTTCTCGGAGGCCGTGCCGATCGGCCGTCCCTGATGCTGGATCAGGTAGGGAGGGCTTTCGAGGAGTGCGATCGGCTCCGGGTAGACCCGCTCCAGCTCGACGGCATCTCCAGGGTTTACGGCGGTCGCCAAATAGTCCTGTACGTCTGCGGCATCGGCTTCGAAGTCGACCGAACCCGCCGGATACTCGGTGGTGACGTCGTCCCCTTGAAGTTCGAGACCGTCTCGACGCCAGCGCTGGAAGAAGTACCGCCCCCATCGGTCAGAGACGTCATGGATTCGGATGTGGCGCGTTTCCACAGCCGGGACCAGATAGAGCTCGTCCCGCGCTCGGGTCATCGCCACATAGAGCAACCGGGCTTCTTCCGCGGGATCCTTCTCGACTTTCCCGGATTTGTCCTCCGGGGACTTCTCCCGCAGCGGCCCTGGATCCACGACTAGGACTCGGTCGAACTCCAACCCCTTGGCACGGTGAAAGGAAGAGACCACGAGCCGCGCAGGAGGCTGGGCGATCAGTTCGTCCGGCAATCTGCCGGCGGCGAGCGCGGAGCGGAGTCGGGCCAGGTCCAAGAGTCGGTCGGACCCGCGCCCGGTACCGGTGCGCTGGAGCAATCGCCAGAGGACGTCGGAACCCAAGCCCTCGATCAGGGGCAGATCGCCGATCAACTCATCGAAATTCTCCCGGTTCAGCGACGATCCATGGGAGCGTGCCAAAAGTAGACCCAGCCACATCGGAGCAACGCGATCATGCGCATAACGCCGGAGCCGATGAGGCACGCCGACTGCATGGAGTTGCTCCGAGATCATCAAGGCCTGACCGTTGCTCCGGCAGAGGATCGCGGACGTACCGGAAATACTGGTAAGCGCATCGGCGGCCAGTTCGTCGAACCCGCCGAAGTTCATCACTCCAGTGAGAACCTTGCGGAGTTCGTTGTAGTGGGCTTCGCCGTCCAAATTCCCGGATTCCGAAAGCATGCGCAACCGAGGTCCGAAGTCGAGGGCGGTCTTCGCCTCGTCGGTCCGAGCTCGGAAGTTGTCGGTGAGGCTCAGCTCTGTCAGATCTTCGCCGAAGGTGTTACGAAGCCACTCAAAGAACCGGTTAGTCTCCTGCTTGCGCTCCGACGGATTCTTGACCGTGAATCCATAGATCGACTGGGCAGGGTCGCCGACCACGGTGAACCCGCAGTCGAATCGGTCCAGCAGGACCTCCACCAGCTCTCGCCGGGTGCCGACAAGGTCCTGGACCTCGTCGATGACGACATGGCGGAGGTCGTGCTCATAGAGCTCGTCGGCGAGGTCGTTGGCGATTGCCTGCTGCGCGCCCTCGATACGGGCGTCGAAGGACTTCTCCAGCCAGGAACCCTTGGCGTCCACCCGCATGAGCAGGTCGAGCGCCCAGGAGTCGAAGGTCTGTGCCCGTACATGCCGAGCCGCATCCCCATGCTGAGCGAGCCGGTTCTTAAGCTCCCGCACGGCGGCGCGGGAGAAGGTGAGCACCAGGATTTCCCCGGCGGTCAGGTCTTCCTCGGTGACCAGCCGGTCGAGCCGGCGCACAAGCGTGTGCGTCTTGCCCGCACCGGCCTGTGCGGTCACCAGGGTACGGGCGTAAGCGGGCTGCTCGACGACAGCCAGCTGCTCGGCCGTGAGCGTGGGGGTGCCGTTGTAGGCATCGCTCACTTGGCGCTCCAGAGATATTCGAACTGGGTGAAGGCCAGCTGACGGTCGTAGTTGACGATGTTGTCGGCCACGTCGAGGATCAGGCAGGTCTCCTTGCCGCCGTTCTTCGGGCCACGGAGACCACGCCCGATCATCTGCTGGTAGACGTTCGGGCTGTAGGTAGGCCGCGCCACGATGACCACCTCGGTGGCCGGGGCGTCGAACCCCTGGGCGAGCACGCCGTAGTTGGTCAACACCCGGATCTGCTTCCGCCGAAACCTCTCGATGTGCGTCCGCCGGTCGGCGTCCGGGGTGCCGGAGTCGATCGAGGCGGACTTGATGCCACGGCCGTTGAGCTCGGCGGCCATGAGCTTGGCGTGGTTGACCGACGTGGCGAAGAGCAGCACCGGACTGTCCTCCCGAAGGGCCTGGATCTCCCGGATGAGCGTCTCGTTACGTGCGATGTCGCGTCCCAGCTTCTCCTCGACGGTGGCGGGCAACCTGGCTCCTTCGAAGGCCGTGGCCTGGCGAAGGTCCTCCTCGGAGAGCGCGAGAGTGGAGCCCTGGAGCGCTCTGTGCTCGACCTGCGCCAACACACCCAACTCCTGGAGCTCTGCGTAAGGATCGCCGGTCGTGAAGACCCCCTCGTCGAGGCGGTTTCGCCCATAGCGCTCGACGAGGCGATTGGTCTCGGTCTCGTTGAAGCCGCGGAACGGTGTGGCGGTCAGTCCCAGCAAAGGACGGCTGGTTTCCCTGAAGGTCAGACCCAGCGACGCGAGAATGCGGGTGTAGCGGGGAGTGATCGAGGTGTGGGCCTCATCCACGATCACGAGCGCGGGGTCACGGAGCCACGTGTACTCGGCGGTGTCCATGCAGGCTTCCAGCTTGGCGTCCGTGGCGACGACGAGCTGAGCCGTATCGCCGCTCGGAGCGGCTTCGCGAGTGGACCAAAGACGGTTGATGATCAGCTGTTCTTCTGGGCCGACCTTTGACCAGACGAAGGACCAGCTCTGGACCGCCTGCTCGCAGAGCTCTTCGCTCTGCGCGATCCACAGCACGGGCCGACCGCCGAGTCCACGCTCCTTGATCACCCGGATCACGGCCTCCGCCGCCACACGCGTCTTGCCTGCGCCGGTGGGCAGACACAGCATCGCGCGAGGGGCGTCGTACTTGGTCAGCAACTCGACCGCCTTCCGCGCGAGCCGCTCCTGGTAGTCATGGAGCCGCGGAAAGCGGGTGGGACCGTAGACCTTCTCCAGCGCCGGTAGTGTCTCTCCTCGGGTCCCCGCGTATTCGCCGGGGAAACCGAGATCGTTGACGATGCGCACAGACGCGGCGTCGCCCCGGAACCCGGCCGAGAGCTGGGGGAAGTTGGTCTCGATGTCCTTCCGGTAGATGCGTAGTACTTCCGTCCCATGAGCGTTGTGGGCCAGCTCGGCCATCCGCCGATCGCCTTGGGCGCTGCTGTGGTTGGCCTCGTCGCTCTCGAGCAGACCTTCGGGAAGCCCCTTCTTCAGAGCCTCGACTCCGATGAGCAAAAGCAGTTTCTCCGCCAGGCTCTCGGCCCGGCGTACCTGCTGGATGCGTTCGTTGTTGCGCTCCTGCGCGCGGCGGTCGAGGACGCCTTTGCAGCTTGACGTGCCAATGCCGAGCCGGAGAACATGATCCACGGCGGTGAGCACCTGAAGGTCGTCCGCGGGCATGCGGACGAGTATCTTGCGCTCTTCGGGCAGTTCCGCCGCAGGGATCGACTGAGTGCGCATACCACTTGGAGTCCGAATGATCTCTTCGAGTTCATCGCAGCGAACGGTGGACCAGCCCTCCACCTGAGATCGCCGGAGCATCTTCAAATAGGGAAACTCCTCCAGGAGCGGGACCGCGTCCGCCTGCGCCGCGTAACGAATCTCCCTTTTGATCGCGTTAGAGGGCGCGAGCATGTGCCACGCCTCCCGCATCGTCTCGGCCAGTTCCTCGGTCGGGACGAGCAGGGCCGGCACTCTCTCACGTACGAGCGTGTCGTATTCCGAGGGACTCGAGGTCACCGCGATGTCCTTGTCCTCGATGTCGCTATGCCACTCATCGCCCACACGGCAGCGCGTCATCGCGCCTTCGGGAAAGTCCACGAGGACCTCGAACATCAGGGCATAGACCTTGCCAGGGAACGTGTCCTCGGTAGAGCCGGACGCCTCCCATACGAGTTCATGCCACAGAGTTTCGGGGACCTCGCTCAGGGCCTGCGAAAGCCCCAGCATCGCGGCGACGCTCGGCGCCACATTCGCCACAGGAAGGACATCTCTGTGGCCGGCCAATTCGGGACCGACACAGCGTTTGACCACTCGCAGCCCGCGAGAAGTCTGGAGATACCCGAACTTACGGGTAAGCCACCGAATCGGGGACGGCACAGTCCTGCGACCGGCCACTCCCTTGTTGCCGGCCTGCATGGTCCAGTTCACTACTGCGCCGCCCGACGGAATCGCCTTGAGAAAGGCGGCTCGTCCCTCGGTCGATAGCGCCGTGAACAGATGCAGAGGGCCTGCGGGGGCGCTTCCCTCGAACTGCATACGTGCCAAGGTGGGGCGAGATTCGCTGGCCGGAAGCTTGGTCACGTACTGCTTCCAGTAGACCTCCTTGTACTCCTCGAACCATTCCTCCCCAGTAGGATCCACGTTGGCCACGGGGCCATCACGCAGTCCGAGATCGGCGAGATAAGCCCGGTCGTCCCGGTGGAACTGCATGTCCACTGTGAGGTTCCTGTCGCGGGAGCCGTCCTCGGGAACGACACGGCCGGGGAGGAGACAGTCCCTGATCCGACGGAAGCCCCCACCCAGAGCTTTGACCTTGAGTTCCTTCGCCGTGTTGATGTCGCGGTTCTTGAACGCGGCGTTCACCCCGTTGGGACCGGCCAAGCGCGCCAGTTCCCAGAAGGCGGCCCAGTCACGGTCGGAGTACCCGAAGAAACCACGCTCCACCACCGAGGCGAACCGACCGGCGGGATGCGCTTCGTGGATGCCCAGTAGGTCCAGTGCTCTGGCGATGACGTCCTGGCCGGCGTAGACGCGCTCGTCCACGTAGATCGTGTTGTCGGCCAGACCGTCGGCGGCGGATCGCCGGAAGATCTGTGTGGAGGGAGTGACAAGTCCCAGCGATTCGGTGAGAACGATCCTGGCGCGAAGCGCGTCTTCCACCTGCGGGTGATTGGTCCGCTTCATATCGGCGACGATGAGCACCGCGCGCGCCGACGCCTCGGGAGTCTTGTCGGAGACAAGCGCCTCCAGCCACTCCTTCACCGTGGCGACGGGTGCTGCTGAGTGCTCCAGGATGCGGTTGACGCTGTCCCGGCGGTGCCTGGGGCTCTCCACAGAGTGGTGGACCCAGTTCGTCGGGCGTCCGGAGTGGTCCGCCCACCACTGCAGCCATTCCTGTCGCAGGTCGGCCGGGTGCACCCGGATCTTGGCCGGGGTGTCGAACCTGCCGTTCTGATCAGGGAAGACAGGCTTGTCGGCAGCGAGCTGCCAGATCTTCGCCACCAGCTCCTCGGCCGCCCACTGTGGCTCTTCCCGTCCTCGTGAAGGCACGGAGTCCAGGCAGGCTCCCGGGTCGTCCGGTCGCGCCAACGAGGGGAGGGACGAGACGACCAGATCGGCCACCTCGGCGATCAGTTCTTCGTTGAACCGGTTGTTCGCGTAGAGGTTCTGCCGGTCCTCGCTGGTCTTCCAGGGGGCGTTGACGATCCCCCGAAGAGTCGTGGTGTAGTTCGTCGGGAAGTAGGCCCAGAACTGTCCCCGGTCACGGGTTCGGGTTCCAGCCTCGGGGACCGCCCAGGCGATGTCGATCTCCGGCCTGTCGTGAAGCTCACCGGCCTCCTCCAACGCCGTGGACGATGGCTTGTAGACACGGGTGAAGACTCGCCAGTCGGCGGTCTGTTCCTCCTTCTCCTGCCCTCCGCCATGGGAGGAGATCGCCTGCAGGACGCGGTTCTCACCGTCGACCTTCTGGAAGATCTGCCGTTTGAACGCCCGCCCGGACAGTCGCTTCTCCAGCGTGACGGTCCCGACCTGCGGAGAGAACAGCGAGAACTCCGCCGGGAACTCGTCGATGTCCTTGGCGAGTCGCGCTACGGCAGCCGGTTTCAGGGGCAACCGTACGACGGTCGTGGCCCACGAGAGCAGCTGTTTGAGAATGGGATCCGTAGCCGCGGCGCGGTCCCGGTCGAGAGGACGAGCCATGCGGAGCACCGGTGCCTCCGTGGTCGCGGGCTGGACCCGTTTGATCTCCAGCTCCGCCCACTCCCTGTCGAAGCCGAAACTCTTCTCGTCCTCGCTGCTGAAGAACTCAGGCACGTCGGTGACGCTCAGGACGGACTTCACTCCGACGCCGAACCGACCGATCTGGCCGCCTCGCTTACGCGAAACACCCATTCGCAGAATGGTGTCCGCGCCCTCGGGGGTCATGGCAGTGCCCTGGTTGGCACAGTACAGATGGGTCTCCGTGAGGACCACCGCGATCTCCCCGCCGGGATCGTTCCTCAGCTCGTCGGCACCGTTCTGGACCAGTTCGTAGATCTGACGGTCGCCGTATCCGCCTTCCTTGATCCGGCGCTCGCCGTTGACGTGCTCCTGGATCAGACCGAAATCGATTCTGTAAGTGTCGAGCACGCGCGCGGTCTGCTGGAGGACCACCTCCAGCACAGAGGGGCCATCATTGCTCACAGCAATTGCCTCCCAACGATGGAATGCCAATTGAGGGGGGTAGAGCAGAGGTATGAAATAAATTCAGACACACCAAGGTGACGTTTGGCGATATGGTTTGCCGACCCATTGTTGGGCATGCCGGATACAGTTCGCTGCCGATAAAGCAAGCCTAGCGATAGGGCGAATTTGGGTGTGCTTCGCCCTATTGGAAGCGCCTTGAGAGGGCTCGTCCTTGGTGGGAGTCATATTGCCATATGAGCGACTTGGCCCGCAAGCGTCAAATTACTGGACTTGAAGGGTTGAATGACGCATATGGGGCTAAATAGCCCTTCTCTTGGGCTTGAGCTGCCTGGATGGCATAGAGACTTGACCGACCAGTGGCGTCAACGGAGTGTCAAACGCTAGCCTGAGGCGTCAAATGAACCCCGTCTCACCTGGAGAAACCTCGCGATGACGCAGGACGATGACAGCATCACCCGCGATCCGGAGGCGTTCGGGGCTTGGCTCGGCAGGCAACTGCGCCGCAAAGGCATGAGCCAGTCGGACCTGGCAACGGCCTTGAAAGTGACACGCGCTGCGGTCTCGGCCTGGATCACCGGCCGCGCCACGCCTCGGATCGAGAACATCCAGGCGATCGAGGAGATCCTCGACCTGGCCGCCGGCTCCTCTGCCACCCGCGACGAGACACCGGAATCGAGCGGCTACGTCGCCTGGCACCATCGCTTGGCGCACTCCGACGGCGGTAGGGAGTTAGGGAATCCCGCAGCCTTCGCCTTCGACTCCTCCTTGGCGATTACCGCCAGGGAGGCGACCCAGAACAGCCTGGACGAGCGTTGGGACGAGACGCGCCCTGTTCGAGTCCGCTTCACTCTGCACGAGATCACTGGCGAGCGTCTACGCCGGCTCCAGGAAGCCCTACGGTGGGACGACCTCGCTCCCCATATCGAGGCCGCAGGCGATCAGAAGCAGAAGGTCGGCCGCATGCTGACCGACGGACTTCGTGAGCTACGAGAGACCGGCAAACTGCTCCTTCTCCGCATCGACGACTACAACGCGAACGGCCTGACCGGTCCCGAGTACGAGGACGGAAGGTTCGCCGCAGTCGTGCGAAGACAACTCGACAGCCACAAGAAGGGCATCGCCGGCGGCTCTTTCGGTCTGGGCAAGGCGACCATCTGGGGCGCCAGTCGCTTCGGTCTGGTCATCATGAACAGCACGCTCTCAGAGCCTCATGAGGACCTTCGTGAACGACGACTCATCGGCCGAATAGATCTTCCCTGGCATGAGCTTGACGGCGTGCAGTACGCAGGCCTTGCCTGGCTCGGCGGTCGAGATTCTCAAAGGGAGGCGGCCGCGCGATCGTGGTGGGCCGGCGAACGTACCGTGGAAGAGCTGTACCTGACTCGGGGCAGCTCCGATCCGGGCACGAGCTTCCTGATCGTCGGGGCGCACGATCCTTCCGGAGAAGCCATGACCCTGGAGGAGATGCACACGGTTCTAGTGCGTGGATTGGTCTCCGACTTCTGGGCGTCCATGGTCGCAGGCCGTGGCCAGGCGCCGATGCTGGAAGCGTCGGTGGAGGCCTTGCGCGACGGTCAGGTCGTGGTCGCGGAAGAGCGTGTCGACCCGTATCGCTACGAGCCCGCGCGGGCGCGCGCGGTCCGAGCCTTCCTCGACAGGACAACGGTGTCGCAGCTTACTCGGGCGGAGGACGTGGTGGAGCTGGCCGTCCCGTTGAGCGTCCCGCCGTCCAAGTCGGATCTGCGGTCGGGTTCGGTCGAGCACGAGGCCGTGCTGTTGGTGACGCCGGTGTATGAGGGCGATGAGAAACCCAACCGCCTGGTTGGCATGCGCGGCACCCGGATGACGGTCTTGAATCGGCCGGTCACCGGAGTCCCCATCGGTGCGCCCCAGTTCCAGGCCGTTCTGCTGGCCGGCACCGCGACCGGCGCCGGGGCGCCGGCCGACGAGGTCGCCGAGGCATTTCTCCGCGCGGCCGAGCCACCAGAGCACAACGACTGGAAGCCCACCGAGGACCTGACCGCGACCTACGCGCGCGGTGCCATGACCAGGCTGAGGGAGTTTCGAAGGACTGCCTTCGCAAAGGTGCGCAGTGCCGTGAAACCATCGGAACCCGTCCCAGAGGAAGGTCCTCCCGCCATCCTGCGAGATCTGGTGAGCCTCGATCCGACACCCGCACCGCGGACCAAGGGCTATCCGACCGTCAAGAGCGCCACGGGGGAAGTGGACGATGCCGGGGCATGGCGGATCAGAGTCGAGATCAAGTTGCCGGAGCGAGAAGATCCATGGGTGCTCCGTCCACTGCTCAGATTCGCCACCCGTTCGGGTCCGAAACCGGAGGCTCGCTGGGCCGAGCTCTCTGCGGAATCCAACTGCGAGCTGAGCGGGGACGTGCTGGTATGCGCCGCGAGAGAACGCTCCGCAGTGTTCACAGGCGTCAGCGATGTCTCCAGTCATCCCGTGGCCGGGCGGATGGCGATCGCCGAAGTCGACCTGGTCCAAGCCAAAGAAGGCGGCCGATGAAGCGGATCGTGCCTTACCCCGTGCTCGCGGGAGAGCTCACTATGACGGTCCAAGAAGCTCGGCTCGATGATGTGACGTTGCCGTACGGCATGATCTCGGAACAGGACCACACCGTCGGGCTGCACCTTGTGGACCGTCAGGGCTGGAGCACCGTACGACTGAGCATCCACGTCAGCGCACCACGACATGAGTTGGACGCAGGACCCTGGTACAGCCTGGCTTTCTTCGCCACTGCGTCGGAACGGCGGACCAACACCCACTCGGCCGTCAAGCTCATGATGGGCCAGCCGGGGGAGTGGACTGGAGAGGTGGATCTCCACCGAGACGATCATTCCGATCGGGTGCGACTCTCAGGCCAGCTCGTAGCGACGGTCGACGACGTGCCAGGGCGAGTGATCGCGACGGTCGCCAGGCCCTGGACCGTCGATCTTCAGGCGCGGCCGGCGGCGCAGCGGGAGGCCGTCCAGACGCGATGGGTCGACTTCGCCCAGGATCCGCAGCTGGCCTGGTGCAAGACCGACCCCTGGGTAGTGACCACCACTGATGAGGTCGCCATGCTCAACCTGAACAGTGGATTCGACGGATTGCGTGCGATCCTCGAAAGCACAAAGGCCGCCGAGCGTCCGGTTAGGGAAGGGCTGGCGGCCCAGATCGGAACCGTTATGTGGACCGCCCTCTTCAACGAGGCGGCTCACCATGTCGACGGCCGAGAGTGGCCGGAAGGCTGGCGTGGGATGGTGCTCAGTCGCATGCTTCCCGATCTCTTCCCCGATCACTCACCGGACGACGCGCTCCGGGAGATCGTCAACCTGGGCGTGGGCGGGGTGCAGACGCGGGTGATGCATGCCGCGGCCAAACAGGCGCGGATGCCGCGTAGCCTGGGCGGCTTCATCCGATCCCTGCAGAAGACCGGTCCGGAGGACGAGTGAACACAACGCTGGGCCTGCTGCCTAACGAAGCCGCCGCACGGTTCCTGACCACCGGTGTCCTGGAGAACAGCGAGCCCCTGCCGGTCTCCGCGATCGACCAGATGTCGGAGTCGTCCACGTGGGAGGCCGAGCCGGTTCGGCAACTCTTCGACGAGGCGATGAAGCGCTTCACGCCGGCCGAACGGACTTCGGCGGATGCCTGGCTGGCTCCGGTGCTGCACGCGACGCTGCGGCTGACCCGCCGTGAGGCCTCGGACGCAAGGATATGGAACTACCTGGCATTGCGGCTCGTCCCCGACTACGTCTACTGGCGTCACCTGAGCAGGGGCAATCCGCCAACGGTGTCGCGTACGCGATTCTATGGGCCGTTTCATTCCCAGGCCATGGCCCGATTGTGGTGGGCGGCCGAACTCTTCCGCGATGGACCGGACTATGGATCGGTCGTTGTGGCCTGTAGTAATCAGGACGTATTGAATACCGTATTAAGGCTGGATGTAATCCTGCATCGCCCGACCGCTCAAGCGATTATCCGGCTGCTCATCACCGATGTCGTCCGTACGGGGCGACAGGTCAATGCGCTGGCCCAGGCAGTGAACACTGCAGGCAGCACGCTGTCCTACGAGGCGTACGCGCCGGACAACCCCAGGGACGTCGACGCCTACCGCGATTGGATCGAAGAGCTCGCGGGTGTTCTGGTGGCTTACGATTCGCTGCCGGCCGGTCCTTCGGATGGGCGAGCCCGTTCCACCTCGGTGGACGCCTTGGCCACTCTCTTCAAGCAACTCCTCACTGAAAGCCCGAGTGCGAGAGAAATGCCGTAATAGCTCTGAGGCATTTGATTCAGGGCTGCAGTCGCATATGCTCAACGGTCTGGATCAAGGGGGGCGTGCATGGGCGGACAGTTCACCAGTCTGGAGATCGGCTCCGGAGTCGGTGGCCAGGCGCTCGGGCTTGAGAGGGCGGGCTTCCACCCCGTCATGGCTATCGACAACGACCCGCACGCCTGCCGGACATTGCGTGCCAACCGACCAGGTTGGAACGTTGCCGAGTTAGACCTCAAGGACTTCGTCGGAGCCGATTACCGGATCAGGACGGTCGACCTGCTGTCCGGTGGCGTCCCGTCCACTCCTTACTCGATCGCCGGCAAGCAGGAAGGCGCCAAGGACAAGCGGGACCTGCTGTCCGTGGCGATCTGTTTGGCGATCGAGCTGCAGCCCCGGGCGATCCTGTTGGAGACCACACCGTCCTTGAAGATGCCCAAGTTCGCAGGGGTCCGGGAAGAGGTCGAAGCTGAACTGAAGCACCTGGGCTACTGGTGGGAGTGGAAGGTCCTGGATGCGCAGGACTTCGGCGTACCTCAGGTGCGGCGCAGCTACCTGCTGCTCGCCATGCGGCTGGACGACTTCATGCGGTTCGAGTGGCCTCAGCCGACGCACGATACCGTTCCGACGGTTGGCGAGGTCCTGAGGGAGTCGATGGCGAGCCAGGGCTGGCGCGACGCGGACGCCTGGGCGGCGTTGGCCAACCGTGTCGCCCCGACCGTCATCGGCGGTTCGAAGAACCATGGAGGCGCCGATCTGGGCCCCAGTCGATCCAAGAGCCAGTGGATGGAAGTGGCCGTGAATGCCCACAGTCTCGGGAACGACGTCCCCGACGAGGACTTCGTGCTGGACCCGAGCCGCGGGCGGGACGGCGTTCCCAAACTGACGGTCGAGCAGGTGATGACGCTCCAGAGCCTGCCGGGCGACTGGATCGTGATGGGCGGCAAGACCGCACGCTACAAGCAGGTGGCGCAGGCCGTACCGCCACTGCTCGCCGAGGCCGTGGGTCGACAAATTGCGGCAGTACTGGCCCATTGATCTCGATAAGGTAAGGCTCATGACCGCCCGCCCCATCAGCCCCATCAATATCGTCGACCTCTTCGCCGGATGTGGGGGGCTGACTCAGGGATTCCATTCCTTCGCACCGGGCGCCTTCCGCACGGTTGGGGCGGTCGAGTGGGACATCGCCGCAGCCTCTACGTACGCGGCGAACTTCGCCGAGGAGGCCGGCGGGAGCGGCCATATCTATGCAGGTGACATAGTCGGGTGGGATCCCAAAGATGTCGCTTCCAGCGTGGACGTGATCCTTGGTGGCCCGCCCTGCCAGGGTTTTTCCGGCTTGGGCAAGGAGGATCCGCTCGATCCCCGGAACAAGCTCTGGCAAGAGTATGTCCGGGTGGTCCTGAAGCTCAAACCCAAGATCTTCGTCATCGAGAACGTGGACCGATTCCTGAAGTCGCACGAGTACCAGCTGCTAAAGGCATCTACAGGTGAGCGCGGTGAGTTGCGAGAGTACGTCCTGAAGACGCACCTGCTGAACGCGGCCGACTACGGTGTGCCTCAGACCCGCCGGCGTGTGATCGTCCTGGCCACTCATAAAGACCTCATCGAGTCACACCCGTCAAAGGGGCCTCTCCAGCACCCCAAGCCCACTCACCGGAAGCTCGACAAGAAGAACGACGAGGCTCTGTTCGAAGCACCGGATGGATGGATTCCGTCAAGCATCGTCTTCGACTCGACTCCTCTGGAGACCGTGACCACTGAATTGCCGGCACGGACCTGTGACCTCCTTGGCTGGACACTCCCGGGCACCTTCCAAACGACCGACCTTCATATCGGTCGCAACCCGACAGACCACTCGCGGGAGCGGTACAAGGCGATCCCTGAAGGCGGCAACCGTCACGACCTGCCGCCTCACCTGTCGACTCCGAACTGGATCAACCATCGGAACGGCTCCGGAGACGTGATGGGGCGCCTCTGGGTGGATCGTCCCTCGGTGACCATCCGCACCGAGTTCTACAAGCCGGAGAAGGGCCGCTACCTCCATCCGAAGGCCGACCGACCGATCACACACTTGGAAGCCGCGCTTCTTCAGGGATTTCCTCCCGAGTACAAGTGGGTCGGCAGCAAGATCCAAATAGCGCGTCAGATCGGCAACGCCGTTCCCGCGGGTCTTGCCCAAGCGATCGCCGGCGAGTTGTATCGCTACCTGGCGGCCGCCGAAGCCTAGACACAGCCGCCCCATCAGCCGGGGAAGTCGAACTCTCCTGCTTGGACACCGGCCAGGAAAGCCTGCCACTCAGGCTTGGTATAGACGATCACAACGTCCTGAAGCTTGCTGTGTCGAACGGCTACTCGGCCGGACCCGTCCTGAAGCGGACCGGCCTCCACGCAGTTGCCGCCGCCGTCGGCGCTGTAGCTGCTGATGTGCCAGGCGATCTCAGGGGTGGTCATGATCGAGTGGCTCCGTCCTTAGGCGTCCGCGAGGCTCTCCGCGACCGTCGCAATCAGCTTCAGCGAGTCCTCGGTGCTGAGGGCATTGCGTCGTATGCGGTCATATTTCAGCTTAAGCCCGTCGGCGGCTTCCCCTTCTGCGTAGATCGCGCCAGCCGGTGTCGGGACGTACGCGACGGCTGGGAAGGGCTGGGGAAGCGGGAGATGCGGCGCGATGCCTGGGGGCAAGGAAATGGTTTAGGG
>NZ_JBHSPA010000017.1:149651-260814 GCF_042656245.1 Nonomuraea insulae
CTGGGGAAGTTGGAAGATGCGGAAGGTGCCGTCAGGGCTGGCGTGCGCTCCTGCGTTGAGGAGAAGAATGCGGATCTCGACGTTGGGTGCGGAGGCGTGCTTTGCGATATGGGCCAGTTGGGCGCGCATGGCGTCGGGTCCGCCGATCGCGCGGCGGAGAACGTACTCGTCCAGGATCGTGGAGAGGCGGGGGCCGTCGTCGGTCAGGATTTCCTGTCTGGTGCGGCGAAATTCGACCCAGCGGTTGACCTGGTCGTCGGTCGCGTCCGGGTCCTCGGCGCGGATGACGGCTTCCATGTAGTCCCGGGTCTGGAGGAGGCCAGGGATCACGAGGGCGTCGAAGGAGCTGATGCTCTCAGCGCGGGCTTCCAGCCAGGCGTAGTCCACGATGCCGTGGGACACGTCTCCCGAGTAGTCGTCCCACCAGCCGTTCTGCCATACGTCGCGGCTCAGGCGGACCAGGCCGTCGCGCTCCTGGGGTGCTGTGACGCCGTACAGGTCGAGGAGAGCGAGGACGTCAGGGGTGCGGGCCGGGTAGAGGCCGGCCTCGAAGCGGCTGACCGTGGAGCCGTCGCGCTGGAGGTACTCGCCGGCTTCTTTGAGCGTGAGGCCGGCGCGTTCGCGTAGTTCTCGCAGATGCTTGCCGAGCCATTGGGCTCGGAGCGTCACTCCGCGCTTCCCGCTCATGCTCACCACCTCGATCGGCTGTCCCGAAGGTTACACCTGCAACACGCACCTCAGAGTGATTCAGGTTTTCGCTATGCAAGTTTGCACGGTGCATGTCAGTATCGAGGCGGTTGCGCAGCGTGACATCGGACGCGGTTTCAGACGGCGGTGGACATCGCCGTCCGTGGACGGAGGGGCGGGACGATGAAGGGGATGACTTGGCGGGGCGACTTCCCCGGCGAGGGCGTACAAGTGGCGAATGTGCGACGGCTTGCCGGCGCGCTGCTCCGGGATTCCCAGGTCCGTGATGACGCGGTCTCGTGTCTGGTCGAGCTGGCCAGTAACGCGATCCTGCACACCAGATCGGCACGTGATGTCTTCACGGTCGGGATCTGGTCGTCCGGGGGTGCTGCCCGGGTGGCGGTGAAGGATGCCGGAGGTTGGCATGAGCCTGTGCTTCGCACAGGAAGTCAGGGGCAACTGGCTGAAGGTGGGCGAGGGCTCGCCATTGTGGTCGCGCTCGCCGAAAGGCTTGGCGTCGCGGGTGACGAGGAAGGGCGGGTGGTGTGGGCGGACCTGTCGTGTGAGGGCGATGGCGCTCAGGTTGATGCGGTCGGCATAGTGCTGGGGGAGGAAGTTCCGCTGCTGGAGCCGGCCTGCAGACGTTGCTGGGCATCGAGTGGATGGCCATCTCGAACGATCTTCTCTGCGGTATCGGCGGGAGGAGACACGCGTCGTGGCTGACCAGGATTGGCATGGCTCTCACCCTGCGCCGTTCGAGGATGGGTATCAGCGTCTCGACTGGCGGACGACGAGCCGTCGGACGCACCGTGTACGGGTGCGCGACCACACGTGTGAATGCATGTCCGTGATCTACGAGCTCTGCCTGGTGGGTGGGCTCATGTTCATTCGGCGCGTTGTTCGCTCCGAAGACAGAGAAGAGGGGCACGGGACAGCGTGACTCTCAGCTGCCCGGACGAAGCTTCCCTGGACCCTCTCTTGGACGGGCGCGCCGGATGATCCGTCGTGATCGAGTCACCGTCCGTCGGTTGCTGCGTTATTTGGACGTGGAGAGCAGGATGGGTTTGAGCTGGCGGACGAACTCAATGGCGTCCGCTCGGTGGTCCCGCCCTGGGGCACCCGGCGTGATCCAGATGGAGAGCCGACGGCGCGTGTCAGGAGTCCAGGCGTAGGCATATGTGCTCGGCCCGTTCTTGCCCTCGATCTGTGCGGTGAAGCCGGGTCCGAGGTCAGCGGGCAGATTCACCCCGCGATCGTGTTGCTTGGTGCCCTCCAGTTCATCCAAAGAAAGGGAGGACTGGTCGTCGAAGGTGATCGACAGCTCCGCGCCAATGTCGTCGCTGTGCAGTTTTCGAGCGATGCAGCGGTCGAAGCGTTCTCCCGGCCGGCTTCCTGTGGCGAGGAGACCGTCCAGGCCGGTAGCTCGTGCGATGGCCTGTCTGGAGATCAGGCCGCACTCCTGCGGTTTCGCCGTCACGTTTCCCAGGGGTCGCGTGTCAGAAGGCGGCGGGGAGGAACAAGCCGAAAGTGATAGCGCCACTGCTATCAGCAGCGCTGAGAGGAAGGATGTTCTCATCCGCCTTGTCCTTGGGCACGGGCCGCTTGGCCGAAGCCTTCATTCACGGCGTTGGAGGGGTCGCGGAACACGGCTCCGGTCTCCGGATCGGTGAGCCATTCCGTGTAAGCCTCACGCTGCTCCTCGGTCATCTTGCTCCACGGGATGACCTTGTTGCCGTTCATGAAGTCGCCGGCCGAGCCGCGCGGATTGTTCGTGGAAGCATGTGGGTGAGTCCTTGCGGGCACTTCTCCGTCGCCGAAGAGGCCGTTCTGCATCATCACGTCCGCCGTGATGTCGGTGAACATGTCGATGGTCTGACCGGTCGTTGAGCTGGCCTGGCTGCGTGCCGCCGCTCCTTGCTCGCTTGTGAACTGGCCGTACACCTGCGATTTGGCCTTGTCGACGAGCAACCCGGCGATCTTCCCCTGAGGGCCGGGAATCAGATTGGCCACACTGGTGATGGCGTCCTTGAAGGCAGCGAACATCTTGTCATGCTCATCCGCCTTCGTGATGTTGGCGATGTTGCCCGCGTCAGTGATCACATAAAAGGTGTGACTGAGTTTCTCGATGGCCTGACTGAAGGTCGCTCCATCGGAGCCGGTCATCCGTTCTTCAAGGATCTTCTGGCGCTCATTGTTGATTTCGGCGGTCGTTGCTTGCGGATGGGTCTTGTGCCACTGCTCGAATTCGGCGCGATTCTGCTCCGCAAGCTTGGCGGCCCGCTGGTTGAGAACGTCGATGCTGTACTGACCTTGGGCCGTTACTACCGTCTTGAGCACGCCCGGATTCGCGAAGGCCCACTTCATCACGCCCTTGATGCCGTCGCGGTCCAGTATGGCGCCGTAAGGTTGCGTGCCCTTGAGGTTCGTGTCGGGGTCTTGTGAGACGACACCCGGTTTGTGAGCCACTCGATCTACCGACACTCGATTCACATCGCTGAGGTAAGCGCTGAGGATGTTGCCCACGCTCTGCCGGGTGTTCCGGAGGTTGGACTGGACTTCGGGGTTGCTCCAGAAGCGCATGGCCCAGGAGGCGATCAGAGCTGATTTGTGGCCGCGGGATTGGTCAGGCGGCAGGTCGTGGTCGCGGAAAGTGGTCGTCGCGGCTTCGAGGGCGTGGCCGAGGTCGCTGTCTGTGGCTTCGTACCAGACGCGTTCCCGCATGAGGTAGTCGAGTGGCTTGCGTTGGGGGTCGGTGAAGAAGTCCTGGGCGGCGCGAGGATTGTTGGCCAGGGCGGCTGCGACTGCCGCCATCGGGTCCTTGTAGGCGGCCGGGAGGTGGTTCGCCGGCTGGGTGGCGGGCATGATGTTGCGCCAGTACAGGGAGCCTTGAGGCTGTTCGCGCTCGTAGTCGTAGACCTTGGTGGCGACTTCGCGGAGGAAGGCGTCGTCGAATTTTCCGGTCCGCAGGAGCTTGTTGAGGGCGAAAGCGGTCTCGGGGGTGTCGAGGTGCTTCAGCAGTTGGTCGACGTAGTCCTTGGGGAGCTTCATGTTGCCGGCACCTCGTGAGGCGGTGCCGAGGATGGTGCTCAGGGCGGCCGACAGTTTGTCCAGCTCGGCGACGGCTGCCGGATCGGGGCCTGCCACGGTGGTCTGGCGGCGATAGAGCGACGTGAGCAGTTGCTTGAGCTCCCGCGGTGACATCTGGGTGGCGAACGCCACGGCGAAGTACGGGTCGTCCTTGTGCGCCTGCAGTTCGGCGAGCGTCTTCTTGTCGATGGTGCCGTTCTTCATGCCGGCACGCAGGGCATCGGCCAGGCGCTTGGCCGTGGCGGCACCGGCGGCGGGTGTGTCGGACAGCCACTTGGACTCGTCGGCCCAGAGTGACTTCGAGGTGTCGAGCGCGACCTTTTGCGCGGCCAGCATGAGGTCGAGTCGCCGCTGCAGGTCAGGGGCCTTCGTGCCGATCTGATGGCCGATGTCGCGAGCCGTGCCCGGCCCGTACAGAGTGAGTTGAACAGAGCCGAGTGCTTTGTCCACCTGAGCGCCCACCTCGGGGACGGTTGCGCTGAGGCGCTTCATCAGGGAGATGAGCTGCGTCATCAGTGCCGGATCGATGCTGAGTGGTGTCGGGCTCATCAGCCGGTTCCCTCCGGGCGGAGAGTTTCCAGCATCGCGAGGGCACGGCTGAACATGCCTTTGTATGCCTGGTCCCAGCCCTGGGCGTCGCGCACCAGTTTGTCAGCTGCGGGACCTTTCATCGCGCCGGAGTCGATGAGGTGAATCAGCCCGCGGATGTCGCCGCTGTGCTGATCACGCAATTGCTCGATCTGCCGGCGAGCGGCGTTGATCTGCTCCTGCGTCGCCATCCTGGTCCCCTGGGGCTGCCGACGGGCGAGTTGACCACACGAAGCGTAACGAGCGCAAGTGAGGTTCTTCGGGTGTTCGCCGGGTCGTGTATCGAAAAGGCATGGAGAAACCATGGAAAGGGATATACGGACAGTTGGAACTGTTATTTACGGGCGGGAACTTATTAAGCCCAGGAAGTGTCGGTGGCTACAGGTGAGGGCCACGCCCACGTCCGGCTTCTCAAATGGCTGAGGGCTTCACAGCGATTCTGCTGACGATCGTCTACCTGGCCGGCGCGCTGAGCGTCCGCGTATACCGGATCTTCCGATGAGCACGCCCTCAGGCGGCGGCCGTCGCCTGTCCTCCTCGATCAGGGGTGCACGGGCACGTGAGCACCTTCAGACATGCCGCTTGCGTCGGTGGTGCTGCGTGCGCTCGATCCTGATCTACCGCGCGAGCGCCCTGTTGCAGGCAAGTTCTGCCCCCAGCAGCGATGAGTCTCGCGGTGGTCCCAGGTCTACCCGTCACACCGCTCCATCGCGTTCGAATCAGGAGACATCTTGAAGCTTCTTCTCACGTCCGGAGGCGTCACGAACAAGAGCATCCGCGATGCGCTGGTCGACCTGCTGGGCAAGCCGATCGCCGACTCCAGTGCCCTCTGCATCCCTACCGCGGAGTACGGCCACCCCATGTGCACGCCGGCCTCAGCCTGGCGCTTCATCGCCGGACAGACCCCGGCACCCATGTGCGACCTGGGCTGGAAGTCGGTGGGCGTCCTCGAGCTCACCGCACTGCCCAGCATCGGCGAGGACCGCTGGGTCCCCTGGGTCCGGGAGGCTGACGTCCTGCTGGTGGACGGCGGCGATGCGACGTACCTGTGCCACTGGATGTTGCAGTCCGGGCTGGCGGATCTCCTGCCGTCGCTGCCCGAGACGGTCTGGGTGGGTGTGAGCGCCGGAAGCATGGTGATGACCCCACGCATCGGTGACTACTTCGTCGAATGGACGCCGCCCACCGGAAGCGACCGCACCCTAGGGGCCGTCGACTTCTCGATCTTCCCGCACCTGGGACACGAGCTCATGCCGGGGAACACCATGGCCGATGCCGAGAGATGGGCCGCCGACATCGCGGGTCCGGCGTACGCCATCGACGACCAGACGGCCATCAAGGTGACCGACGGCACCGTCGAGGTCGTCTCCGAGGGGCGCTGGAGGTCCTTTTCGTAAGGCGAGGTCGTCTCCATGCTTCAGAACCACCGTGTCGCGCAGGCCATCTGCGGATGAAAGGGATGAGATCGGTGCTCAGCCCGTGATGTTCCGGTGGGCGATCACCTTGTCGATGTGCAGCCGAACGAGGTACTCCCCGGGCATGGCGTTACGCGTGCCGAACTCCTCGGCCCGCTCGTCGCCCATGTACCGCCTGCCGATCTCCGTGGCCCAGGCCAGCATCTCCTCCAGGTCGAGCGAGAGGGTGACGGTGCCCTTGATGATCACGTACGAGTACGGCGGCTCCTGGTCGTCCACGCACAGCGCGGCCCGGGAGTCGCGGCGTAGCGCCTTGCCCTTGAGGCTTGTTTCTGAGGTGTTGAACACGACCTCGTCGCCGTCCAGCAGGAACCAGATGGGAGTGACGTGCGGTGTGCCGTCGTCGAGGGTCACCGCGAGCTTGCCGGTGCGGGTTCCCGCCAGGACGAAGCTTCGCCATTCGTCGTCGCTCATGCGTTCCATGAGCAAACGCTACGCCACACCCTTCCTCCGGCTAGGGCCGCGCCACGCCGAGACGGGGGTGCCGCGTTCGGCTCCGGTTGAACATGGCGTGAGTGAACGACCGCGACCGGGCGGAGGCACACAGGGAGGTCTCACCCTGCCAACGGGAGCGTTGACAGGGTGAGGGGGTGTCACGGCCGGTGGAAGCGGACGTAGTCGAAGGTCGCGGTCAACGGCTCTGCGGCCTCGAAGGCCCCCAGTCCGATGCGCGGTTGTGGGCCGGCGGGCAGCACCCGGGTGCCGTACCAGGTCCAGTGCGTGCCATCACGGCTGGTAGAGGCGCGATACCTGTGCTCGCCCGACAGCTCGCCGCTGCCGGGCGGCGGCATCGGGCTCAGGGCGGTGGACGCCACGGCCTACTTCGACGCACTCGTCGTCAAGGCGGCCTGAAAGCAGACGTGCAGCGGCCTCCCGGACTCGCCCGGCCGGGAAAAGGGTTCGAGAACTGTCGGTGGCCGATGGTAGAAAGCGAGTTCGAGGTTCAATTGGCCAGGGCCGGGGGGCTTGAGTGTGATGACCAGCGACAGCTCGGAGTTCTCCGTCTCCGGCCCGCGCCACGATCGGCGCGGCCCGGTGCGCTGGATATGGTCGCACATGCGCCGCCATCCCGTGCACCTGCTCGGCTTCCTCGGCGGCTCGCTCGTCATGACGGTGCTCAACGCCGTCGTGCCGCAGCTCACGGGCGCCGCTTTTGACGCGGTGCTGGGGAAGCGGGGCGAGGCGGGCTCGGCGCTGGGCCTGATCGCGATGATCCTGCTGGGCGTGGTCGTGGCCCGCGGCCTGTTCGACCTCGTTGCCCGCCTGTCCAGCGAGGTCCTGGCCAAGCGGCTGGAGCGCGACGCCCGCGACGAGCTCTACGTGAGCCTGCTCGGCAAGAGCCAGACCTTCCACAACAGGCAGCGCGTCGGCGACCTGATGGCCCGCGCCGCCAACGACATCAGGCAACTGTCCATCATGGTCACGCCGGGCATCGACCTGATCGTCGACTCCGGCCTCACCGGCCTCGTGCCGCTGGTCTTCATCGCCGCGATCGATCCGCGGCTGCTGCTGGTGCCCGGCGTTTTCGCGGTGTTCTTCGTGGCCGCGCTCTGGCACTACATGCGCCAGCTCAACCCGGTGTCGACCCGGATGCGCGAGCAGTTCGGCGATCTCAACGCGGGGCTCAACCAGTCCGTGCGCGGCATCGAGGTGATCAAGGTGATGGCGCAGGAGGGGCAGGAGCGGGGCCGCTTCCGCACCTACGCGCGCCTCTACCGCGACTCTTTCGTACGCAACGGGCTGGTGCAGGCCCGCTACCTGCCGACGCTGCTGTTCGCAGGGGCCGTCGCCGGCGCCCTGTGGCATGCCCTCTACCTGCAGGGCATCGGCGCGATCACGGTCGGCGACGTGGTGGCGTTCATGGGGCTGATGGTCATGCTCGGCTTCCCCACGCAGATGTCGATCTTCACCTTCTCCCTGGTGCAGATCGGCATCGCCTCCGCGCGCCGGATCCTGAGCATCGTGGCCTCGGAGACCGAGCTGACGCAGCGCGCCGACGGGCACACCGCCCCCATCAGCGGGGAGATCGTCTTCGACAACGTGTCGTTCGGCTACGACGACGACGAGCCGGCGTTGCGCGGGGTGACGTTCACTGTCAAACCGGGCGAGACGGTGGCGATCGTGGGGGAGACCGGGTCGGGCAAGAGCACGCTGACCAAGCTGGTGCCGCGCATCTACGACGTCACCTCGGGCCGGATCCTGGTGGATGGCGTGGACGTGCGCGAGTGGGACCTCGACTCGCTGCGTTCCCAGATCTCCACCATCGAGCAGGACATCGTGCTCTTCTCCCGCTCGGTGGCCGAGAACATCGCCTTCAGCCTCGGCCAGCGGGCTGACCGCGACGCGGTGATCAGGGCCGCGGAGGACGCCCAGGCCGCGGAGTTCGTGGCCGAGCTCGACGACGGCTACGACACGGTCATCGGCGAGCGCGGCGTCACGCTCTCCGGCGGCCAGCGCCAGCGGCTGGCCATCGCGCGGGCGCTGCTGACCGACCCGGCGATCCTCGTGCTCGACGACTCCACCAGCGCCATCGACTCCGCCACCGAGGACAAGATCCAGCAGGCCATCGGCCGCATCCTCGACGGCCGCACCACGTTGCTGATCACTCACCGGCTCTCCCAGATCAGATGGGCCGACAAGGTGCTGTTGTTGCGGCGCGGCGAGCTGGTCGACTCCGGCACGCACGACGAGCTGATCGAACGCAGCCGCCTCTACCGGCGGATCTTCGCCCACTACGACGAGGCCGGCGTGGGGCCGGACGACGACGAGGCCCCGGTTCTGGCGAGCGAGCAGGGGAGTGCTCTCTGATGGGCTTCATCATGGACGGCCTCGACGCCGAAGACTACGACCGCACCTACAACGACCGCGACCTGGTGCGCCGGATCCTGTCCTACTTCCGGCCCAAGGCCGGGACGATGTTCCTGGTCGCCGGCATGATCGTGCTGTCGTCGGTGAGCCAGGCGGCCGTGCCGCTGCTGACCAGCTTCGTCGTCGACGCCATCGCCGACGGCACGATCGCCCAGGTGGGCTGGATGTTCGTGGTGGCTGTGCTGTTCGCGGGCGCCGTGGGCTGGGTCTTCAACTTCGTACGGCAGTGGTTCAGCTCCCGGGTCACCGGCGACGTCGTGCTCCAGTTGCGCGAGGACGCGTTCGACGCCGTGCTGGAGCGGGACATGTCGTTCTACGACGAGACGCCGTCCGGCAGGATCGTCAGCCGGGTCACCTCCGACACCGACGACTTCGCCACGGTCTCCACGCTGACGATGGACCTGATCAGCCAGGTGCTGATGGTCGTCTTCGTCACGGCGATGTTGTTCCTGCGCAGCGTGGAGCTCGCCCTGGTGACGCTGCTGATCGTGCCGATCGTGGTGGGCCTGGCTCTGCTGTTCAGGCGGCTCGCCCGGGCCAGCACGCGGCGGGCGCAGCGCTCGCTCAGCCGGGTCAACGCCAACCTGCAGGAGACCATGGGCGGCATCGCCGTGGCCAAGAACTTCCGGCAGGAGCAGCAGGTCTACGACGAGTTCCGGCCGATCAACCAGCAGAGTTACCAGGTGACGCTGCGGCAGGGGTTCGTCTTCTCGGGGATCTTCCCGGTGCTGTTCCTCGTGGCCGGGCTCGCCTCGGTCGCGCTGGTGCAGTTCGGCGGCTCCGCGGTGCTGACCAACGGGCTGTCCGCCGGCGACTGGTACCTGTTCCTCCAGGGCGCCGCGCTCTTCTGGTTTCCGCTGACGTCCATCGCGGCGTTCTGGTCTCAGTTCCAGCAAGGGTTGTCGGCCTCCGAGCGGGTCTTCGCGCTGATCGACGCGCCGCCGCGGGTGGTGCAGAGCGACGCGGTGCCCGCCGGGGAGCTGGCCGGGCGCATCGAGTTCGAGCGGGTCACCTTCGGCTACGACGCGGCGCATCCCGTGCTGCGTGACTTCGACCTGCTCATCGAGGCCGGTGAGAGCGTCGCGCTGGTCGGGCACACCGGGGCGGGCAAGTCGACGCTGAGCAAGCTGATCACCCGCTTCTACGAGTTCCAGGACGGCCGGCTGCTGATCGACGGCCGCGACATCCGCACACTAGACCTGCCCTCCTACCGGCGGCAGATCGGCGCCGTGCCGCAGGCGCCGTTCCTGTTCAGCGGCACGGTCGCCGACAACATCCGCTACCCGAGACCCGAGGCCACCGACGATCAGGTGCTGGCCGCCGCGTCGGCGGTCGGCGGCGGCGACTGGATCGAGGCGTTGCCCAACGGTTTGCGCACTGACGTGGGCGAGCACGGCCGCGCCCTGTCCATGGGGCAGCGCCAGCTCGTCGCGCTGGCCCGGCTGCTCATCCAGGACCCGGCGATCGTGGTCCTCGACGAGGCCACGGCCAGCGTCGACCCGCTCACCGAGGCCCAGATCCAGGAGGGCCTCGACGTGGTGCTGGCCGGCCGCACGTCGATCGTCATCGCCCACCGCCTGTCCACGATCGAGCACGTCGACCGCATCATCGTGCTCGACCACGGACAGATCGTGGAGGAGGGCGACCACGCCACGCTCCTGGCTCGCGGCGGCCGCTACTGCCAGGTCTACAACACCTACTTCCGGCACCAGTCGCCCAACTACCGCGCGGGCACCGGGTTCGTACCGGTCGGCCTTGAGGCATAAGCCACGGCATTCCCCTGGGGGCACGAGGCTGACAGCCGCAGATGGGTAGCTCGCGATCTGCGGGCTACCTCGGGCGTTCGCTCCATTGCCCGGCTGGTGGATAGGGCATGCCGGCCGCGTTCGGTTGCGCGGGTCGCCGGGTCAGGAGAAGTACGAATCCGCTGACGGCAGCGGCAATCAGCCCCACGGCCAAAGGAAGCACCGGGACGAGGTATCCCAGCCTCCACGACAACGCGCTCGACAGCCCATGATTGACGAACGGGCCAAGAACCAGGGCGAGCACACCAAGACCTGCCAGTATCGCGACCAGCGCGCCCCGGTGGCGGCCCGCCCGCCGCACGAGTGCCACCGTCGCCCCCACCACGCCACCGGCGCCGAGCCCGCTCAGCACCCGGCCGGTCAGATAGATTCCGGCGTCCGGGGCGAACGCGTTCAGCAGCACACCGATGATCATGAAGGCGATGGCCGACGTGGCCACCGTCGTCAGCAGACGTCCACCGAGGCCGACGCCCAGCGCCCCACCCACTGCCGCGCTGATCAGGTACGCAACGGCAGTCATGAGCAGGGTGGTTTGGCTGGACAAATCGAGATCTGACTGCAGAGAAATCCGCGCCGCGGGCCCGAAGGGCATCGTCAGCAGGTACAGACCGGTGAGCGCGGCGATTCCTGGGCCGATCAACGCCCATGCCGGTCTCTCCCAGCCCGGCAGAGCGGCATTCCTTTGCGGTTGATGATCGTGCATGGCGATCAGTTTGCATCGGACTTGACTACTTCGTCCATCCTGCAGCAAGGAGGAATGCCGAACGTGTGGGACCCCTTCCTGACCCACCGTCCATCACAACCAAGGGGTCTTGTGGCGTCAGGTGTCGTCGCGGAGGGTGCGGAGGGTCTCGGCCTGTTCGGCGGTGACACCCCTGGCGCGCTGGTCGGCGGCCTCCTCCGGGGTGAGGCCGGCGCCGGCCCACGACGCGGTCTCCTCGAACGGGATGCCCGCCTGCCACCACGCCCGCGCGACCGCCATCGGGCTGAGCCCGCGCTGGATGTAGCGCCGCGCCTCCCCGGGTCTGAGGCCGAGCTCCTGCCACATGCGCGCGGTGGCGGCGTCGATGTTGTACGCGATCCACCTGCCGGCCTCCTCGTCGACCCACTCCTCGTTGAGGTAGGTGTAGATCACCAGGACGTCGGCGTTCCCCGCCCGCGCGATGAACCGCTGGGCCCGGTCACGCGGATCGCCGCCGCCGGCGAAGGCCATGAGGCTGGTGAACGCGTCGCCGGGCGCGGTGGGATCGCCCGCGGGCCGTGGTTCGCGGCCGTGCTTGAGGTGGAACGCCTGGTCCGGGGTGCGGCCCTGGCGCCGATGGACGATGGCCTCGTCGAGGCCGAACTCGTACTCGTGCCAGAGGAGCGCCTCCACCGCGGTGAGCCCGGCCGCGCGGCAGGAGCCGACGGTCTCGGGGGTGACGCGGGCGGTGGCCCACTGGACGGCCAGGGCCGGGTCGCGGACCCCGGCCCGCCGCCAGGCGCACGCCTCCTCCGGGGTCATCCGCCACTGCCACCACCGGCGCGCCTCCTCGGGCGGGATCCCGGCGGCGTCGAATTCCTCGCTGAACGGCATCGTCATCACGCTCCTGAATCGATGAGTACGGTCTCCGCCCACGAAGGCGCCTGCCCGGTCGCGTCGAGCAGGCCGACGATCACCCGGGTCCTGGGCGGGCGGTCCGGCCATGGGGTACGGCCGTCGGTGAGCACGATGATCAGGTCCGGCGGCGGGCACGCGGCCAGCGCGGCGGCGAACCCGGCCCGCAGGTCCGTCCCGCCGCCCCCGCCCAGCCGCAGCTCCGAGACCAGGCTGAGAGTCTGCGGCCGGTACGCCCGCGCGTCACACGAGATCACCTTCACCAGCCGCCGCCCGGCGCCGACGGCCCGCAGCACCCCGGTCACCTCGGCCAGCGCCTGCCCCAGCATGGTTTCGGTGATCGAGCCCGAGGTGTCGATGAGGATGGTCACGGCGGGCAGCGGGCGGTGCGGGCTGGGCAGCACGATGCCGGGCAGCGCGGCGGCCCTGCGTGATGGCCTGCTGTAGGTGTAATCCACCTGCCCCGCCGCCTGGGCCAGGCCGTGGCGCACCCTGGCGGCCAGGTGCCGCCGCCAGTTCACCCTGGTTTTGAGTACGTCGTCCGCCCACCGGAGCCAACCGGCCGGAACGTCGTCGCTGGCGTTCAGCCGTTCGCGGATGCGGCGCGCGGTGTCCAGCGCGGTGAGCCGGGCCCCGGTGGCCGACAACCCGGGCCGCCCGCACTCCCACGCCCGGGGTATCCCGTCGCAGCCACTCCCGCAGTCTCCGTTCGGGGGCTCTGGGTGTTCGGTGGGGGGCCGCGTGCGCAGGGCCCGCCAGTACTGTTCGGCCGTCCCACCGTTCGCGTGGTCGGGCCGTCCGGGTGTGGTCGCGTCTGGCGGGCTGGGCTGCTCAGGTGTGACCTTTCCCGGAAGGCTGTCGAGTCCGAGAGCGTCGCGGAGCTCGGCGTCGGCAGCCAGGTTCCAGTCCAGTTGCTCCCGCCCGACGGCCTCGCCCGGATACCGGCGGGCGTGTTCCCGCAGCAGGTGGCTCACCTGGTGGACCAGCCAGGATCCGACCTCCGCCACGCTCTGCCGCTCCAGTTCCGCGACCTCGATGTAGACGTGCCATCCCACATCAGCAGGAAACCGCCCCAACTTCCCAGGGAACCCGGTGACCACGACCGGATCCATGGCAAGCAGGGCGTTGGCGAGATAGGGGAACCGATGGGCGGCCCACACCCGGGCAGCCGCCCATTTCTCTGGCGGGCTACTCACAACAACCCGGCCGCACGCAGGATCGGCGTCAGTTCCAGCAGCGTCGCGGGAATCCGGGCCCCCGGTGGGCGGCGGCCGGCCAGGGTGCGGGCCGCGAGGGTGGCCACGTCGGGCGCGGTACGGGCGGCCTTGGCGATCACCATCCAGGCGGCGTCCCAGTGGGAGACATCCCCGGCGGCGACCGCGACGGCCACGACCGAGGTCAGCACGGCGAAGGCCCGGTCGCTACGCCGGGGCAACTCGAAGGCGTCCGGATCGTCGAGCACCGCCATCGGGTCCGGCAGGTCCAGATGCTCCATCCAGGACAGGAACTCCAACGCCGCCCCCTCCCCGACGGCCCCGGCCACGAGCACGGCCAGCACATCGGCCGAGGCGTCGGCGGCCTTGCACGCGGCCATCAGCTTCGCCGTCGCCTCCCACGACCGAGGACTGGGCCACCCCTGCCCCCCGCCACCGCCCCACGTACCTCCACCCCAGACGCCACCCGGCGTGCCTCCGCCGCCCCACCTACCTCCCCCCGGGCCGCCACCCGGCGTCCCGCTGCCCGGGCCGCCGCCCGGCGTGCCACCGCTGCCGCTGCCCGATATGCCTCCGCCTGGGGCGCTGCCCCACGTACCTCCGCCTGAGGTGCCGCTGCCCGGCATGCCTCCGCCGGGGCCGCTGCCCCACGTACCTCCGCCCGAGATGCCGCCGCTGGACGGGACCTGCAGGGCCAGTGCGGGCCTGACCTGGAGGAAGGCCGCGACCGTCGCTCGCGCTTCCGTCGCCTGTGCGTGGGACGGAGGTTGCGTGAAAGCGGTCAGCGGTGGTGGGGGAAAGCCCAGGGCCAGGCCCTGGGCGATCTGCCTGCCATCGACCGGCCAGTTGAGATGGACGAGCCGGTTGGCCAGCGGCGCCGCCAGCTCCCAGCCGTCGGCTGCCTCCTCCGGCGGGTTGGCGGCGGCGACCACCTGCACCTTGTCCGGCAGGCGTACGTCACCGACCGCCCGCTCCAGCACCACCCGCAACATCGCGGCCTGCACCGCCGGGGGAGCCGTGGTCAGTTCGTCCAGGAAGAGCAGTCCGTGCCCGGCTGTGGCCAGCCGCTCGGCCCAGGCGGGCGGCGCCAGCCGTACCGTGCCCTCGGAGGTGATCACCGGCAGGCCCGCGAAGTCGCTCGGCTCGCGGATGGAGCCGATGACGACCTCGATGGGCCAGTTCAGGGACTCGGCCAGCGCCACGACGGCCGAGGTCTTGCCGGTGCCCGGACTGCCCCACAACAACGCCGGCACCCCGGCCGACACCGCGATCGACAGCGCCTCCAGTACGACGTCGCTCACTTACCCTCCAGTCCCGGCACGCCGAGTTGCCACATCGACGTTGCTCACTTGCTCCCCAGTCCCGGCACGCTGAGCTGCCACGTTGACGTTGCTCACTTGCTCCCCAGTCCCGGCACGCCAAGTTGTCGCTTCAGCACTTCCATCTCATGGGCGGGCACCTCGCGGCGTACGGTCTCGGCGTTGTCCCGCAGCGGATGCGCGGTCATGCGCACCTCGGCCACCCCCTGCCGGAACGCCTCCGCATCCCACGGCAGCTCGACGACTGCCGATTCGGCGATCCGCGCGACGTCCTCGGGAGCCGGCTGCGTGGCGATGCCGAGGCGGGTGGTGAGCCGGTCGCCGATCAGCAGCCCGGCCAGGTAGCTGCGCGCGGCCGCCGGACCGCGCCGGGGACGGAGGTCGGCGCCGTGGACCCAGGCGGTGACGATCTCGGCGACCAGTCGGGCGGCCGCGTGGCTGGGGCGGTCGGACAGGCGGAGGTCGCCGAGGTCGTACTGGTTTGCGGAGACCACCAGCGCCACCCGGTCCTCGGTCCAGCCGCGCGTGAAGTGGCACCAGCCCCATGGGTACTCGCCGCCGTGGCCGATGTACGGGTGTTCGCCGCCGAAGACGTTGAACACGAGCCCGACGGAGTGATCCTGGTTCGGCCCCATGAGGGTGCCGCCGGACGCCTGGGTCGTGATCATCTGCTCGGCCGTCTCCGGTTTGAGCACGCCGCCTCCCCCGTTGAGCAGCGCGAGCACGAACCTGGCGTGGTCGGACGGTGTGCTGAGGGCGGAGCCTGCCGGGTAGTCGCCGGGGTACATCTGGGGGAGGGTGAAGGTGAAGCCGGGCAGGGTGGCGTACCCGGTGGAGCGGCGGTCGAGCATCCCGGCCGGTACGAAGTCGGGGTGCTGCGCCCTCGGGAACACCGTCGAGTCCATCGCCAGCGGCTGGAACACGTGCCGCCGTACCCACTCCGAGAGCGTGACCCCGTCGGGATTGAGCAACTCCACGAGGTGGCCGACCAGGGCGATCCCGACGTTGCTGTAGGTGTACTGGGCTCCCACCGGCCCCGCCCAGAACGGCACGACCGTCCCCCCGTACGCGTCGGAGCGCCCGGCCGCGAACACCCGCCGCAGATGCTCGCCCAGCGGCGAGGGCGGCAGCCGATCCCAGTTGCCCATGTTGGTGCCCAGGCCGCTGCGGTGGGTCAGCAGGTCCCGCAGGGTGATCGGCCGCGCTCCGTGCGGGTTGACGATGGGAAAGTGCTCGTCGATCGGGTCGTCGAGCCCGATCAGGCCACGCTCCACGAGCTGCATGACCGCCACTCCGGTGTACGTCTTGCAGTCCGAGCCCGTCGGCCCGACCGTGTCCACCGTCATGGGCCGGCCGGTGGCCAGGTCCGCGAGCCCGTACGCCCTGGCCAGCGCCACCTCCGTGCCCACGCCCACCGCGACCGACAGCCCCGGTGTCCCGCAGTGCCCCATGATCTCCGGTACGTACGCGTCCAGCGCCTCTGCCAGCAAGCCAACATCCATGGCGTCAACGCTCGCATTGACGTCTCAGAATTGTCAAGGCATATGTTGACAGTCATAATGGTGTGGTGCCAGAGCTACCCGACCTCACCGCCCTGCTGTCGATCGTCGAGGAACGCAGCGCGGGCGCCGACGCCCTGACCCGCCTCACCGTGGCCGAAGGGGTGCTGTCCGACCTGCAGGGTCTCGGCGACCGGCTGCTCGGCTACCTCGTCGAACTGGCCAGAGCCGAGGGTTGTTCGTGGTCCGACATCGGCGACCATCTCGGCATCAGCCGGCAGGCGGCGCAGCAACGGTACGGGCGCCGCTGGTCCAGCCTCACCGTCGCCGACCTCGCCCAGTCGGGGGCGTTCGACCGGTACACGGGGCGTGCCAAGCAGACCCTCGAACGGGCCGAGGCCCACGCCCGCCGCCTGGGCGACACCGCGGTGGGCACGGACCACCTGCTGCTCGGCATCCTCGACGACCAGGACACCCTCGCCGTCCTGGCCATCGCCGCCCAAGGCGTGGACCCCGCCGCGCTCCGTACCGCTCTGGACCAGAGCCTGCCCACCGGGCCCGGATCGCCGGCGACGGTTCCGATCGGCGCCGAGACCCGTCGCACCCTGCAGGCGGCGCTGACGGAAACGGCGGAGCTCAGGCACAACTACATCGGCACCGAGCACATGCTCCTCGGCCTTCTGCGCGACAAGTCCAGCGCCTTTCTGCGCGAGCACGGGATCGCCCTGGAGCCGACACGCGCCGCCGTACGCGCCGCTCTCGACGCCATCCTCCGCTCCCGGGAGGCGTGATCACTCGGGCGATGCACCAAGTGCGCGCCGCCTCTGCTCGCCAACGCCACGGGTTGCGTCGATCACTCGGGCTATGTGTTTGGCGGTCGGGGCCTACGAGCCGCTCCTCCTCCTTGCGACCGGTTCAGCCCGTCAGCTCCTCTCCTTCTGTCAACGGTGCTGGATATGGGGTGTTTCGGGTGCCGGGGTTTGGCTGGGGGGTGGGTCGGCTGGTGGCGTCGCGCTGGGGGAGTAGCGTGCTTCTGCCGATCAGCCAGTCGGCCAGGAGGTCGCGTTCGAGCACGTGCAGGGACTGGCGGGCGTTGAGCGCCTCCGTGCGGGCCTGGCGGGTGAGGCGGCCGGAGGTGATGAGGACCCCGGTGTGCCCGGTGAAGGCGTTGGCCAGGGCGCCGAGGAAGTTGCGGACCTGGGGTGCGCCGACGGTGCCGCCGTAGCGTTTGCACTGGATGGCGTATGGTGTGCCGCCGGGTGCGACGGCGGTGATGTCGACGCCGCCGTCACCGCTGCCACCCCGTTCGTGGACGCGCCGGAATCCTTCGGCGATCATGCGTTCGGCGACCAGATGCTCGAATTGGGTGCCGGTCATGAGGTCGACCTTCGCCAATTCGGTGTTGGCGGCCAGAAAACGCACGCGCCGGGTTTGGATGACCCGATATCGCAGGAAAAGGCCGCCGCCTAGGGCCGCGATCGCCAGGGAGGCGATGACCATCGCCCATCCCGGGTTTTCTGCGATGTATTGGGCCACGAGGATGACCGCGAGCACGACGGCTCCCAGCCCCAACAGCCACAATCCTCCGTTGCCCGTCGACTTTCGCCGACGCCTGCCGCGCCCGGATCGCCTCGCCATCGATTCCTCCTGAAGAACGGTGCCGATGGCGATTATGAACTACGGGTCCGACAGAAAATCCTCGCCTGCGAGTACGCGTATGGAAGTGGCCCGGAATCGTCGGTTTTGTATGGGGAGAATTCTGGGAAGTGAGGTTTATTCGCTGATATATGCCGGGCCAGGGCGGCGTCGGTGCAGAATCCAGTTCTGATCACCCTCGGGTTGGGACCAGACCGTTGCTGGGCGCCGACGCGGCGCTTATCGCCTGCGTGCCGTCGTCCGGGTTCCCGCTTACCGCGAAGGCGACGACAGTCATCACCTCGTCACCCTTCAGCGCGTCAACCCGTGCCGAGTAGCACTCCGGTGAAGGCCTGTTGACCGCCGAGCAGATCGGGAAGGACATCTCCACAGTTTTGGCAGTCTGCCTGACGGTGGTCGGCCCGCCGATGTTGAAGCCGTTGGCGTATTCGCGATAGAGGACGACCGTATCGGACGGGGCCCCCGCCGGGATCTGCGACCTTTCCCACGTCAGCGTGACCTGCCCGGCCCGGCCCGACGCGCAGGGCGCCGTGCAACCGGTAGCGACCGCGCTGATCAAGTGAGGCTTGTCCGGGACCGGTAGCGTGGCGGCGTTGGCCCCGGTTGCGGCGGCCACCAGGGCACCCCCCACCACCAGCACCGCTCCAAGCCCCTGCGACAGGCGTACGTTCGTTTTCATGCGACTCCTTCGCCTCTCGAACTACCACGTAAGGTCATGCAACTAGACATGACCCCATGTTTTACGAAGAAACGGAGTCGTTCGGATTCAGTGTCATGGCGGCTCTTCGAACGTGACCGGGGTTGGGCGTGAACGTGGCGCTGTCCGAACTCTCGGCGACCTCTCGATGGCCATGCGGCAAACCCTCTTCAAGCTCGGGAAACGGGGCTGTTACCGTCCGGGCATGTCAGCACCGGATCTCACTGCCGCGCTGGAGCGCATCCCCGGCTGGTTCTGGCCGGCCGATCAACGCCTGTTCGAGTGGTTCTTGTCGGATGACCGTCCTGGTGACGTCCTGGAAATGGGTACGTACCTGGGCAAGAGCGCCGTCCTGGTCGGCAGCCACGTACGTACAGGAGAGAATTTCACCGTCTGCGACCTGTTCGAGTCGGACGCCCCGGACGCGGACAACGACGTCGAGACCACCAGGTCGTACGCCAGCCTCACCCGCCAGAAGTTCGAGCAGAACTACCTGAGCGTCCACCCCGCCCTGCCCGAGATCGTGCACGGCCCCACGTCGGTCATCCTCGACCATGTGAAGGCGGACACCTGCAGGTTCGTCCACGTCGATGCCTCCCATCTGTACACGCATGTCCAGGGCGATGTCCTGGCCGCGCGTACGGTGCTCAAGGAGGGTGGGATCGTCGCCTTCGACGACTATCGCAGCGAGCACACGCCGGGCGTCGCGCTCGCCGTCTGGGAGGCCGTCGCCGGTCTCGGGCTTGCGCCTGTCTGCATCAGCTCCCAGAAGTTGTACGGGACGTGGGGCGATCCGGTACCGGTCCAGGAGCGGTTGCTCGCATGGCTCGGCACGCGTGAGGACCTGTGGCACACGACGGATGTGCTCGGCGATCGCAACCTCGTACGCGTCAACCAGCGCAAGAAGCCGAAACCCGCCTCACCAACGAGCGACGTGGACCGGCTCGCCGTCGAGCTGCGACGTACGACGGCGGAGCTGAAGAAGGTCACGGCGGAGTCGCAGAACGCCGTCAAGGCCCTGAAGAAGGCCACCAAGGAGGTCAGCCTGCTCGGCCCCGTAGCCCATCGCGCCACCGCCTGGCTCCGCCGCCGGACGTGATGGTGCCCGGACGTGATGGGGCCCGGTGTGACGTCGTCAAAGGAGGAACGCGCTGACCTCGTCGGCGAACTCCTCCGGGCTTACGATGCGTACCCCCAAGGTTTCGGCCTTGGTGCGCTTGGAGCCGGCCTTCTCGCCCGCCACCAGCAGGGACGTCTTGGCGGAGACGCTGGAGGAGGCCTTGCCCCCGGCTCGTTCGATCAGTTCGTTGACCTCGTTGCGCGACAGGGCCTCCAGAGGGCCGGTCATCGCGCCCGTGACCACCACCGACATCGACGCCAGCGGCAGGTCCGCCGATGGGCCGGCGTCCGGCTCCGAGGCGGTGGGCGGGGTGGCGCCGGGTTCGGTCATGTTCATCCCGGCCTGGATGAGCTTGTCGATGAGCGGGGCCAGCTCGGCGAGTTCGGCCACCACGACGGGGGACTTCTCCGGGCCGATGCCGTCCACGTCTTGGATCGCCTCCGCGTCGGCCGCACGGATGTTGTCCATCGTGGCGAAGTGGCGGGCCAGGCGGCGGCTCATCGAGCGGCCGGTGCCGCGTACGCCCAGCGCGCAGAACACCCGGCTGAGCGGGCGCGACTTGGCCTGGTCGAGGGCCGCGAGCAGGTTGTCGCTGCTGGTCTCGCCCATGCGTTCCAGGCCGAGCAACTGCTCGCGCGTCAGGAAGAACAGGTCGGCGAAGTCGGCGATCAGGCCGGTTTCGAGCATTTGCTTGATGCGGTTCTCGGCCAGGCCCTCGATGTCGAGCTGGTCGCGGCCGGCGGCGTAGACGATGGAGGCGATGATCTGGCATTCGCGCCCGCGCACGCACCGCCACCGCTCCTGCGACTTGTCGATGGCATCGCCGCATCGGGGGCAGACCTGCGGGATCTCGATGGGAGTTTCGTCGCCGGTGCGCAGGTGCACCACCGGGGCCGAGACGCGCGGGATGACGTCGCCCGCCTTGTAGACGGTGACGCTGTCGCCGATCATGAGGCCGCGCCGGGTGATGTCGGCGACGTTGTGCAGGGTGGCGTAGGTGACCTTGCTGCCGTCGAGCATGACCGGCTCGAGCACGGCGCGGGGGGCGATGACGCCGGTGCGGCCGGTGTTCCACTCGACGGCGAGGAGTTTGGTGATCTTTTCGGTGGCGGGCAGCTTGTAGGCGGTCGCCCAGCGCGGGGCGCGTGAGCTGAATCCGGCCTGGGCCTGGTCGGCGGCCAGGTCGCACTTGATCACGATGCCGTCGATGCCGAACGGCAGCGCCGCCCGGGCCGCCGCGATCTCCTCGACGCGCTCCTGCACGCGCTCCAGCGTCTCGGCGACGATGCCCGCGACCGGCGTGGCGGCGGTGGTCTGCACACCCTGCGCGCTCACCCACCCCATGATCTCGCTGTGCGGCAGCTCGCGCAGGCGCACCGCCAGCTCGCCGGTGTCGTCGGGCTGGGGCAGCGCGCCGTAGCCGAAGAACGTCAGCTCGCACACATACGGCCGGTCCTGGGCGCGCAGCGTGCCCGCGGCGGCGCTGCGCGGGTTGGCGAACGTGGTGCCGTCGTGCGCCTGCCGTTTGGCGCAGGCGTCATCGAACTGGGAGGCGGTCATCATGACCTCGCCGCGCAGCTCCACCGTGACCGGCTCGGCCAGCCGGTCGGGCAGGCCGACGATGGTGCCGATGGCGTGCGAGACGTCCTCGCCCGCCGTGCCGTCACCCCGGGTCACGAGCTGGGCCAGGCGGCCGTGCCGGTAGCGGGCCGAGATCGCCAGGCCGTCGAGCTTGGGCTCCACACTCCACACCGTGACCGGGCGGCCCAGCCGACGCTCCAGCGAGGCCGCCCAGTCAGCGAGCTGGTCGGCGCCGAAGACGTTGTCCAGGCTGAGCATCGGCACCGTGTGCGGCACGTCGCCCACCACGGCCCCGCCGGCTACCTTGCCGGTCGGCGAGGACGGCAGCACCTGCTCGGGATGAGCCTCCTCGAACGCCTGGATGCCGCGGACCAGTTGGTCGTAGGCGTCGTCGTCGAGGGTGGAAGTGCCGTCGGCGTAGTAGGCCGCCGCGGAGTCAACGGCGAGCTGGACGGCTTCGGCGTAGGCCGTGGCGTCGGCGAGACGAGTGGTGGGGGGAGCGTCGGTCATGCATTCATCATGCCGGTCGCCACCGACAATTTTGCGTCCCCGATTGCTGCGTGAGCTGGGAAAGTGTGCCTGCGATCGACGTGGATTTCCAGCTGCGGCCGTCCGCTGAGGACCAACACTTTGACCACCGGTGCAGAACTCACCTGGAGAACTAGGCCCAGCCGGCCGCGCCGCGCAGCAGGTGGTGGTCGGACAGCCCGGGAGTGCACGCCGCCGCGTCGCCCCGGACGGTGCCGAACGCCAGGGCGCTGACGAAGATGTAGTCGATCTTGCCCGTCTGGTCGGTGTCCGGCGAGCACACGGGGTCCTCGGTGGCCTCGCCGCTGCGGCACCGGTCGCCGGACTGAGGGCATTCAGTTCCGGTGAAGTGCGCTTTGTCGTTCTCGTCGACTTCCTGGAAGAGCCCGGTCCCGCCGTGGTGGTCGTAAAGGTGCTTCAGCGGGGCCTCGGTGGGGAACATGTTGAAGTCGCCCGCGAGCACGACGGGATAGCCCTCGTCGACGTAGGCGTCGGTGTGGGCGGCGACCGCTGCCGCCTGCGCTTCCTTGTTGCCGGCGTGGAAGTCCAGATGCGTGTTGCACGCCCAGGCCGAATGGGAGCGGATCACCGTCCGCGCGCAGAGCTCGATCCGCGCCTCCCCTCCGGCCGGCCTCGGCAGCGTGTGGACGACGCGGGTGCCGTTGTCGATGGTTCCCGGGCCGCCCTTGGCGAAGATCGCCAGGCCGAAGCGCTTGTCGGACCCCCACTGGGAACAGCCGGAGGCCGAGGCCAGGGAGGCGCCCCAGACGGAGTCGTACGCGTCGCCGACCGCCTGGCGCAGCGTCTGGTACTGCCCGTAGCACATCTCCTGGAACATGATCAGGTCGGTGTTCCAGTAGTCCATGGCACCCACGATCTTGTCCGCCCAAGCCTGGCGGTTGCCCGCGTAGATCGGTTGCGCCGCCCCTTTGACGTTGTAGGTGATGAACCGGGGCGTGGGCCAGTTCGCGGGATCAGCCGTGTCCGCATGCGCGCCCTGCGGCCCCGCGGCCAGGGCCATCGCGCACACCAGGGCAGCCACTACCCGCATCGGTCCTAATCTGCTCACATTTCCTCCGTACGTCCGCGCTTTCTATCGCATGATGCCCATGTGCAGCGTGTCGCAGGCGTGATCACCCGCCCGGGTCGAGATCGAGCAGCCTGGGGCGACCCGGCGCGGTCAGCTTTCGCCGTCAATCCGCGGGCCGGCGGGGCCGGTCGCCTCGCGGAAGATCGCCCAGGCGTCGGCCACCGGACCTATGTGGCCGATCTTGTCGGGATTGCTCACCGTACGGATCGTCTGGATCTGCCCGCCGAAGATGTCGAACGCCCAGGTGTTGACGACCCTGCCGTCCCGGTCGCGGAAGATCGCGCCCGGCTGACCGTTCAACTCGTGCGGCTCCACGACGCCGCCGATCCGGAGGAACGGCGGGACGAGCGCGGCGAGCAGCCGGGCCACGTTCTCGATGCCGACGATCTGGGCGGCCACCTGCGGTGCCTTACCGCCACCGTCACCGATCATGTGAACGTCGGCGGCCAGCAGCTCCCGCAGCCCATCGAGGTCGCCTTCCTTGAAGGCGTCGAAGAATCGTCCGGCGAGTTCCTCGCGCTCTTTGCGGTCGGCCTCGAATCGGGGACGGCCCGCGTCCATGTGGCGGCGCGCCTGCATCGCGAGCTGGCGGCACGCGGCCTCGGATCTTTCCACCGCCGATGCGATCTCCCGGAAGCTGAACCCGAACACCTCCCGCAGCACGAAGACCGCGCGCTCCAGCGGGAAATGCCGAGCCCCAGCCGGACGGTCCACTCAGGTCAAGGAGCGCGAGAGGACCGTCCGTGCGAGGGCGCGGATACGTGCGGAGCCGCGGGTACGTGCGGAGCCGCGGGTACGTGAGCCGGGTCGTTCACCCGCCTCCCACGGTTCGCAGATAGGCCGCCACACGATCCCTGCCGCCGTACTCGGCCCACCCCAGCGGCGTCGCGTCGTGGTCGACGTCCTTGATCGTCGCATCGGCCCCGAGCTCGACCAGCGCCCTGGCGGTCTCGACGTCGTCGTTCCAGGCCGCCGCGTGCAGCGGGGTACGCCGGTGCAGGTGGTTCACGTCGAAGCCGAGTCCGGCGAGCAGCCGTACCGCCGCGAGTTTGCGCTGTTCGGCGGCGCGGTCGATCAGCCCGGGGGACTCGGCGAGCGCCCGGGCCAGCGGCCCGGGACCGAACCCGGCCGCCGCGTCGGCGTCGGCGCGCATGCAGGCGGCGATGAACGCGTCCCTCTCGTCCAGCGCCGCCGAGGCGCCCGCGTCCGCGAGGATCTCGGCGACCTCGGTGTGCCCGTTGAGCAGGGCGAGCTCGTACGGAGTGCGCCCCCCGTACGCCGGATGCTCCCCCACCCCGTCGACCTCGGCACCGTGTGAGAGAAGCAGCCGGGCCCGTCGTGGACCGCCCCGCAGCGCGGCGGTGGCCAGTTCCTCGCGCAGCAGTTGCCGCGGGGACTGCAGCGTCGGGCCGAGCCTGGCATGCCACGGACCGCCCTCGCCCTGCCCCAGGCCGTACTCCAGCAGCAGCCTGAGGTGGGCGGTGTCGTCGGAGAAGGAGCCGCCGAGGCCCAGGTTGTACAGGGTCTGGCTGTCGTTGGGGTCCGCCCCGGCCTCCAGCAGCAGCCTGGCCAGCGCGGGTCCCTCCGGATGGGGCGGCTGGTCGCCTTCCCCGCCGCCGAACGCGCCGGTCAGCGCGGTGAACGGCGAGGTCAGGCCGTCCCACAGGAATCCGGCGTTCGGATCGGCGCCGTGGTCGAGCAGGAGCCGGGCCGCGGCCACGTACCGGCCTGGAGTGCCGAGACGCGCGTACGCGAGGTACAGCAGCGGCTCCCACCCGAACGGGCCGCCCTGCGCCCGGGCCAGTCCCGGATCCGCGGCGAGCATCCCGGCCAGCGCGTCGGCGTCGCCGGTGACGGCCATCGTGAAGACGTTCGCGGTGGCCAGGTGCGGGTGCCGGGCCAGCATGGGGTCGGCCTGCCCGGGGTGGTCGGTGCCGTACGTGAGGCAGGCGAGCCGTACGAACTCCTCCGGCGGCTCCTCGCGCGGCGGGACCCGGTGCGGTGAGCGGGAGTAGCGCTCGACGGTGCCGATGTGCTCTTTCAGCCTGGGCCAGCTCGGGAAGCCGTACATGCGGGCGGTGACGAGCTGCGCGTCCGCCAGCTTGAGCGTTTCCGGCGGCCGGGGATGGAACTCGGCGACGAGCCCGCGCGCCTCGGGGACTCCCGCCTTCGTGTACTGGAGCAGCGTCTTGGCCTGCTTGCGGAGCCGTTCGAGGCTGGGGTTGTCGGGCAGACGATGTACGGGCACAAGGGCCTCCTTTCCGTCTGGCCTGGTGTCCGCATGGTCAGGCCGGGAAAAGAGGTCACGCCGGGGTCGTTCGATGACCGTCAGGTGGGCTGAGCCCTTCCCGCGGACCGGCGGCGCCCTGAGCGCACACCATCCACAGTACGCCTGACGGATCTCTACTGGGCCGCCACCCGGTCCGAGCGGGCCGGGGTCTCGGCGCCGACCAGGCGGTCGCGGAGTAGGGCGTGGCGGAACTGGAAGGTGCCGCCGACCTGCCGCAACGCCCCCCGCGTCGCGGCGTCCTGGAGGAAGGCCATGGTGCGCCACGGCAGGCGGCCTGAGGCGGCCAGCGACAGCCGGGCGAGCAGGAACTGTGAGGAGGCCGTGCCCAGTGAGGGGCCGAGACCGCCCGCCAGGCCGAAGCGGATGGCCTGGCCGGTGACCGTCCAGGCGTCGTGCGGGCCCTCGAACAGGGTGAGGGCGAAGACGACGGTCACGGACGCGGTGATGGCCACGGTCGCGGCGGCGACGATCGCGGTCCAGGCCCGGTCGGCACGCAGGGTCTCGGCGGGTGTCGCGCCGCTCCCAGCGTTGAAGGCGTCGAGGTCGTCGAAGACCGTGACGAACTCGGCGCCGAATCCGGCGATGAACCCGTACACGAAGCCGCAGCAGAACCCGAACATGAAGCCGAGCACAAAGACGAAGGCATAGTGCCGTAGATAGCCGGAAATGTCGTACGCGGTGGGTGGGTCCAGGACGAATCCGGCGAGAAGGATGACGATGGCCAAGGCCGGCACCCCGGACTCCACCCCGCTTCTCAGCCCGCGCCGCAGCCCCGCGCCGAGCCCGCCGAACAGGCGCCACCGCAGCGCCCGCCCGGTCCGGCGAACGGTGAAACGATGGAACTTCGGCACCCTCGGGAACAAGGGCGCCCAAAGGCTGCTCACGGCCCCCGCCAGCAGCCCGACCCCGAGGCCCCACAGCAGGTCCTCCCCCATGTGGAATCTCCCGGTGAGACTCCAGGGAAGCCCGGCGAGCGTGTTGGCCGCGCCGAACACGATCGCGGCCACGACCGCCCAGACGACCACGCGGGCCCGCAGTGGCACGGCCTTGCCCAGCTCCCACCACGCCAGGTCATAGGCATCGCGCCGGTGCAGGTGCCGGGCGAGGAAGGCCAGCCAGCGGCGGGCGTCGCTCCGGCGCCAGGCGTGTTCGCCGTCGGGCACCTCCGGATAGAGCACGTGAATGAGCCGGTCGAGCAGGTGCCCCCGCAAGGCGAGCAACCCCAGCAGGTGACCGGGGCGGCCATGGTCGCCGTCGGCGTAGGCGAGGCGGGCCAGCGACAGGTTGAGCGGCACCGACAGCGCCGCGCCCAGCGGACCGCCCGGCTCCTCCCGTACGTCGTCGAACACCTCCTCCCACTCCCCGACCCGATCGGGCCGGGTGGCGCCCGTCAGGTAGGCGCAGATCACCTCCGGGGAGAGCGGGTCGAGCTCGATCACGGCGGCTCCCGTGAGCACGTCCGCGTCGCGTACCGCGTCGTGGTATTCGCCGGTGCGGCTGGTCACGATCAGCGGTACGCCGGGCGCGAACGCGGTGTTGATGGCGCGAAGAGCCGCTCCCCGTGCCGCAGGGGGCATCTCGTCGAGCCCGTCGAGCACCGGCAGGATCGACTCGTCCCAGGCGAGCCCGGCCACGCCGTAGTCCTGCTCCACCTGCTCGGTGATCCAGCGCCGCAGCGGCCGGGCGGCCGGGTCCCAGGTGGACAACCTGAGGATCACCGGCAGGGGCTGGGAGGCGTCGGCGGCACGCGCGGACAGGCAGGCCCTGGCGAACCGGATGATCAGGCTGGTCTTGCCCGACCCGGGCGCGCCGAGCACCACCATCCGCCCCGACGGCACCAGCGTGGTCGCGACGCGATGCAGGTCGTCGAGGGTGCCGTCGAGCGGCAGCGGCCCGTCGCCCCCGCCCTGGCGGATGACCGACCAGTGGTCGCTGACCGGCGGGCCGAGCGTGTGCCAGGACACGGGCAGCGGAAAGGGGTCGAGGAGCCGTCGTTGTCGCTCCTCGGTGGCGCAGCGCTCGGTCACCCTGGCGGCCAGCAGCCCCGCCTGGAACTCGCCGCTCTGGTCGCGCCGCCGCAGCCACCCGATCACCGAGGCCGCCGCGACCAGGACGGCGACGGACGCCGACAGGACGCCCGACCAGTGGTCGGCCGCCTCGGGCCCCTTGGCGTAGAGGAGCATCCCCAGGCTGAACAGCCCGCCACCGGCCGCGAGGCCCACCGCCGTCGCGGTCCAGGGAGGTCGCACGCGACCAGGATGCCGTACGCAGGGTGAGCGCGCGAATGCTTTCCGTGGCCATGGCAGCCGCTGACAGAGATCCGGCAGAGCGCCCCGGCACGGTGGAGGCATGAACGAGACAACGGACGTGCTCATCGTCGGCGCAGGCCCCACCGGTCTGACCCTCGCCGTGGACCTGGCCCGCAGGAACATCTCCTGCCGCGTCGTCGACCAGGCCCCCGAGTCGGCCGGGGGGTCCAAGGGCAAGGGCCTGCAGCCTCGTACCCAGGAGGTCTTCGACGACCTCGGCGTGATCGGCCCGGTGCTGGCGACGGCGACTCCGTACCCGTCGCTCCGGGTCAGGCTGGGCAGGGTGCCGATCTGGCAGGCTCGCATGCACAAGCCGGCCTCTGTCACGGACGCGGTGCCGTACCCGACGGTGATGATGCACCCGCAGTGGCGGACGGAGGCGGTGCTGCGCGAGCGCCTGGCCGAACTGGGCGCAAAGGTGGAGTACGGCGCCGCGCTGGTCGACTTCGACCAGGACGCGCACGGGGTGACCGCCCGGCTGAGCAGGGGCGAGACCGTCCGGGCGCGCTACCTGGTCGCGGCGGACGGCGGCAGGAGCCCCGTACGCAAGGCGCTCGGCATCGGCTTCAGCGGGGAGACGCGCGAGGAGGAGCGCATGGCGCTGGCCGACGTGCGGGTCGAGGGGCTCGGCCGCGAGCACATCCACGTCTGGGTACGTCCGGGCAAGGGCATGCTGGCGCTGTACCCGATGGCCGGCACCGACACCTTCCAGCTGCTGGCCACCCTGAAGCCGGGCGTCGAGCCGGAGCAGACCCTCTCCTGGTACCAGCGGACCTTCGCGGAACGGTCGATGGTGCGCGGGGTGCGGGTGACCGAGCTGCTGTGGTCGTCCTTCTACCGGGTGAACATCCGCCTCGCCGACCACTACCGCTCCGGGCGGGTGTTCCTGGCCGGTGACGCGGTGCACGTGCATCCGCCGACGGGCGGGCAGGGGCTCAACACCGGCGTGCAGGACGCCTACAACCTGGGGTGGAAGCTGGCCCGGGTGCTGGCGGGGGCCTCGGAGGGGCTGCTGGACACCTACGAGGAGGAGCGGCGGCCCGTGGCGGCCCGGGTGCTGGGGCTCAGCGTGGACCTGCACGACAAGAAGTCCTACAAAAGGGACGAGGAGACCTACCAGCTCTCGCTGAGCTACCGGGGCGGCTCGCTGGCCCGGCGAGGCGGCGAGCGAGTACCCGATGGGCCGCTCCGGCTGGCCGACGGGACGCGGGTACGGATGTTCGACCTGCTACGGGGTTCGCACTTCACGTTGCTGTCACCTGAACCGGTGCCGACGTCCGGGCCGGTGCCGATGTCCGAACCTGTCCCGACGTCCGGGCCGGAGGTGCGCGCGTACCGGACGGCGGAGCCGTACGGCGGGGAGCGGTACACGCTCGTCCGGCCCGACGGATATGTCGGGATCGCCACCTCCTCGGCCGAGGAGCTCGCCGCCTACCTGGCTATGGTGTGACCGCCTCCACAGACCGTACGCGGAGCAGGCGGACGCCCCACAACACGAGCCAGACCACCCACAACAACCACCCGGCCAGCCCGACGAACCCCAGCGACCCCTGCATCACGACGTAGGCGAGGCTGGCCGAGGTGAACTGCAGGGCGGCCGCCACGAGCCCGAGGCCGGCGTGCCAGGGGCCGATGAGCCGGGCGCGCAGGCCGCCGACGGACAGGCCGACCATGGCGAGCGCCAGGAAGGTGCCGTTGAGGGTGAAGACGCCGTCGTGCAGGGCCCAGAGGGGTGGGGCGGCGGTTCTGGTCAGGGCGAGACGGGCCGCGACGACACCGGTGAAGGTGACGTTCTGCAGGATGAGGCCGGCGAAGCCGGTCAATGCCCAGCCGCGTTCCGACTGCCACAGGACGGAGACCGCGCCCGCGCCGAACAGCGTGGCCAGGAACCAGGTGGCGGGGCCGAGCGCGGAGGCCAGGCCGACGATGCCGCCGTTCGTGCCGAAGAAGGCGGTGACCTCGGCCTGCGGGGCACCGGTTAACGGCAGCCCGTACGGAACCATGATCAAATTTCCGCCGACGATCAGGGCGGCGAAGCCGATGGCGGCCAGGCCGCTGATCCGGGAGAAGTCCATCCAGATTCCCTTTCTGAGGATTATATTCAATATAAGCCACGTAAACGCTTAGGGTGCAAGTCATGAGTGGACAAGCGCGCCGCTACGACTCCCTCCGCCGTACGGCTCAGGCGATGGAGACGCGGGCCGGGATCGCCCAGGCCGCGCGCCGGCTGTTCGTCGATCGGGGATGGGCGGCGACGACCGTGCGCGACGTGGCGCGCGAGGCGGGGGTGTCCGTGCCGACGGTCTACTCCGTGTACGGGAACAAGGCCGGCCTGACCCGGGCGCTGGCGGACGCGGCCGGGGTGTCGGCGGACGTGGCGCAGCAGCTCGCCGAGCTGGAGGCGGCCGGCGCGAGCCCCGAGCGGCAGCTGGCGGTGATGGCCGGCTTCGACAGGAGGCTGTACGAACGCGCGGGCGATGTGATCACGCTGCTGCGCGAGGCCGGCCGCGCCGAGCCGGAGCTGGCCGGCGTCTACCGCGACGGGCGCAGGCGGGCCGACGAGACGCGGGTGGCGGTCTTCTCGTCCTGGCCGGACGGCACGCTCCGGGAGGGGCTGGACGTGCCGACGGCCGTGGACCTGTACGCGGGCATGTGCAGCATCGACGTCTACACCACGTTCACGACCGAACGGGGCTGGTCACCGGATCGGGTCGAGCGGTGGTGGAGCGAGGCGCTGGCACGCGAACTGCTCAGGAGCTGAGGCGGCATGGCCTGGTAAGGAGACTGATACATAAAGTATGGTCTCATGTATGGCGAGTAAGAAGGTAACGGTGACGATTCCCGAGGAACTCCTTGAGGAGATCCGTGCGGAGTCGGCGGAAAGAGGCCTGTCCGCGTATGTCGCCGAGGCGTTGCGCTTCAAGCGTGACCGGGACCGGTTGCTGGAGCTGGTGGACTGGCTGGGGGAAGAGTACGGCCCGGTCACTGATGACGAGCGTGCGGCGGCGATCGAGGATCTGAAGGAGCTCGACGCCGAGCATGAGCGCCGCGCCGGCGGTAGGCACGGCAAGGGCGCGGCTGCGTGAGTAAGCGAAGAGGCGAGCACGCGCAACCGCTACGGCGGGTCTTGGTGCTTGACTGCGAAGCCTTGTCGCTTGCCGTTCGGGGCGACAGGAAGATGATCGCCTGGCTCGAACTCGCGGCCCGGGGCCATGCGGAGGTGGTGACCTCTCCCATGACGATGGTCGAGGCGTATGACGGCAGGATCACCGAGCAGCGCTGGGACTGGGTGCTCTCGCGGCTCAATGTCGCCGTCATCGGGAAAGATGAAGCCCGCCAGGCCCGCCGGCTTCTGTCCCATGCCGAGGTGCATGGCCACAAGTATGCGATCGACGCTGTGCTCGCCGTCATCGCACGACAGCAGAGGGGACAGATCACCGTTCTCACCTCGGATGTGGACGACCTGGAAAAGCTGGTCCCTGACGTGATAGTCGTCAGGAAGGTATGACCCCTTCGCCTAACTGCTCAGGAGCTGAGGCGGGCGGGGAAGCCGCCGGTGGCGATGGGGCCCCAGCGGTCGATGTGGATGCGGATCAGGGACTTGTCCTGGCGGCGCATGGCCTCGCGGTATTCGTCCCAGTCGGGGTGCTCGCCCGCGATGCACCGGTAGTACTCGACCAGCCCCTCCAGGGCCTCGGGCATGTCCAGCACTTCCGCGTGCCCGTCGACCTGCACGTACGGGCCGTTCCAGTCGTCGGACAGGACACAGATGGACGCGCGGTCGTCACGGCGGGCGTTGACGGCCTTGGCGCGGTCGGGGTAGGTGGAGACCACGATCCGGCCGTCCGCGTCCACGCCGCAGCTCACCGGTGACAGTTGCGGGCGGCCGTCCGCACGGGTGGTGGACAGCAGGCCGTGATGCCGGGGGCGCAGGAATTCGAGTAGGTCGGGGAGTTCCACGCGGCTGGCCGTCGCGATGTTCGGCGCCATGTCATATGCCTTTCGCAAAAATCAGTCTTTCCTCTGATCCTTTCACCGCCGATCGCGTAACGGGGCCGTAACAGGCGTGCTCAATGATCGATCCGAGGTGAAGCATGACGAAATTCGGACGAAGGAACTTCCTGCGAGCGGCCTCGATCATCCCCGGCGCGGGCCTGCTGGCCGAGTCCGCCACCGCGCCCCGCGAGATCCTGCAGCCCCGCAAGGGACCCATCTACGGTAGGCACTACCTCCCGTCCACACCTGAGCAGGTCAGATGGGGGTACGTGCCGTCGCTCGCGAGCGAGCCGGTGCTGAGGATGCGTTCGGGCGAGACGGTGACGATCGACACGGTGTCGCACGAGGGCATACTCGAAGACCAGGGGCGCGATCCCGTCGCGTACTTCCAGGAGCACGGCGTGTCCCGCGCCGACGTGCTCCAGGACGCCGTCGCGATCGCCCGCGACTACTCCCGTACGACCAGGAACTTCGACGTCGACGGGCCCCACGTGGTGACGGGGCCGATCCACGTGGACGGTGCCCGGCCGGGCGACGTGCTCAAGGTCGAGATGTTGTCGCTGATGCCCCGCGTGCCGTACGGGGTGGTGTCGAGCAGGCACGGCAAGGGCGCTTTGGCGAGGACCTCCTCGGGCGGCGCGCCGGACGGGATCACCCTGGACGAGGTCATGCCGCCCGTGGGCACCGATGGGCGGCCGACCGGGCATCCCACCCGGTACGGCAACGTGTCCGTGTTCACCCCGGTACGCCGGGGCCGGGGGGTGCTGAAACGCGGAAGGTCGAAAGAGGTGACATTTCCGCTGAATCCGTTCATGGGGATCATGGGGGTCGCCTTCGCAGGCGCGAGCGGGCTCACCGATCCCGCGCTCAACTCCATCCCGCCCACCCGGGGCGGCGGCAACATCGACATCAACCTGCTCGGCGTGGGAGCGACCTTCTACCTGCCGGTGTTCGCCGAGGGCGCGCTCTTCTACACCGGCGACCCCCACCACGCGATGGGTGGCGGCGAGGTGGCGCTGACCGCGATGGAGGGCTCGTTGCGTGCCACCTTCCGGCTCACCGTGTGCAGACCGGGGGACGCCCCTTCTGTCGCCTTCCGTTACCCGTTCGGGGAGACGGACGAGGCGTGGTTGCCGATCGGTCTGTCCGACCCCGACGGGTCCCAGAACGGGCAGGTCAACGACCTCGACGTCGCCATGCGGCGCGCCGTCGTCAACGCGCTCGACTTCCTGGAGCACGACCAGGGCATGGACCGCGCCGTCGCCTACGCCTACCTGTCGGCCGCCACGAACTTCGAGGTGTCCCAGGTGGTCGATCGGACCACGGGTGTGCACGGCGTCATCCGCAAGGAGCACTTCTAGAGCGTTCGTCCGAGAGCGCCCGCCGGATGACGTGTTCCTGATCACGTTCTATGTGTGGATTCCTGCACAGATGATCGTGCCAGTCCTCCGTACTGTCCTTCCTGCCGGGCCACTCCGGCAGCACCGACAGGGGAGGAACCCACAATGCATAAGATCATCACGGTCGCGGCGCTCGCCGGTTCGATGGCCGTCACCGGCCTCGCTGTCAGCCCCGCCGCCCAGGCGACCACGCAGGCCACGCAGACCTCGACTCAGTCCAATGGAACGAACTGGGGCAAGTTTTTCTCCAGTGACCACAAGGCGTACACGTTCGGGAAGACCTGGAAGTCGGGCGGCAAGGTCTACACGAAGTGGTACGGCGTGGACAAGAAGGGCGGCAAGAAGGGCTGGGTCTGGTTCGAGTTCTACCAGAACGGCTCCTGGCACAAGTTCAACCGATCCTGGGACGGCAAGGTCGTCGGCGCCTGGAACGGCCGGGGGATCAAGAAGGTGTACACCTTCACCTGCTGGGCCGGCAAGTTCGACAACTGCGGCAAGAAGTACCGCATCTACTAGAGCCCGGCCACGCCCACCCCGGCCAGCGCGAGGCTGGCCACGCAGGCCACGGCTCGCACCGTGTTCCAGCGGGTCCACCTCGGCGCGTAGTCCTTCCAGGACATCGTGCCGGCGAGGAGGGCGTTGTTCATGGGCACGTTGATCGCCATGGTGACCAGGAACGAGCCGACGGCGTTCACGGCGGCGGCGGCGAAGAACCACAGGGCGGCCGGATTGTCCGCGAGGATCCCGGCCGCCAGCGCCGCGAGCGGCGAGCCCAGGAAGACGACGAACAACCACGGGTTGAGGATCTTCCGGTTGATGCTGCGCATCGCCGCCTCGGCCTGGCCGGTGTCGATGTCGTTCAGGCCCGGCATGACGGACATGGAGAAGGTGTAGAACAGGCCCGCGAGGGCGCCGTGCAGCACGAGGGTGACAAGGGCGAGTACCAACATGCCCCTATCGTGCCGCCCGCCGCATGAGACGGTCCATGGCCGCCGCGCTCAGCCGCATATGCGAGCGTCCAAAGGGCTAGGGGGCGTCGGAGCGGAGCTGGAGGAGCCGGAGTTGCAGCCAGGTGGCCAGCAGGTTGTCGGGGTCGCTCAGGTCGACGCCGAACATCTCCCGCGCCCTGCGCACCCGGTAGCGGACCGTGTTCTCGTGGATGACCAGCTCACTCGCCACCCGCAGGCTGTCGCCCAGCGCGCCGAAGTAGGCGAGGAGCGTCTGCGCGTACGCGGTGCCGTGCAGCGCGTCGTGCTCGACCAGCGCGGTGACCGGTTTCAGGCGTAGCTCCTCGACCAGTTCCGGGCGGTCGGCCAGCGTGTGCAGGATCTCCTGGCGCGGCAGGTTGGAGTAGGCGAGCACCTGGCCGCCGGTGTCCTCGATGGCCACGGCCCCGCCGACCGCCGACGCGATCGCGTTGGACAGGGCGAACAGATCGCCCGCCACCACCTCCGCGAACCGCCGGTCGAGCGGGCTCGCCGCCGCGATCGACCGGCTCGCGGTCAATCGTGTCCCGCATCGGCTGGAGCGGCGAGCCGCCGCCGGTGAGCAGCAGCAGCGGCGCGACGCCGGCCGGGAGTGGCTCTCCCGGCCCGCTCACGACGATCTCGCCGATCCGCGCGTCGAGCCGGCCGGCGTCGGTGACGAGGCGCAGCGCGTGCGAGCCGAGCGTCTCCAGGATCGCGGCCAGAGTGGGACCCGGCGCGGTTCCGTTCGTCCCGCAAGCTCCGTGATCCATCCGCATAGGTTACGGGGCTGCGGAGGGGGCAACCAGGGCGGGCCGGGGTGTTGGCCTGCGACATTCCGCTCCTAGTACCAGGAGAACTCGCCGTCCACGGCCGTCCCCAGGACCGGGATGGCGGCGATCTCGGACACGTCGATGTCGAGCGGGTTGCGGCCGAGCACACAGAAGTCCGGCGCGATCCGCCCGAGCACCCGCTCCTTACGCGTGATCCAGGCCCCGTGCACGGTGAACGCCTCCAGCGCCTCCCGCACGGTGACCCGCTCCTCGGGGCTTGACACCCGGCCCGAGCTGGACGCCCGCTCGGCCAGCGCCTGGACGGCCCTGAGCGGGGTGCCGGGCAGCGGCCGGTCGGTGCTGCCGACCAGCCGGACGCCGGCGTCCAGCAGGGAGCGGCCCCGGTACAGCCAGCCCGCGCGGGAGGGCCCGAGCAGTTCGGTGTAGCGGTCGCCGAAGTCGTAGAGGAAGGACGGCTGGGTGACCACGGAGACGCCCAGCTCGGCGACGCGGGCGACGTGGTCGGGCCGGATGGCGCCGCCGTGCTCGATGCGGTGCCGGGCGTCGAGCCGCGGCAGCGTCCGCTGCGCCTTGGTGAACGCCTCGACGGCCAGGTCCATGGCGGCGTCGCCGATGGCGTGCACGGCCATCTGCCAGCCGGCCAGGTGGCCGTCCACGATCGCCTCCGCCATCGCCTCGGGGTCGTCGCGCCACGTGCCGAGGCCGTCCAGGCCGGCGAACGGCTCGGTCATCCTGGCGGTGCCGACGCTCATGCCGCCGTCGAGCACCACCTTCTGCCCGGCCAGGAACAACGAGTCCGAGCCGAACCCGCTGCGCAGCCCCAGGTCGATGCCGCGCCGGTAGCGGTCGTCGCGGTGCACGGGCAACTCGCGCAGCACGTCCATGCTGGGCATCAGGCCCATCCGCACCGGCAGCCGCCCGGAGGCGTGCAGGTCCAGGTAGGCCGCGCCGTCCACGGGGCTGAGGCTGCCGACCTCGCCGCCGTTGCCGGCGTCCACGCAGAACGTCACGCCCTGCCTGCGCGCCTCCTGGGCCGCCGCCGCGATGACCTCGCCCAGCTCACCGCCCGCGTACGGCAGCCGCTGCCGGCGTACGACGTTCTGCTCCAGTTCCTCCAGCAGCCCGGCCGCCAGCCGGGGACGGCCGACCAGCTCCCGGTCGGGTTCGGCCGCCAGGACCGCGGTCGAGACGACGGAGGCGTGGCAGGAGATGTGGCGCACCCACACCCTCCTGCCGCCGGCGGCGACGTCCAGCTCCGCGGCGGTCAGGTGGCGGCCGATCGCCGCCTGGTCGTAGCCGCCGACCTCGATCCAGGCGTCCCGCGGCCGGCCCGCGGCGGCCTTGGCGATCAGCTCCAGCGCGCCGGACGGGGTCGTGCACGCGCCGATGTCGAGCGCGGACATGGCCTGCCCGCGCAGTTCCAGGTGGGTGTGCGCGTCGATGAGGCCGGGCAGCAGGCAGGCGCCGCCGGCGTCGATCCGTTCCGCGGTGTCCCAGCCGTCGAGGTCGTCGTCCAGGCCGGCGATGCGGCCGTTCCTGATGCCGACCCTGCTCGCGCGGGGGTGGGCGGGGTCCATGGTGAGGATGTCGGCGTTGTCCACGACGAGATCGAGTTTGCGCGTCATGCCAGTGCTCCCATCGGGTCCCAGGCGGGCAGGACCAGCGGTTCGGCGTCGAGCGCCGTCAGCAGTCCGGGGTCGAGGCGGTCCTTGCGGACGACGACCTCGAAGACGTACTCGTCGAACCAGGAGTCGTTCATCGTGTAGAAGCCGCCGTCGCCCTTCTGCGTGCCCCAGCTGTTCTCGACCCGCCAGCGTCTGGGTGCGCCGTCCACCACGTGGACGCCGGTGAAGAGCATCGCGTGGGTCATCAGGGAGTCGTGGTAGCGCACGCGTGCCTCCTTGTCCAGGTCGGTGCGGACGCCGTAGACGCTCTCGTAGTCGTAGAGGCGGGCGTCCCAGATGCCCAGCTCGCTGTTCGACTGCGGGGCGGTGTCGCAGCCGAACCAGACCGGCTCCCCGTCCACGATCGTCTCCATGGCGAGCCGCTTGGCGGTGCCGATGTCCACGTTGAGGTAGCGGACGGGGTCGCCCTCGACGACGTTGCCGAGGTGCTCGACGGTCAGCGTGGCGTTCCTGGGGTGCTCGGGGCGCGGGTCGTCCACGAGGCAGACGTACGCGGACAGGTCGAGGTCCACGTACCTGGCCATGAACTCCTGCGGCGTCAGCTCGCCGTCACTGCGGAACTCCTTGTCCCGGTCCGTCCACTCCCAGGTGAAGGTGGCCGGCGGGGTGCCGAGGTGGATGGTGAGGATCGTGTGGACGTCGGCGAGGATCTCCAGCTTGGCGGCGCGCCGCCGGTCGGCCGGCAGCTCGCGCAGCCGCTTGGCGCCGTGGCGCAGCGTCACGCGCAGGCGGCGGTTCATCTTCGCGGTGTCGGAGGACGACTGCGTCTCCGGCATGACCGACTTGGGTACGACACCGTGCTTGGTGAAGACGTTGACCGCCATGTTCCACTGGCCGCCGTCGTTGACCGGCATGCCCAGCAGGAAGGCCACGAGCCGGTCGTCGATCGGCAGGCCGGCGGTGGCGATGATGGATTCGAGGAAGTAGTTCGCCCGCTCCAGCTTGTCCCAGTACATCGCGTGGTTCTGCGAGAACTCGAACTCCTTGAGCCCCAGCCGGGCGGCGGCGCCCGGCCGCATGAGGTTCAGCGCGGCGAACAACCAGCAGCGGCCGGTCTTCTTCTGGTCGGTCGCCTTCCAGTCGTCGATGCGGTGCGACATGGTCAGCCCGGTGCCGACGGCGACCTCGTGGTCCAGCGCCACCTGGTCGACGCCGACGTTGGCGATCGCGTTCTGCATGCGCCTGAGCTGAGGGTCGGCCGCGAAGCGGCGCGCGAAACCGGCCAGATCGGAGGGAGAGAGGGAAGGGAGGTCAGGCATGTACGGGACAGTAATCAGCGTCCGGCCCCCACGGACATGTGGCTTCAGGACAGGAAGTCCTTGCCGATTTGTTCACCCGGACAAAGGTGTCCCGCCGACTCGGGGCGCGTCTCGTCGTTCCATCCGTCCTGGTGGGCCTGATCCTGCTCGTCGCCGCCTTCCCCGGCCTGTTCGCCGGCCTGTTCGGCCACGGCGACCCCCGGGTCTGCGACCTGCGGTTCAGCAGGCAGGGGCCGACGGCCGGGCATCCGTTCGGCTTCGACATCCAGGGTTGCGACCTGTACGCCAACGTCATCCACGGCGCCCGCTCCTCGGTGCTGATCGGCCTGTTGGTCACGCTCGGCTGCGTGGTGATCGCGATGGTGCTCGGGGTGGTGTCCGCGTACTACCAGGGCTGGGTCGACATGCTGATCGGCCGCCTGATGGATGTCATCTTCGGCTTCCCCGCGCTGGTCGGCATGATCGTCATCCTGTCCACCATCCAGCGCCGCGACGCGCTGGTGGTGTCGTCGGTGCTGATCCTGTTCGGCTGGCCCGGCGCCACCCGTCTGATGCGGGCCAGCGCGCTGAGCTGCGTCAACCTCGACTACGTACGGGCCGCCGTCTCCCTCGGCGCCGGCCCGCTGCGCGTGATGCGCCGTCACGTGCTGCCCAACTCCCTGGCCCCGCTCCTGGCCGTCACCAGCCTGAACGTCGGCGGCGTCATCACCGCGGAGTCGGCGCTGACGTTCCTGGGCGTCGGGCTCAAGACGCCGGCCATCTCCTGGGGCGTCCAGCTCAACGTGGCCCAGGACGCCTTCCTCAACCATCCGCACCTGCTGCTGTTCCCCGCGTTGTCCCTGTCCCTCACCGTGCTGGCCTTCGTGCTGCTGGGCGACGCCGTACGCGACCGGCTGGACCCGAAGTCCCGCTGATCACCGCGCGACCTCGGCCGCGCGGGGCGCCACGGCCAGCGGGGCGATGGCGACGCCGAGCACGCAGGCCGCCGCGGCGAGCCAGAACAACGTGGTGAACGCGCCGTCCGACACGCCCGAGGCGATCACCACCGCCGCGAGCTGGCTGCCCACGGTGCTGCCCACCGTGCGGACGATGTTGTTCACGCCGTTCGCGGTGCCGGTACGGCTGAGCGGCACGATGTCGGCGATCAGCTTGGGCAACGAGCCCATCGCCAGCCCGGAGCCCGCGCCCACCACCGCGTAGAACAGCAGGTGCTGCCACATCTGCGCGTGCGCCACCGCGAGCAGCACCGCCCCCGCCGCCGCCAGCGCGAACCCCGCCACGAGCGGCCAGCGCGGCCCCCAAGCGGCGGCCATCCGCCCGACGACCATGCCGGCCGGGATGATGGCCAGCATGCCCGGCAACATCAGCAGCCCCGCCATGGTGACGCTCGCCCCGAAGCCGATCCCCGTCGCCGCCGGATCCTGCTGCGCGAACAGCGGCATGGCCAGGTAGAAGAAGTACGACCCCGCGCCGAACAGGAAGGCCGCCGCGTGGGTCATGAACATCGGCCGGTCGGTCAGCTCGGCGACGTCGATCAGCGGGTCGTCCCTGCGCCGCTCGACGACCACGAGCACGGCGAACGCCACGACCGCGAGCCCGAACAGGCCGAGCACCCCCGCCGACGTCCACCCCCATGACGGCCCCAGCGTGAGCGCGAGCAACAACGCGACCAGCCCCAGCCCGAGCAGTGCCGCTCCAGGCAGATCGAGCCGTCCCCGTGCGGCGGGCTCGCCCGAGGGGATCCACCGGACCGCCATCAGCAGGCTGACCAGCGCGAGCACCGCGCCGAGCACGAACAACGACCGCCACGACAGGTAGTCGGCCAGCAGTCCGCCGACCACCAGCCCAGCGCCCGCCCCGGCGCCCACGATCCCGGAGATCAGCCCCATCGCGAACGGCAGCCGCGCCGGCGGCATCGCCCCACGCAGGAGCGCCATGGACAGCGGCACCAGCGCCAGCGCCGAGCCCTGGACCACCCGCGCGGCGATGAGCTGCCCGATGTCCTGCGCCACCGCCGCCCCCGCCATGCCGAGCGTGTACACCGCCAGGACGCCGAGCAGCAGCCGGCGCTTGCCGTAGAGGTCGCCCATCCGCCCCAGCAGCGGCGTCAGGACCGCGCTGGACAGCAGGAAGGCGCTGAGGATCCACGTGGACCAGGCCGGGGTGGTACGCAGCTCGCGCGTCAGCAACCCCAGCGCGGGCACCACCACGGTCTGCATCAGCGCGTAGCTGAAGACCGCCGTCATCAGCGCGGCCAGCGCCTTCGTATCGCGTGACATCTCACTCACCTACTTCGTATTGCGAACAGTTGGCAGTGCGAAGTAAATTAGTTAGGAGTGCGAACGATGTCAATGGCAGGACGCCGTAACGCTCGCCCGGCGGCGGACGATGATTTCCTGGCTCGCTCATCGGAAGGGACGTCGTGACACGGTGGTATGCGCGGATGGCTGACATCCCGGGAATCGGTTTCCCGGGCAGTCCGGGCGTCGATCGGTCCCGGCTGCCCGAGGCTCAGGTGCGTCCGCTTCAGGAGCCCGGCTCCCCTTACCTGTACTGGCCGACCCCTGACGGCCACGCCTCGTCCTCGTCCTCGCCCGCGCACCGCCGCGCGTTCGCCGACACCACGGTCATGGACACGAACGAGCTGGTCCGGTGGATCTTCGAGGGCATGGAGCTGCCGGGCATCGCCTCCGACTACCACCACCTGCTGCAGGGCGGCGTCAGGCAGTTGTGGGCGCGGCGGCGGCCGGCCCCCGACGGGCTGCGGTTCGTGGAGACGTTCGCCGCCCTGGACCTCACTCTGATCGAGGCAGCTCCCGAGGCCATCGCGATGGACGAGCGGGACCCTTCGCGGGGGTTCTCCCGGCTCGCGGCCGTGGAGACGTGGATGAGGCTGCTGGAGACCGAGGGCGCGCTTCGTGACGCCGTGGCGGTGGGCCGGCGGGCGCAGCGGTTCGGGGAGGGCTACCGGAGCGAGGAGCTGGAGGGGAAGGCGGCGGCGCTCGACGCCGAGGGGAGCGCTCATGTCTGACTACGCCTCAGCCCTGGCGGCGGCCGAACCCGACGCGTTCCTGAGCCTGGAGGGCGAGGCCGGCAAGGACACGAGGTTCGCGGCGCTCGACCGGCTCGTCGCGAACGTGCTCTCGGCCGCCCTCGCGGGTCACCGCCCGGTCGCCGTCGTGCCTGGGGAGCAGGGCATCAAGAACAGCGACGCCCTCACCCTGAGCACGCTGACCCCGCAGGAACGCATCCTCATCCAGGAGGCCCACAGCCTGTCCGCACAGCGGGGACGCGGCGCCTGGTACCTGGCAGAGCAGCTCTCCCTCAAGGCCGGCGTCCTCAACCTGCCCGCCTACCTGCGGCACCATCCCTGGCACGCCGTCACGCTCGCGGGCCAGGACGTCGCCAGGGTGCACCTCGGCTCCACCCCCGACGCGCTGGCGGCCTGGTCGTTGCTCATCCCCCTGTTCGACGACCTCCTCGCCCCCATCACCGTCCGCGCCTCCGGCTCCGCCAAGCCCGCCGCCGAGCAGGAGGAGACCTGGGCGATGATCACCCAGATGTACGCCTCCATGGGCCTGGCCGCCGAGCTGGAGCCGTTCGCCTACGGCAGGGGGTGGAACCGGCTCGACCGGGCCGGCCAGGCGCGGGCCAGGATCGGCCTGCTGGACGCGCTGGGCCGCGCCGACCCGTTACGCACGGCGGCACGTTTTCGTGCCGCCCGTGTCCAGGAGCTGGTCAGCGCGACGCTGAAGAAGGGGCGCGGTGAGACGCCGCCGGCCCGCAAGGTGCTCACCAAGGCCCTGCAGCCGGCGTTGAGCGCGTACTTCGGCGGGGACTGGCCGGCCTATCTCGACTACGTGGAGCTGCCGCAGAACCCCGCCGAGAAGATCGTGACCGCCCTGCCGGCCGCCGCGCGGCCGACCCAGGTGCCGGCCGTGGAGCGGCGGGCCGAGGTGCTGCGGCGGTGGTGGGGGCAGTTCGACGCCGTGCACGCGCGGCAGGTGCCGGGCATGCATCCGCTGTGGGGGCTGATCGAGGACGGCCCGTACACGATCAAAACGGGCTTCGGTCCCATCCGGCAGCTCTACCGCTGGATCCTCACCCCGGACCTGGTGGAGGAGGTGAACACGCTGTGGGACGGCCTCACGCTGCCGCGCTGGCCGGAGACGATCGTCAGCGAGCCCTATCCGCACCGGCTCATGGCCGAGACCCTGGGTCCCGCAGGGGAGTTCTGGCATGGCGTGGCGCTCACGGTGTGGTTCGTCCGTGAGGGTCCGGCCTCCCGGACCACCGTGCCCGGGCTGCGCGGCCACTACCGTCGCGTGCTGACCGAGCTCGAACAGGCCGGCACACCCATCCATCTCAGCCTCTTCGACGAGCTCGAACACGCCCGTGGTGGCTTCGAGCCGTTGCGCGACATCGTCACGCGGCACCGGCAGGGGTGGAGCAACCGGTACTTCGAGGAGTATCTGCGCCATCGGTGGCAGAGCGAGCTGAACGGGGTCTCCTACGAGCACGACAAGTTCGCCGCCGCCAACGGCAGGGCGCCGACGTACCAGCAGTTCGCCCGCTTCGCCGCCAAGGCGGCCAACCACTGGTTCAACGGCGACCTGACCGCCGTGTACGCGGCCATCGGCGAACCGGCGCCGGCCGCGTCACGGCGCGTGGACCTGCTGCCCGGCAGCGCGCACGACTTCGTGGACGCCCTGTACGCGGCCCTCGGCGGACTCCCGTTCGACGAGGCCATGGGCGCGCCCCTCGCGGACCTGTGCCGCCAGCAGGCCGAGCTGGCCGCGGCCGGCCTGTCCTACCTCCAGCTCGCCGAGGCACTCGGCCGGGTGCCGGAGGCCAAGGAGTTCGGGGTCGAGCGGCACGAGTGGGACTGGGCGGGCGGAGTGGAGCGGGGGTGGCCGGCGTACCGGAGAGCCGTCGAGAAGGTGGTCCGGACGTGAACGTCGAGCGCGCGAGGCAGCTCGTGGGCGAGATGCTCATCTACTGTTTCGTGATGGTCCTGGTCACGGGCGCCTACCTGGCCTTCTACTACTCGCCCAGCGGCGACCAGGTGGCCTACGACGGCGGCTACGAGCCCTTGCGCGGCGTCATGATGAGCGAGGCGTACGACTCCAGCCTCCGGATCAGCTTCGACGTGCGCGGCGGCCTGCTCTTCCGCCAGCTGCACCACCAGTTCTCCTCCCTGCTCGTGGTGGGAGCCGTTCTCTGGGCCATGCTCGGCCACTTCCGGTACGTGCTCGCGCTGGCGGGCCTGGGCCTGGTCGTGCTCGGAGTGCTCGGCGGCTACGGATCTGTGGATTCGCTGGGCTGGGGCTGGGTCCCCATCCCCGCCTGGTACGGGCTGCACCTGCTGGCGGCCCTGACCATGATCGTCACATTGGTGATCTCCGCCCGCAGGGAGGCCGCCACGAAGCCCAGGACCCCGGGCTTCATCGTCCTCACCCTCGCCCTCGTCGTGCTGCTGTTCTACTGGCCCATCTGACGCTCGGTCACCCGCAGGAGGATGTCGCTCTCGGCCCACAGGACGAAGCGTTCCACGGGCACCACGGGATGGCCCGCGACCGGCTCGAACCGGAACCTCCTGAGCAGCACGGCCAGCACCAGCTCGGCCTCCACCATGGCCAGCCCGGCCCCCTCGCAGCTACGCGGGCCCAGGCCGAAGGGGATGAACGCGTACCGGGGGCGTTTGGCCTGCTCCTCAGGGGTGAACCGGTCGGGGATGAACGCCCGCGGGTCCGGCCAGTGGTCCGGGTTCAGGTGCACGGCCCAGAAGGGGTAGAAGATCGTGGTGCCTGCCGGGATGTGGTAGTCGCCGAGGGTGAGGTCCTCGGTGGTCTCGCGGGCGCCGTACGGGCCGGGCGGGTAGAGCCGCATCGACTCCTTGAGCGACATATCCAGATATGTCAGGCGCTTGAGGTCGGCGTACTCCGGCGCCGCCCGCTCACCCAGCACCTCGTCCAGCTCCGCCGCCACCCGCGCCGCCGCCTCGGGGTGCCGGGACAGCAGGTGCAGGGTCCAGGAGACAGCCACGCCGGTCGTGTGGTGCGCGGCCAGCATGATCATCAGCACGGTGTCACGCACCCGGGCCGGGCTCAGGTCCGCCTTGACCAGGGCGGCCACCAGGTCGCTGCCGCCGCCGGCCAGCACGCCGTCCACGACCTCACGCAGGTACGCCAGCGCCCGCTCCGACTCCTCGTCCCCCTCGCGCAGGCCCCCCAGGTACACCGTCAGCACGGTCTCGAACGCGCTCACGACCCGCGCGGGGTCGTCGATGCCGCCGCCGAGCGCGTACTGGCAGATCATCCGGAGCGACAACTCGCTCAGGTCCCGCTGCGACTCCACCGGCCCCGCGGCGGCGCGTTCCGCCCACCGATCGGCCAGTTCCGTGGCCAGCGCGGTGAACCCGGCGAAGTGCGCCTCGTGCGAGCGCCGCCCGGCCAGCACCGACAGCAGCGCCCGGCGCAGCGGCCCGTGCTCGCCGGCCGGGAGGGTCTGCAGGTTGCCCGCCTCACAGAGCGGGGCCAGGAACTCGAAGAGCTGGTCCGGCCGTTCGTTGACCGCGGCCGTGGCCTCCAGCAGCACGGGGTCGGCCACCGACACCGCCTCCAGCGCGCCGGGGAGCTGGAAGCGCGCCACCGGCCCGTACCGTTCGTGCAGGTCGAGCTGGTAGGTGTGCAGGCCGCCCGCGGCCGCGACGTCGCTCTGGGGCGGGGGTCCCGGGATCTCACGCACCTCGCCACGGTCTCCCGGCCACGCCCCCTTGGCAAGCCCCGATCGCCGGAGATCGCGCGCATGTCAGGACAGGGCAAAGAGCCCGGTTCGCTCCGCCGTTCGCGATCATCGCGCTCCTATCGTGACGGTCGATGAGGAGGTCGACGATGTCAGAACGGTTCACCCGCCTGACCGACGTGGCGGTCCAACTGCCCGAGGGCAGCCTGACCACGCCCGAGCTGGAAGGACGGCTGGCCGATCGCAACCCGGGCGTGCACATCCCGCGGGGCATGATCGAGGAGGTCAGCGGGGTGCGGCGGCGGCATGTCGCCGCCTCCGACCAGATGGCGTCCGACCTGGCCGCGGCGGCGGCGCGGAAGCTGCTGGACAAGACCGGGCACGCCCCGCCCGAGATCGACCTCGTCATCTTCGCGGGCGTGACCTACGACGCCGTCGAACCGGCCACCGCGCACCTCGTGGCCGCCAAGCTCGGCATCGACTGCCCGGTCTTCGACGTGCGCAACGCCTGCAACAGCGCGCTGAACGCGATCGAGATCGCCGACGCCTTCATCACCTCGGGGCGCCACAGCACGATCCTCATCGCCGGCGGCGAGGTCACGACCCCCGCCATGCGCTGGCACCTGGAGTCGGAGGAGGACTTCAAGGCCGCCGTGCCCTCCTACACGGTCTCCGACGTCGGCACGGCGATGTTGCTCGAAGCGAGCGGGACGCCCGGCGTGCTGAGCCATCAGTTCTTCGCCAAGTCCGAGCACTGGCAGGCCGCGGTCGTGCCGGTCACCCGCGACAGGTTCGGCGGTTTCCGTAGCGGCGCCTTCACGGTCGATGACGTGGCCCTGGCCGTGGCCGTGCTCAAACTCGACCCGGCCGTGCTGCGGCGACCGCTGGCCCGGCACGGGTTCGACTGGGACGACATGGCCGCCATCTGCGTGCACCAGGCGTCGCTGGCGTCGCTGTGGTGGGTCTGTGAGCTGGCCGGGATCCCGCGCGAGAAGGTCATGGTCACGATCGAGGAGCACGGCAACCTGGCCGCCTCCACCCTGCCCATGCAGTTGCACCTGGCGGCCACCGGTGGCCGCCTCCATCGCGGGGACCTGGTGGCGCTCGTCGGCCTGGCCAGCGGAATCAGCGCGGGAACCGTTCTCGTCCGCTGGTGACGCGGCCAGGCACGTTGACCCGCCCCCGTACGCCGCATAGTAGTTGATCTCATACGGAGAGCGACCGGGGGCGGGTATGAGGGTGAGCGAAGAGACGGCTGTCGCGATCGTCGGCGTGGGATGCCGGCTGCCTGGCGGCATCAATGACCTGAACGGGTTGTGGCAGGCGCTGGAGCAGGGCTCCGACCTGGTCACCGAGGTGCCGGCGGATCGTTTCGACGCTGATCGGTGGGTCGACGAGGGCAGGACGTTCGAGGACAGGAGCTACACCCGGGCGGGCGGGTTCCTGGAGGACGTCAGCCGGTTCGACGCCGCGTACTTCAGGATCTCGCCCAAGGAGGCCTCCGCCATGGACCCCCAGCAGCGGCTGCTGCTGGAGATGGCGGCGGAGGCGCTCGACGACGCGGGCATCGACCCGGCCACGCTGGCGGGGACCGACACCGCGGTGTTCGTCGGCATCTCCGACACCTCCTACGGCACGCAGCAGATGTTGCACGGGCAGACGGTCAATCCGTACATGATGCTGGGCGCGACGCTGTCGATCGCGGCCAACCGGCTGTCGCACGCGTTCGACCTGCGCGGGCCGAGCATGGCGGTGGACACCGCGTGCTCGTCGTCGTTGCTGGCGATCGAACGCGGCTGCCGCACCCTGCGGGAGGGGACCAGCGGGGTGGTGCTGGCGGGCGGGGTGAACGTGCTGCTCACGCCGGGCCACTTCATCGGGTTCAGCCAGGCGCGGATGCTCTCGCCGACCGGCCGGTGCGCCGCCTTCTCCGCGCGGGCAGACGGGTTCGTCCGGGCCGAGGGCGGCGGCGTGGCCGTGCTCAAGCGGTTGTCCGACGCGGTGGCCGACGGTGACCGCATCCACGCGGTGATCGCGGGCGCCGGCACGAACAACGACGGCCACACCAACGGGCTGGCCCTGCCGAACCCGGACGCCCAGGAGGCGCTGCTCAGGCAGGTGTACGAGCACCTGGACCCCGACGACCTCGTGTACGTCGAGGCGCACGGCACCGGCACCCTGGCCGGGGACGCCGCCGAATGCCTGGCGCTCGGCCGGGCGCTGGGCGGTCGCAGGACCCGCGGCGCGTTGCCCATCGGGTCGGTCAAGTCGAACGTCGGGCATCTGGAGCCGGCGTCCGGCATGGCGGGGCTGCTCAAGGCGGTGCTGGTGCTCAAGCACGGGGTCATTCCCGCGTCCCTGCACACCGAGGAGCTTAATCCCGACATCGACTTCGACGGGCTCGGCCTGTCCGTGTCCACCCAGGCCAGGCCGTGCGCGAAGGGGCTGGTCGGCGTCAACTCCTTCGGGTTCGGCGGCAGCAACGTCCATGTGGCGCTCACCGCCGCGCCCGACGCGGTGGAGACCCCCTCGCGCGTGGGCCCGCGGCCGTTCGTGGTGTCGGCCAAGACGCCCGCCGCTCTGTCCCAGGCGATGGAGCGGGCCGCCGCTCACCTGGACCGGCTCGGCGACTCCTTCTACGACGTCGCTTACACCGCCGGTCGCCGCCGTGGGCACCACCCGCACCGGGCGGTCGTGCTGGCCTCCTCACCGGCGGACACCGCCGCGGAGCTGCGCTGTCTGCTGCGACAGGACGATCCGGCCGGGCCCGCGGCGACGGCCGAGGCGGTGGAGCACGGGCGGGTGGCGTTCGTGTTCTCCGGGAACGGCTCGCAGTGGCCCGGCATGGGAGCCGACCTGCTGGAGCGGGACCCGGTGTTCCGCTCGGCCGTCGAGGCGGCGGACCGCGCGCTGACGCCGCTGCTGGGCTGGTCGGTGGTGCGGGAGATGACGCTGCCGCCGGAGCAGTGGCGGTTGTCGGCCACCGAGGTGGCGCAGCCGCTGTTGTTCGCCGTCCAGGTGGGCCTGGTCGCGACGTTGCGGGAGGCCGGCATCGAGCCTGGCGCGGTGCTGGGGCACAGCGTCGGCGAGGTGGCCGCCGCCTGCACCGCGGGGGCGCTGTCGCTGGAACAGGCCGCCCAGGTGATCGCCGGGCGCGGTACGGCGCAGGCGAGCACGATGGGGCAGGGCCGGATGGCCGCCATCGGCGTGCCGGAGGAGCGGGCCAGGGAACTGCTGGCCGACTATCCCGGGGTGGAGGTCGCCGCGGTCAACACCGACCGCGACGTCACCGTGGCCGGGCGGGAGGACCAGCTCAAGCGGCTCGGCGACGACCTGGAGGCAGAGGGCGCCTTCGTCCACCACCTGGACCTCGACTACGCCTTCCACAGCGCCGCCATGGACCCGATCAGGGAGCGGCTGCTCGCCGCCCTCGCCGGGGTGAGCCCGCGGCCGGCCGTCGTGGAGATGATCTCGACGGTGACCGGTGAACCGGTGACCGGCACGGAGCTGACCGCCGGCTACTGGTGGCGCAACGTCCGCGAGCCCGTGCGGTTCGCCGCCGCCGTCGGGCATGTCGTCGACGAGGACTTCGACGTGCTCGTGGAGATCGGCCCGCATCCGGTGCTCCGTTCGTACCTGCGCCGGGTCGCCGGCTCGGCACACCGGCGCGCGGCCGTGCTCGCCACCGTACGCCGCGACCGGCCGGGCCCCGCCGCCGTGGGCACCGCCGTCGCCACGGCCATGGCCTGCGGCGCCCGCGTGGACTGGGACCGGTACTTCCCGCACGCCGGATCAGTACGGGACCTGCCCGCCTACCCCTGGGAACGCGAACGGTACTGGGTCGGCGGACCCGACACGTGGGTCCAATCCAGCGGAACCGGCGAACTGGAGCACCCCCTCCTGGGCGAACGCCTGCCCGCCCCGCACCCCACCTGGCACGGCCGCCTCGAACGCCCCCTGGCGCCCTGGATGTCCGACCACCGGATCGGCGGCGCCCCCGTCATGCCCATCACCGGGTACGTGGAGATGGCGATCTCCGCAGGGCGGCTGGCGCTGCCGGAGATCACCGACGCGGTCGAGGTCGATCGGGCCGCCGTCACCCGTGCCCTCGTGCTGCCGGAGCAGGGCCGTCCGGCGTACGCGCAGACCTCGTTGTCGCCCGAGACCGGCGTGGTGATCGTGTCCAGCACCGAGGACGTCGAGCGGCAACCGCAGGAACACTTCCGCGCCCGTGTCCGCCCGCTGCTGCGCCCGAGCCCGTCGCCGCTGGACGTGGCCGATCTCCGCGCCCGCATCGCCGTCCCGATCGACGTCGAGGACTTCTATCGGCGGCTGGTCAAGGGCGGGCTCGAGTACGGTCCCGCGTTCCAGGTGCTGCGTGAGCTGTGGAGCGGCGACGGGGAGGCGCTGGGGGCCTACGGCGTGGCCGAGCAGGCGGAAGGGCGCTATCACGTCCATCCCGTGCTGCTGGACGGCGCGCTGCAGGTCGGCGTGCACTGGCTGGTGGAGACCCTCCTGCTCGGCAACGGCTTCCTGCCGTCGGCGATCGGCTCGGTGCGGGTGTGGCGGTCGCCGTCCTCTGAGGGGCTGCTTCACGTGCGCGAACGGGCACGTGGTGACGACGAGGTGCGCTGGGATCTCACGGTGGCCGATCTCGACGGCACGGTGGCGATCGAGGTGGAGGGCTGCCGGTTGCGGCGTACCGGGCTCCTGGCCGCCACGCCGCTGACCCGCTTCCGCACGGAACTGCGGGCCCAGCCTCTCTCCGGCCGGCCGTGGCCGCTCCCCGGACCTGGGGAGATCCTGAACGCGGCGTCCGCGCGGATCGACCGGCTCCGCCGGGACTGGTGGGAGCGGCTCGGCCACGCCGGCTTCGCCGACCGGATGGAGGAGACGTTCGCACACGACCTGTCCTGCGCGCTGGGCGAGATCGAGCGGGTCGTGGACCCCCGCAGGATGCCCATGGTGCGCCGGGCTATGCCGCTGCTCGAACGGCACGGGCTGGCCCAGCGCGTGGACGGGGACCAGTTCCGGCTCACCCGCCCGGACGTACGCGGCGATCTCTACTCCGAGGGCACGCCGTTCGCCGCCGAACAGGCCATGTCCGCGCTGTGCGGCAGTCAGCTCCTGCCCATCCTGCGCGGGGACGTCGAGCCCGCCGAGGTGTTCGCCTCGGGTGGGGGAGCGGAGCTGATGGAGCAGTTCCACGACATCGCGCCGGTCAGCCTGTACGCCAACCGGATCGCCCGCGCGCTCGTCGAGGGGATCGTCCGCCGGTGGCCGCACGATCGGCCGCTGCGGGTGCTGGAGGTGGGGGCGGGAATCGGTGGCACCACCGCCGTACTGCTGCCGATCCTGCCGCCCGCCCGCACCCAGTACGTCTTCACCGACGCGAACGAACTCCTCGTGGCCCGCGCCCGGCAGCGCTTCGCCTCCTACGACTTCGTCGACCACCGCGTCCTCGACCTCGACGACGACCTCCAGGTGGACGGCTTCGACCTGGTCATCGCCACGCACGTCCTGCATCTGGCCGAGGACCTCCCGGGCACGCTGCGCCGGTTGTCGGGGGCGCTCGTGCCCGGTGGCCAGCTGCTGGCCGTCGAGCCGCATCGCACGCCGGTCGCCGCGTACGCGGACATGGCGCCTCTCGTGCCGGACATGGACTGGGCCGGGGTGCTGGCCGAGAGCGGGTACGGGGAGGTCGCGCGGACCGGGGACGAGCCGGGACCCGGCGCGTTCTCGGTGTTCCTGGCCGCCGCGACCGAAGCCGCCACCGAAGCCGTCACCGGGCCCGTCACCGAAGCCGCCATCGGGCCCGTCGCCGGGGCCGTCGCCGGGGCCGTCGCCGGGACCGTCGCCGACCGTGCCCCGGCCGGCCTGGACCCCGCGACGTCGTGGATCGTCGTGGCCGACGACCCGTCGGACGGGCTGGCCGTCCAGCTCGCGCGGCGCGGGGCCCGGGTGGTGCGCGAGGTGGGGCCGGAAGACCCCGATGCCCCGGTGACGTACGTGCTCCTCCTCGGCGGGGACGCCGAGGACACCGTAGGAGAGGTGACGCGTCACTCGGCGACCCTGCGGGCGATCGCCCAGGCGCCGGCCGGCACGGCGTTGTGGCTGGTCACGAGGCCCTGCGGGGCCCTGCCTGACACCGGTGACCCGGCGCACCTGGGGGACGCCGCCGTGTGGGCCGCGACCCGGTCGATGGCCAACGAACTGTCGCGGCTGCCGGTGCGCCGCGTGTGCCTGCATCGTACGGACGACACCGCCGCCGATGCCGAGCGCCTGCTCGGCGAGCTGGCCCGGCCAGGGGACGAGGACGAGATCGTCCTGACCCGGCAGGGACGTTTCGTCGCTCGCACGCGGAAGATCGCCGACCGGGTCACCAGGGCAGATCACGGCGCGGCTTACGAGCTGACCGTCCGGAACCCCGGGCTGGCCTACGAACTGGCCTGGCGCCAGATGGCCCCGCCCACTCCAGGGCCGGCCGAGGTGCTGATCGACGTCCGGGCCGTGGGGCTGAACTACCGCGACGTCGTCCACGCGGTGAACCTGCTGCCGAGCGAGGCGCTCGAAGGCTTCTACGACGGCTTCCCCATGGGACTCGAATGCGCCGGCGTGGTGAGCGCCGTCGGCCCCGACGTGACCGGCCTGCGTGTGGGGCAGCGCGTGATGGCCACGTCCGCGATCGGGTTCGCCAGTCAGGCGGTCGTCCCGGCCTGGTCGGCGTGCCCGATGCCGGAGGAGATGAGCTTCGCCGAGGCCGCCACGATGCCGCTCGCGTACCTCACCGTGCATTTCGCCCTGCGCACGTGCGCCCGCGTCGAGCCGGGCGAGACCGTGCTCGTCCACGGCGGCGCGGGCGGCGTGGGGCTGGCCGCCATCCAGTACGCCCGCCGGTGCGGCGCGCACGTGATCGCCACCGCAGGAACCCCGGCGAAACGCGCCTACCTCCGGGCGATGGGCGTTCGGCACGTCTTCGACTCCCGCGGCCTGCACTTCGCCGAGCAGGTCAGGCAGGCGACCGGCGGCCGGGGCGTGAACGTCGTGCTCAACTCCCTGGCAGGGGAGGCGCTCACCCGCAGCCTGGAGACCCTCGCGCACGCCGGCCGCTTCATCGAGCTCGGCAAACGCGACATCTACCTCAACAAGCCCCTCCTGCTGCGGCCCATCGGCGAGAACCTGGGCTTCTTCGGCGTGGACGTGGGCTCCCTCATGAACAGGGAGCCCGAACGCGCCGCCGAGGTGTACGCGGAGCTGCCGGACCTCATCGAAGCCGGGATCGCGACCCCTTTGCCGCACACCGTGTACCCGGCCGCCCGCGTCGCCGAGGCGTTCGCACTCATGCGCCACTCCCGGCACCTCGGGAAGATCGTCGTCTCGTTCGGCGAACCCGTGGAGAACGAACCCGTGCAGATCGAACCTCTGCCGAGCCCGCTCCGGCTGGACCCGCGCGGAACCTACCTCGTCACCGGCGGCCTGGGCGGCTTCGGCGCCGCCACCGCCCGCTGGCTCGCCGCGCGCGGCGCCCGCCACCTGGCCCTGGTCAGCCGCCGCGGCCCCGACGCTCCCGACGCCGCGGGCCTGCTGGCCGAGCTCGCCGAACAGGGGGTCACGGCCCGGGCCCACGCGGCCGACGTCGCCGACGAGAGCGCCATGAGCCGGATCGTGCGTGAACTGGACGCGAGCGATCACCCGCTGCGCGGCGTCGTCCACTCGGCCATGCACCTCGACGACGACGCCCTGGTCAACCTCACCGACGAACGCGTCCAGGCCGTGCTCCGTCCCAAGATCGCCGGAGCGCTGGTCCTGGACGCCGTCACCGGGGACCGCGACCTGGACCTGTTCCTCATGTACTCCTCGATCACCACAACCCTGGGGCACGTCGGGCAGACCTCGTACGTCGCCGCGAACCTCTTCCTGGAGGCCCTGGCCCGCCGGCGTCGCGGCCAGGGCCGGCCCGCCCTGGCCGTCTGCCTGGGCGCGCTGGGGGAGACCGGTGTGCTGGCCCGCGGCGGCCAGGGGGAGGCGCTGGCCAGGTTCGGCGTCGAACCCATCAGCCCGGCCGAGGCGTTCGCCGCCATCGAGGACCTGCTCGCCGACGACGTGGACGTCGCCGGGGTGGGCCGCTGCGACTGGAGCCGCCTGCGCCAGGTCCTGCCCACGCTCAACGGGCCCGGCATGTCGCTGATCATGCCGACCGCCCTGGAGGACGACGGACTCGACGCCGGTCAGGTGCTGGAGAAGCTGGCCGCGATGAGTCCTGAGGAGGCGTTCGAGCACGTCAGCGGCCAGATCCGGCAGCTTCTCGGGGGAATCATGCACATGCCCGCCGAGCAGATCGCCGCCGACAAGAAGCTCCAGGACTACGGCGTGGACTCCCTGATGAGCGCTCAACTGCTGTCGTCCGTACGCCATCAGTACGGCATCGAGATCCCGCCCATGGAGCTGCTCCGCAGTGGCGGGACCGTGGCCGACATCGCCCGCGCCGTCCTCGCCCGCCTCTGACGACGCTCGCCGGCCGCGTCGAGACCTGACGCGGCCGGCCCTTCGCGTCAGTCGCGCAGGAAGGCGCGGATGGCGGGCAGGAGCCGATCGTGGGCGTCTTCGAGCAGATAGTGACCGGCGTCGCGGAACAGGTGGACCTCGGCCGCCGGGAAACGTTCCCGCCACCGGCGGAGGATGACCTGGTCGAAGACCAGATCACGCAGGCCCCACCCGATCAGCATCGGCCGGTCGGCGAACTGGCCCAGCGCCTCACCGGTGCGTTCGAGCACCGGCCACGCGGGGTCTCCAGGCCCCAAGGGGATGTCCTGGACGAACCGCCGCACCGCGACCCGCTGCCCGGGAAGCTCACCGGGGGCGAGGAAGGCGGCCCTGACAGGTCCCGGCATGCGCCGGCGTACCCCGAGGGGCGGCAGCGTCGCGAGCCGGTTGAAGACGTTGTGCCGCAGGAACAGCCGGGCGCCGAGGCGGGTCTCGCGCAGGACCCAGAACGGCGCTCGCAGCAGCGGCCGCACCCGGCTGCCCCGGGGGTTGGGAAAGGCGGCGGTGTTGAGGACGACCAGGCGGGCGACCCGCTCGGGATGGCGTCGGGCCCAGGACATGCCGATCGGCCCGCCCCAGTCGTGCATCACCAGGGTCCAGCCGTGGGCCGGAGCCCCCTGGGTGCCGATGAGGTGCTCGGTGAGCGCGTCCAGGTCGTCGACGCGGGAGGCGAGGGTGTAGGCGTACCGGTCCTCGCCGGGCTTGTCCGACAGGCCCATGCCGATGTGGTCGGGCGCGACGCACCGGTGCTCGCCGCGCAGGCAGAGGATCAGCCGCCGCCACATGTAGCTCCAGGACGGGTTGCCGTGCAGCATCAGCACCGGCGCCCCGGCACCCTCGTCGAGGTAGTGCTGGCCGATTCCGTCGCGACGGACGAACCTGCGTGAGGTGAACGGGTATCCGGGCAGGCTCATGCGGACAGGTGCTCCTGGAGCCGCTTCATGCCCTCGATCATGCCGACGCGCGGAACGTAGCCGAGATCGTGGCGGGCCGCCGAGAGGTCGAACCAGTGCGCGGTCGTGGCCTGCCGCACCAGGAGCCGGGTGATCGGCGGCTCGGCCCGCACCCGCGCGACACGGTACGCGCCCTCGACCGCACGCGCCGCCATGTGGGCCGACCAGGCGGGAACCCGCCTGGTGACGGCCGGCATCCCCGCCGCCGCCAGCAACGCGTTGACCCAGCGGTCGTGCGTGATGGGCTCGCCCTGCCCGATGAAGTACGCCCGCCCGCTCACGTCCGAGCCGGGAGCGATCGCGTCGAGGGCCAGCAGGTGGGCCTCGGCGGCGTTGTCGACGTAGACGGCGTCGATACGTTTGCCCGGCGCCCGGGGCAGCGCGAACGTCCCGCGCCGCGCCGCCTTCATGAGCCGCGGCAGGAAGTGCGGATCCCCTGGCCCCCACACGAGATGGGGCCGCAGGGCGACCGTGCCCAGCAGGTCGCTGTTCGCCCCCAGGACCAGCCGCTCCGCGATGGCCTTCGTCCGCGGGTAGTGCGCCAGAAATCTCCTGGCATACGGTACGGACTCATCCACCCCGTCAAGATCACGGCCGTCGAACACGACGCTGGGCGAGGACGTGTGCACCAGTCGGCCGACCCGGGCCCGTAGACACGCCTTCAGCACATTCACCGTCCCGCCCACGTTGACCTCCTCGTAAAGCCGGGCAGGCCCCCAGATCCCGGCGGCGGCGGCGCAGTGAACCACGGCGTCACACCCGCGGACGGCCGCCAGCACCACCTCCCCGTCACGGACATCCCCGGCGATCTGCGCCACGCCATATGCGGCCAGGTCCGGATATCGGCTCCTGTTCAGCGCAAATACCTCGTCCCCACGCGCGACCAACATCCGGCACACGGCCGAACCGACGAACCCGCCGCCCCCGGTCACCAGAACCTTCATCGGCCGAGCCGCCGTTCGGCCCAGCGGGCGAGCAGGGGCCGCCGGATCTTGCTGGCATGCCGTACGTCCATCGGGAACCCCCGATGGAACAGCACCTCATCCACATCCTTGATCTGTCCGGCGATCCTCGCGCGATCGCCCCGGCCCACGCCGGGCTCACACTCCACGCACAACACCGCCCGCCGCCCCACCCCGACCAGCGCGGTACGGCGAACTCCCGGCAGCTCGTCGAAGACCGGCTCCACCTGATCGGTGAAGAGCTCGCCGACCCGTTCGCTCTTCCGCCCCGCGAACCACAACCGCCCCTGTTCGTCCTGCCATCCCAGGTCCCCCATCCGATGCACCTCCCCGATCCGGGCGAGTGCCGTGTCCCCGGGCCGGCCGAGGTACGGATCGCTCACCGCCGGCCCCGCCACGGTGATCTCCCCGACGACGCCCGGTGGAAGCGCCAGCTCATCGGACCACTCGGAAATCGGTTCATCGGAGATCGGGATGATGCGTACCTGATTGCCGGGAAGAGGAACGCCCAGACAGGTGCCGGCGCCCTCCGCGGTGGCCGCCGCCGTCTCTTCGAGCACCTCCGCGTCGGCCACACTCACCAGCAGGGACTCGGTGGCGCCGTAGATCGAGTACAGCTTCGCGTGCGCGGGCAGGCACCGCCGTGCCCGCCGCACCACCCCGTACGGCAGCGGGGCCCCCGCGCTGATCACCACCTCGACGGTGTCAAGCACCCGCTCCCCGCAGTGCCGCACCAGCCGATCCAGCAGCGCGGGAGCGGCGAACACCCCCGAGACGCCGTGCCGCCTGATGGACTCCTCCATCGCGGCCGGATCCATCCGCTCCGGGTGCCGCAGATCCACCCTGGGAATGACCGTCGTACACCCGACGGCCGGCCCCGCCACCGCGAACGGCAGGAACGTCGAGTACATGACCATCCCCGGACGCAACGCCCCGAACTCGCCCAGCAACCTCGCCTGCCCCGCGAGCTGCCGATGCCGCAACGGCACCCCCTTCGGCGCGCCCGTGGACCCGGACGTGAACACGATCAGCGCATCCTCATCGAGCGCGGGCCGCGGCCACCCGGCGCCAGTACCGTCGCGCAACCCGTCGATCGTCTGCCCGAACCACCACCGCCGGGGCCCCACGGTGACGCTCGTCCGCACACTCGCCCGCCCCCAGCCCAGCACCGCCCGCGCCACCTGAGCACTGGGAACACCGACGAACGCCCGCGGAGCCGCCTCATGAAGACACGTGGTCATCGCCCTGACCCCGAGCCCCGGATCGATCAGCACGGGCACCGCCCTCAGCCGCAGCAACGCGAAGACCAGCGGCGCCAACTCGGGCCCCGGCACCATGACGGCCGTCCGAGTCCCCGCCGTCACCCCGCCCCGCTCCAGCGCCATCGCCGTCCTGGCGACCGCGTCGTCCAGGCCGGCGTACGAGAGCGTCCGCGTCGTGCGGCCGTCGTCGAAGTGGTAGGCGGGCGCGCCGGGGCACTCTCGCACCCAGCGCTCGGCCATGGAGGCGACATCGACCAGCCTCGTATCAACCATGCTCACTCCGGGTTGCAGGCCGTCACTTAGGGTAATATTCCGTGGGCCGGAGATGGACGGTCAAACGGACGCGCCGTAGGTCAGCCCAGCGCCGGGTGCTCGGTCGAAACTCGCCTTCAGAAGACAGGCAAGGCTCTCGCATGGTTGGACGACTCCTGGCCGCCGCCCTGATCACCGTCCTGGCGAATCAGGCTCCCGCGTACGCCGTCACGCTGGCGCAGAAACTCACCGCGCTCTCCGTCTTCACCCAGCCCACCACCGCCAGTGCCGCGGCCTGGCGGGACGCCTGGGAGCGGCAGGAGCCGTGGACGGCCTACGCCTTCGACTGGACGACCGACCTGTGCTCCTCCAGCCCCGACCGCCCGCTCGGCTTCGATTTCCGGATGCCCTGCCGCAGGCACGACTTCGGTTACCGCAATTACAAGGCCGTGACCCGGTTCCCGGCGAACAAGGAGCACATCGACAAGGCTTTCCTGTTCGACCTGCGGACGGTGTGCGGTGATTACGCGGGGGCCAGGAAAGTGGCCTGCGACCGGCTCGCCTGGTCCTACTACCAGGCGGTCAGCCATGTGCCCGCCGGTTCCGTGCGAGACGTGAGCGCGGGCTCTTCGGCCCCTGCTGGTTCCCGTGCTGATCATGTAGGGTGAGCCCGGCATATCCTCCTTTGGCCTGGAGTCCGCCGTGTCGTACATGTCTCGCCGCCAGGTTCTCTCCCTGCTCCCCGCCGCCGGCCTGCTCGCCGTGCCCTTCCCCGCGCGCGCCGCGGCGGCCATCGACCACACCCGCCTGCTCACCAACACCATCGCCATCCTCGCCGGCACCCCCGACGTCAACGCCCGCCCCGAGACCGCCGCCAAGCTGGCCTCCATCCTCGGCACCGCCAGGCAGCGGCTGACGGCCATGGACCAGGCGGGCGACGGCGAACTGTTCCCGGGTCTGGTGCTGGGGACCGACGACGTCAACCTGCGCCTGGCCTTCCAATACCTGTACGAGATCGCGCTCGCCACCCGTGCGCCCGGCAGCGCACTCGTCGATGACGCCGCCGTTCAGCGGCGGGTGACGGACGGGCTGCTGTGGTTGCACGAGCGCTATTTCGGCGACCAGTCGAAGGGCTATTACGGGAACTGGCATAACTGGGAAATCGGCATTCCCACTCATGTGAGCAGAATCCTGGCCCTGCTGGCCGGACAATTACCGCAGGGACTGGCGGCGACGTACATCGCCTCCATGGACGCCTACCTCCGCAGCGGCAAGAACGGGGACGTCGACCTCGACTCGCGCTTCCACACCGGGGCGAACCTGGCCGACATCACCGCCAACCGCATCCTGCAGGGCGCGCTCACCGCCGACGACGCCCGCGTCACCAAGGCCATCTCCGACCAGTCCACCGTCTTCGCCACCATCGACCCCTACGATCTCCAGCACGGCAACACCGACGGCTACTACCCCGACGGCTCCTTCATCCAGCACCACTCGGTCGCCTACACCGGCTCGTACGGGCGCGCGCTGCTGACCCGCGTCGTCCAGACCCTCAAGATGCTCGAAGGCGTGACGAGCGACGGCGACCTGGCCCCCGTGGTCTACCGCTGGGTCGCCGACGGCTTCGCCCCGCTGATCTTCGAGGGCTGGATGATGGAGATCGTCAAGGGGCGCGCGGTCTCGCGCACCGCCACCGGCTACACCGACGTCGGGGTGATCGTGGAGGCCATCGCCGACCTGGCCGATCACGTGGGGGACGCCGACGCTCTGGCGTTGAAGAAGTACCTCAGGTTCCTGCCGGCGGCCGACACGACCGCGTTCGTCTCGCCGGTCAGCATCGCCCGTTACGCCGCCATCCGTGCGGACTCCGCCATCCCGGCCGCCGACCTGAACCCGGCCGAGCGGTGCGTCGCGTTCAACGCCATGGACCGCACCGTGCACCGGCGTCCCGGCTACGCCTTCGCGCTGGCGCGGAGCTCCGATCGGATCAGCAAATACGAGTACATGAGCGGCGAGAACCTCATGCCGTGGTTCCAGGGGGATGGTGCCTACTATCTCTACCTGGCAGGGGAGGACCAGCGCGAGGTCTTCGGGGTCGACTACTACACGGCTGTGTCGCCGTACCGGCTGGCCGGGGTGACCGCGCCGGTGGAGGAGCGGCGGACGGTGCCGGAGTTGTACGGGCGGCTCTGGTACGAGAACCCGGGCCATCCGCTCAACTTCACCTCCTCCTCGGAGTCCCAGAACACCTACGTGTACTTTCCGCGCGCCGAGAACACCTTCTCCGGCGGCGCGACGCTCGGGACGTACGGGGTGAGCGGCATGGTGCAGTCCGACGATGCCGCCTATATCGCCAAACAGTCCGGCACCCTCCCCGACGACTTCGTCGCCTACCAGAACGCCCGGGTCACCAAGTCCTGGTTCATGCTCGACGACGAGATCGTGGTGCTGGCCGCGAACCTCTCCGGCCAGGCCGGCCGCGCCGCGACCACCACCGTGGACAGCCGCATCGCCGCCCCGGGTGACGCGGTCGCCCTCACGGGCGAGCGCTGGAACGGCGGCGCCTGGCGGCCGGGCGACACGACCACCACACCGCCGCGCTGGCTCCGCTACGCGAACGGCACCCGCCGCACCGCGATCGGGTACGCCTTCCTCACCAGGCAACCCGTGACGGCCGGGCTGGAAACGGTCACCCGCAGCCGCAGAGCCGTACGCACCACCAACCCCGACACCCCCATGACCAAGAACGTCTTCACCGCCGCCATCTCCCACCCCGCCGCCGACGGCGTCCAAGCCCTGGCCTACGCCCTGGTCCCGAACGCCACCGAAGCCCGCCTCCGCGGCTACACGAACGGCCCGCTGACCGTCCTGGCCAACACCCGGCACATCCAGGCCGTCAAGCACAGAACCCTCGGCCTCGTGGCCGCCAACGTCTTCACCGACGGCCCCCACCACGCCGAGCGCCTGCTCATCGACGGCCCCGCCTCGGTCATCGTGCGGTCCGGCGGCAACCGTACGACCGTCGCCCTGTCCGACCCCACGATGACCCGCGACCGCGTCACCGTGGTCCTGCACGGCGCGCCACTCCGGCTCGTCACCGCCGACGAGGGGGTCACGGTACGACGCGTGCCAGGCGGCACCCTCATCCAGGCCACGACCCACCACGCTTACGGCCGCACCTTCACCGTCACCCTCCGCTGACCCTCGCAGGATTCCTCAAAAAAGTGCTCAGTTGATGAGCACTTTCAAGGACGAGGATGGTCGCATCACCCATCCCCGCGAGAGGAACCGGAAATGTTGCGAGGACTCACCACCGTCGTCTTCTACTCTCCCGACTTCGAGGCGGCCAAGCGCTGGTACACCGACCTGTTCGGCATCCCGCCCTACATGGACACCCCGGCGTACATGGAGTGGCGCGTCGGCGACTACCAGCACGAGTTCGGCATCATCCACAGCTCCTACGCCGGCACCGACCTGGCCATGACCCCCGACCCCGCCACCGTCGGAACTCCGGCGGGTGCCATGGTCCACTGGCACGTGGACGACGTCCCCGCGACCCTGGACCGCCTGGTGGCCATGGGCGCCAAGCGACACGACCCACTCCACGACCGAGGCGCCGGCTTCATCACCGCCTCCGTCATCGACCCCTGGGGCAACATCCTGGGCCTGATGTACAACCCGCACTATCTGGAGATTCTCACCTCACTGAAGGCGTGAAAAAGCCGATGAGATCAGGTGGGGCCCGATACTACGATGAGGGCCGTGATACCGATACCGCGTGAGATATCGCGCTGATGGCCGTGAGCATGCACGATGTGGCCCGCGCCGCCGGTGTTTCTCAGCGTACGGTCTCCAACGTTGTCAACAACTATGAATACGTCCGCCCGGAGACGCGGCAGCGCGTGCTCGATGCCATGGCCGAGCTCGGTTATGTGCCTAATGCCGCCGCCCGGCGGCTCCGGTCCTCCAATACCGGGCTCATCGCGCTTGTCCTGCCCGACTTCAGGGCGCGCCTTTTCGCCGAGATCACGGGGCCGGTGGTGCGGGAGGCGGAAGCGCTCGGCTACACGGTGCTGATCGAGCTGACGGAGTCGGACCGTGAGCGGGAGCTGAAGGTTCTGACGGGGGGCCGGAACCAGCTCACCGACGGGGCGATCATGATGGCCATGTCGTTGCGGCCGGAGGACGGGCAGCGGCGGCGGGCGGACTATCCGATCGTGCTGGTGGGGGACCAGGTGCTGGAGGGGGAGGTTCACCACGTCGGCATGGCCAACCGGGAGGCCTCCCTGGCGGTGGCGCGGCATCTGGTGGACACCGGCAGGCGGCGGCTGATGGTGCTCGGTTATGACCCCATCGGAGGGGCGACGGCGCGGATGCGGTTGCGGGGGTTCTTCGAGGGGATGGCCGAGGCGGGGCTGACGACGCACCAGGAGCTGATGATCAGGGCCGGATGGACGCGTGCGGCCGGGCAGCAGGTGATCGAGGAGCACCTGGACGCCGGGCGGATGATGCCGGACGCCATTTTCGCGATGAACGACTCTCTCGCCCTCGGCGCGCTCCGGGCATTGCGGTCCCGAGGGGTGCGGGTGCCGGAGGAGGTCGCGGTGGTGGGATTCGATGACGTCGAGGAGATTCGTTATTCGACGCCGTCGCTGACCTCTGTCTCCCCGAATGTGGACGCGCTGGCGAGTAATGCGGTCGCGATGTTGCACGAGCAGATCAGCGGTAAATGCAGTGGGCACGCCTCGCACATCACGGTGGACTTCGAGCTCAAGGTGCGCGAATCAAGTCAGGGGGTGGGACCGTGACCCTGCCGCCCGTTTCGAAAGCCTCGATGATTCGATACGCGATCCGCAGCGCCCTTCGCCCGGCCTCCGCGTGCACGGGGGGCCTGGCCCCGTTTCTCAACGCGGGGATGAGCGCGTCGAGGTGGGCGTCGAAGGTTTCGTGGAACGAGCGTCCACGGTCGTTGAAGTAACCGGCTTCCCAGACCGTGCGTTCCTCCGAGCCTGCCGTGGAGAACTCGTATCGTCTGGTGGTGTCGTCGATGAGCAGGCGTCCCGCGTCCCCGTTGATCTCGACGTGGTGGGTGCGGGGATAGGCGTAGGAGGAGTCGTACGAGCCGACGAGGCTCCCGACGGCGCCGCACGCGAAATGGGCGGCCACGACCAGCGTGGAACCGGCCCTGGTCATTTCGGCGCTGACCGCGTCGATCGGGCCCAGCAGATACTCCAGCAGGTCGATGCCGTGGCACTGGGTTTCGATGAGGTTGGCGTAGGGGTGGTGGGCCGAGCTGCCTTCGCCGCCGAAGCGCCAGGTCGCGAACGACAGGGCGCCCAGCCGGTCGAGGTCGCGCTTGGCGCGTACGACGGGGGCGGCGTAGCGGTGGTTGAAGTTGATGGCGAAGAAGAGGTCGCGTGCGTTCGCCTCGTCCAGCAGGCTGTCGGCCTCCCCGAGGTCGAAGACCAGCGGTTTCTCCACCAACAGGGGGATGCCGTGGCGGATGAGGTCCAGGGTGGGGGCGTAGTGGCCGGTGTTGGGGAGGCAGACGCTGATCAGGTCGGGCGTGGTCTCGGCGATCATGCGTGGGATGTCGTCGTACGCCTGGGTGGACCAGCGGGCCGCGCGGCCCCGCGCCCGGGACAGGTCGCGGGAGAAGATCCCCACGACCTGGGAGTCGGAGCGGCTGGAGAAGGCACGGGCGTGCTGGTCGCCCCATTGTCCTGCGCCGACAATGGCCACGCGGGTGGGTGCGTCGCGCATTTCATCTCCCGTGCCGAGGATGCTTACTGGGTAACGACCACTTTGCCGGAGTTGCCGGACAAGAACGTCTCGAAGGCCAGGGCCGTCTCGCTCACGTCGAAGGTGTGCGTCACGATCTGGCCGAGGTAGCCGGCGTTCGAGCGGAGGAGCTCCAGGTTCGCGGGGAAGTCCGCGTACGGGAAGTATTCGCTGCCCAGCACCGCGCGGCCGGAGGCGATGAGGTCGGGGGAGACGTCAAGACGCAGCCCCTCCCCGTGGCCGACGCAGACGAGCACGCCCCTCTTGGAGAGCCTGTCCAGGGCGGATCGGCGGGCGGTGGTGCGGCCCGAGGCGTCCACCGCGGCGTCCACCTCCGGTATGTCCCCGGTGGCGCCGGCGTGGACGGGGATGCCGCCGAGGGATTCGGCGAAGGACAGGCGCCAGTCGGAGACGTCGGTGATGTAGATCGGCACACCCAGGGTCAGGCGGGCGACGGCCAGGACGCCGATGCCGACCGGGCCCGCGCCGGTGATCAGGAGGGAGTCGATGTCGGGGCGGACGGTCAGGGCTCTGCCCAGGGCGGCGCCGCTGGTGCCCATGACGTCCAGCAGCATCGTGGCCAGGGGGAACGGGAGATCGTCGTCGATGGGGAAGAACATACGTTCGTCGACGATCTCCCGGGGGCCGAGGCCGCCGTCGCGGTTGAAGCCCATGTCGCCGGACTTGTTCAGGCAGAGGTTGGTCGCGCCCGCCAGGCAGCTACGGCATCGCCCGCAGTAGGCCATGAGGTAGACGACACCGCGGGCGCCCACCGGCGTGCTGGTGCCCGGGCCGGCGGCGATGACCGTGCCCGCGGCCTCGTGGCCCGCGACGACGGGGGCGCCGTCGCGGAAGAGGCCGGCGTCGCTGCCGCACAACGCGTTGGCGCGCGGCTGGATGAGCAACTGACCCGGGCCCGGTGCGGGATAGGTGTGGGTACGGTGCTCCACGCGGCCCCCGCCGACGAGGAAGGGAACCGTGGTCACTGGCCGCCGAGCCCGGTGGTGGCGATGCCCTTGATGATCTGCCGCTGGAAGAACAGGAAGACGATGATCAGCGGCAGCGCGGCCAGCATCGCGCTGGCCATGTTCTGCGCGAAGACCACGCCGAACCCGGAGATGACCGTCTGCAGCCCGACGGGCAGGGTCATGAGAGCGGGATCGTTGGTGACGATGTAGGGCCACAGGAAGTTGTTCCACGCCCCCACGAACGTGAAGATCGCCACGGCCGCGATGATCGGCCGCGACAGGGGCAACACGATCCGCAGGAAGATGCGGAACGACGAAGCCCCGTCCACCCGCGCGGCGTCCTCCAGCTCCCGGGGGATGCTGTCGAAGAAGCGCTTGAGGATGAACACCATCACCGGCGCCACCACCTGCGGAAGGATGAGCCCCCAGTAGGTGTCCACCATGTTGAAGGCGAGCATCTCGTCGAAGAGCGGCACGATGAAGATCGTCCCAGGGATCATGATCGCCGCGACGGTGAGCCCCAGGAGCACCTTGCGGCCGGCGAAGTCCAGCCGCGAGAACGCGTACCCGGCCAGCGTGGAGATCACCAGCGTGATGATCGTGACCCCGGCCGCCACGACGAAGCTGTTCACCATCCAGGCGGGGATGTCGCCGGTCCGGAAGATCTTCGCGTAGATCTCCCAGGTGTATCCGCCCGCGGGAAGGAGCGACACGGGAGACGCGCCGGCGTCCGCCTCGGACTTGAGCGAGGTGTTCAACGCCCACAGGAACGGCGCCAGCATCAGAAGACTGAACAGGGCGAGGACCACGAAGGCTACGACGCGCCCGGCATTGACGTTCTTCATACCTGGTCAGACCTCCGGGCGAACCGCAACTGCAGCAGCGACAGAACGAGGATGATCGCGAAGAAGACGTACGAGATCGCCGAGGCGTATCCGAGCCGGTAGCCCGTGAAGCCGGTGTCGTAGACGTACATCAGGATGGAACGGGTGGAGTTGTCCGGGCCGCCGCCCGTCATCTGGAAGATCTGGTCGAACACCTTGAGCGAGGCCAGGATCTGCAGGACGAGAATGAGCACGGTGGTGTTGCGCAGCAGCGGGATCGTGACCGAGAAGAGCTGACGCCATTTGCCGGCCCCGTCGATGGAGGCGGCCTCGTAGACCGTGGCGGGGATGTTCTGCAGGGCCGCCAGATAGAGCAGGAAGTTGAACCCGAGCGTCCACCACGTGGTGGTGATCGCGATGGAGAACATGGCGACGTTCGGGTCCTGCAACCATTTCTCGCCCTCCGACCCGAAGAGGCCGAGGATGCTGTTGATCAGTCCGAGTTCCGGGTTGTAGAGCCATTTCCAGAACAGGCTGACCACGGTCGAGGCGAGCAGATACGGCAGGAAGAACGACATCCGCCAGACCCACTGCCCCGGCAGCCCCATGTTGACCAGCAACGCCGCCGCCAGCGACAACACGACCAGCGGGATCGTGGTGAGCAGGGTGAACAGCACCGTGTTGCCGAACGTCGTCCACACCATGGGGTCGGTGAGGGCCTCGGCGTAGTTGGCGAAGCCGACCATCTTCGGTTCGGCGCCGGCCGCCAGGTCACGGTCGGTGAAGCTCATCCAGATCCCGCTGACCGTGGGCCACACGAGGAAGAACGCGAACGCCACGAAGAACGGCGCCACGTACAGGAGCCCGATCCGGCCCCTGCGGGCCCGCGGCAGGCTGGTGGGCGCGTCGGTCACGGCGCCCTTCGTCAGCGTGGCCGACGTCATCGCTTCACCGCCTTGGACATGAGGACATTGACGCGTTCTTCGAAGTTGGCCACGGCGTCCTTGACCGAGGTCTGGCCGATCAGCACGTTCTGGACCACGTCGCCGAACTGGGTCATGAAGTTGGAGCCGGAGCCGGTGAACGAGGACGGCGGGTCGTAGTGCAGGTACGTCGCCGTGACCGCGTAGTCGCTGTTCGGCCGCAGCGCCTTGAACTCCGGGGTGTTGACGACGGGCTGGTAGGCGGGCGTGTGCCCCGCCCTGCCCCACGGCAACGAGTTCTTGAGGATCTTCGAGACCGCCTCGTACGCCAGCTCGCGCTTCGCCTCGTCCGGGTTCGACTGGTGCGGCAGGACGAAGGTGTGCGAATCACCCCAGGTCGCGTCGATGCCCGTGCCGAACAGGTTCGGGATCGGCATGGCGCCCAGGGGCATCTTCGCGTCCTGGTACTGAGGCAGCTCCCAGACACCCGAGAAGACCAGCCCGACGTCGCCGTTCATGAACGCCGAGGTCGCCGTGGCGTAGTCGGTGGCGTTGGAGGCGACCTCGCCGTCCACCAGGCTGCGCATCGTCTCGACCGACTCGGCGAACGCCTCGGCGTCATAGACGAACTTGTCGCCCAGCAGGTCGAACGTGGCCCCGTGCTGGCTGTAATAGGTCCAGAACAGGCGCCAGAGCTGGGCGCCGTCGGCGAGGAAGCCGTAGGCGAAGCCGTTCTGCTTGCCGGTGGCCTTCTTGAACTCCCGGCCGAGGGCCTTCATCTCCTCCAGCGACTTGACCAGCGGAAGCTTGCCGCTGGAGTCGAGCAGCCCGGCCTTGCCGGCGAGTTCGGTGTTGTAGAAGTTCACGAAGACGTGCGAGTCGAGGGCCAGGGCGTAGACCTTGCCGTTGACGATCGAGCTCTTCCACGCCGGGGCCGTGAACGTCGACTCCCCGATGCCGTAGCGGGCGAGCCGGTTGAGGTCCCAGGGATCGAGCAGGCCGCCGGGCGCGTACCCGGCCAGGCGGGACATGTGCACGATACCGAGATCGGGGGAGCGGCCACCGGCCGCGGACATGGCGAGTTTGGTGTAGTACGGGGCTCCCCAGGATAGAACGACCTGTTTGATGCTGGCGTTGGGCATTTCCGCGTCGGCTTTGGTGACGATCTGGTCCATGCGTTCGCCGTCGCCGCCGCTGAGGAGATGCCAGAAGGTGATCTCCTGCGAACTTCGCCCGGCCGGCCCAGTGCCGCAGCCGGCCAGCAGGGCAGAGAGTCCCGCGGCTTGCAGCACCCTGCGCCGAGACAGCGGGGAGTTAGGCCACTTGCTCATACGTGGTTCCTTGCAGAGGACCGGCCGGCCCTCACAACAGGGGGGTGGCCGGATGTTGACTCCGGTTGGAGGGAGTGTGGCACACTCTGCTACGTAGCAAAAGGTCTTGACTATGGGAATTCCGAAGGGTGTCAGATGTCGATTTCCCCTGCCCACGAGGTACCCCGGCCGGAATATCCCCGCCCGCAGATGGTCCGTCAGGACTGGCTGAACCTCAACGGCCCGTGGCAGTTCGAGATCGACGCCGGGGACTCCGGCCTGGATCGCGGCCTGCGGGAACGCGAGCTTTCTCAGACGATCACCGTGCCCTTCGCGCCGGAGTCGGAGCTGTCCGGCCTCGGGCACACCGACTTCATGGAGGCGGTCTGGTATCGCCGTACCGTGACGATTCCGGCCGCGTGGGCCGGTCGCCGTACGCTGCTGCACTTCGGCGCCGTCGACCATGACGCCACGGTGTGGGTGAACGGCGTCGAGGTGGCCCGCCACCGCGGTGGTTTCTCCCCTTTCACGGCTGATCTGTCCGAAGAGGTGCGCCCCGGCGAGGACGCCACGATCGTGGTCCGCGCCCGCGACCCCCGGCAGGGCTCCCAGGCGCGGGGCAAGCAGTCCACCAGGTACGGAAACTACGAGTGCCTCTACACCCGTACGACCGGGATCTGGCAGACGGTGTGGCTGGAGCCCGTCCCCGACGTGCATCTGAGCCGCCCGCGCATCACCCCCGACGTGGCCAACTCCTCCTTCACCGTCGTCACCCCGCTGTCCGGCAACCGCCCGGGCACCTCGGTCCGCGTGACCGTCTCCGACCGGGAGGGCGTCGTCGCCACCGCGACCGCCCGCGCCGACGTGGACCTCGCCCCCTCCCTGCGCCTGGAGCTGGACCGGGTCCACCTGTGGGAGCCAGGCGAGGGTTACCTCTACGACGTCAGGGTCCAGCTGCTCGACGCCGGGGGCGCCGTCACGGACACCGTGGACAGTTACGCCGGGCTGCGCTCGATCGCGATCGACGGCAAGCGTGTGCTCATCAACGGCCGCCCCGTCTTCCAGCGCCTAGTCCTGGACCAGGGCTACTACCCCGACGGCCTCATGACCGCCCCCACCGACGCCGCCCTGCTGCGGGACATCGAGCTGTCGGTGGCGGCCGGCTTCAACGGGGCCCGCCTGCACCAGAAGGTGTTCGAGGAGCGCTTCCTCTACCACGCCGACCGGCTGGGCTACCTGGTGTGGGGCGAGTTCGGCGACTGGGGCGCCTCCACCGGGCATGAGCAGCAGCCGACCGCCTCCTTCATCACCCAGTGGCTGGAGGTCCTGGAACGGGACGTCTCACATCCGTCGATCATCGGCTGGTGCCCGCTCAACGAGACCTCCGAGGCCATCCACGACCGAGTCGCCCAGCTCGACGACGTCACCCGCGGCATGTACCTGGCCACGAAACTCGCCGACCCCACCCGCCCGGTCGTCGACGCCTCCGGCTACAGCCACCGGGTGCCGGAGACCGACATCTACGACTCGCACAACTACGAGCAGGAGCCGACGGCCTTCGCCGGGCAGCTCAGCGGGCTGAGCAAGAACGAGCCCTTCGTCAACACCACCTCCGGCGATCGGCCCATCTCCGTTCCCTACCGCGGGCAGCCGTACTTCGTCAGCGAGTACGGCGGCATCTGGTGGAACCCCGAGCTCGCCGGGACCGAGCAGGACGCGACCCGGGTGGGTTCCTGGGGGTACGGGCAGCGGGTGCGGACCGAGGAGGAGTTCCACGTCCGCTTCGCCGGGCTGACGGAGGCGTTGCTGGAGAACGCGGACATGTTCGGCTACTGCTACACGCAGCTCACCGACGTGTTCCAGGAGGAGAACGGCATCTACCGCTTCGATCGGTCGAGCAAGCTCGACGTCGAACGCATCCGCCAGGTCCAGTCCCAGCCGGCCGCCACCGAACGATCTTCGTAGGGGCGGGCCGACCACGCGCCACCGCGCCACGTTGCGAGACTGGACGAGCGACGGCCCGCACGGTCGCCGTGCGGGCCGTGGTGACGTTTCAGCAGGTGAGGTTGCCGCCGGGGGTGACCCCGAGGATCTGGGTGAAGCTCTGGTAGGCGTTGACCCGGCTCTGCACCTGGCCGGGGTTGCCCCCGTTGCATTCCAGGCTGCCGTTGATGCTGCGGATGGTCTCGCCGAAGCCGCGGCTGTTGACCATGGCGTTGTGGGCCGTCATGGTGCCGGGGCCGTTCTGGGTCATCCAGTACCAGAGGCCGGTTTTCCACGCCACGGCCGCGTCCTGCTGCACCAGCCACGGGTTCGTCAGCAGCGGCAGGCCCAGCGCGTCGCCGGCGGCCTTGTAGTTGAAGTTCCAGCTCAGCTGGATCGGGCCGCGGCCGTAGTAGGCGGCCTGGCCGGCCGGGCAGCCGTAGGGCTGGCCGGCGTCGCAGTAGTGCGGGTAGTTGGCGGTGTTCTGCTCGACGATGTGGACGAGCCCGCCCGTCTCGTGGCCGACGTTGGCCAGGAAGGCGGCCGCCTCCTGCTTCTTGATCGTGTCACTGCCCGTCTTGGCGAACGCGGGGAAGGCGCCCATGGCCGAGACCAGGCCGCTGTAGGTGTAGAAGGAGTTCCGGCTCGGGAACATCTGGTTGAACTGGGCCTGGCTGACCACGAAGCCCGACGGGTCCGGCGGGTCGGTGGGGCCGCCGGTGCAGGTGTACGGGTCCCAGAACCAGTTGCTGATCACCGGGTCGTAGCCGGGGTTCTCGTGGACGGCGATGTAGTGGTTGCCGTCGGTGTAGCGGACGATGCTGCCCACCGCGTACCACTGCCCGGCGACCCAGTTCGGATAGGAGCAGGCCGTGCCGCCGCCGCCGCTGCCGCCGGTGCAGGTGCCCTGGTCGGCCCAGACGTCGGCGCCGCCGGGGGTCTCGTTCTGGGTCCACCACTTGGCGGACCAGTTGTGCCCGTTGTGCGACGCGACCGCCCCGCCGGTGTAGACGGCCGACGCGCTCCACGCGGTCGCGCAGGTGGCGGCGTTCGCCGCGCTCGGCAGGAGCACCGCGAGCACCCCCGTGGCCAGTAACAACGCGGTGAGCGGGGCCAGGATTCTACGCACGTGACCACTCCTCGGAAACGATAAAGAAAGTTTCCTAAGGATTAACGGATGGACTGCCAGTGCGCAAGGCCCAAAGTCAGACTCCGAACGTCCTGTGCAGCTCGGAGACCGAGACCATCTCGTCGACGAACCCGAACCGCCCCGCGCGCATCTCCCGCGCGCCGTTCAGGAACGACCCCAGCGCGAGCCGGGAGAGCGCCCCGCCGATGCTCACCCGCCGCACCCCGATCTCCGCGAGTTGCTCCAGCGTGATCGTGGGATCGGCGAAGCCCATGACGACGTTGACCGGCCTGCCGACGGAGGAGACGACGGCGCGCATCTGGTCGAGGGTGCGCAGACCCGGCGCGTACAGCACGTCAGCCCCCGCCTCCTCATAAGCCTGCAGACGCCGGATGCTCTCGTCGAGGTCGCCCACGCCCCACAGGAGGTTCTCGGCCCTGGCGGTCAGGACGAGCGGGACGGGCAGTCCGCGCGCGACCTCGACGGCGGCCCGCACGCGTTCGACGGCGAGACCGAAGTCGTAGATCGGGCTCTCGCGGTCGCCCGTGGCGTCCTCGATGGAGGCGCCGACCGCGCCGTGGGCGCAGGCGTCCTCGATCATCTTGGCGGCCTCGGCGGGGGAGTCGGCGAAGCAGTTCTCGAGGTCGGCGTTGACGGGCAGGGAGGTGGCCTCGCTGATGAGGCGGCAGTTGTCGAGAATGTCCTGCCGGTCGGCCCGGGTGCGGCCGAGCACGTTGGCCACGCCGAGGCTGGTCGTGGCCAGGGCCTCGAAGCCGAGGCCGGCCAGGAGCCTGGCCGTGCCCGCGTCCCACGGGTTGGGCAGCAGGAAGGGCTCCGGTCGTTCGTGGAGGGCGCGGAAGTGCGTTGCCTTGGTCAGTTGATCGGTCACCTGGCTCACTCTCGTTGTTGCTCGATTGATCGGTCAAATGCATTCATGGGATGGTTCACATCAGGAATACTGATGGATTGTGACGGTTGAGGAGATCGAGGCGTTCGTATGTATTGCCCGGTTGGGCGGGTTCACGGAGGCGTCCAGGAGGCTGAACCGGTCCCAGCCGGCGATCAGCCGCCGCATCCACGAGCTGGAGCGGTCGCTGGGGTCGGCGTTGTTCGAGCGGGCCGGGCGCCAGGTGTCGCTGACCGAGGCGGGCCTGGCGCTGCTGCCGTACGCGGAGGCCGTGCTGGCGGCGGTCCGTGACGGCGAGCGGGCCGTCCGCGACGCGTCGGCGCAGGCCGTGCGGACGCTCTCCCTGGCCATCGTCGGCACGCTGGCCGACTCGCACATCGTCGACGCCCTGCGGACGTTCGAGGCCCGTTTCCCGCAGGCCGAGGTCGAGTTGCGGACCGCGACGAGCCGCGAGGTGAGTGCGCTCGTCCGCAGCGGCGAGGCGTCCCTGGGCCTGCGTTACTTCCCCGACGCCGACCCGAAGCTGGAGTCGATCCTCCTCGGCACCGAGAAGCTCCTGGTCGTGCTGCCCGCCTCGCACCCGGTCACCGCCGCGCGGCTGCCGGACCTGCGGGCGTTCCAGGGCGAACGCTGGCTGAGCTTCCCGCCCGAGCGCGGCGACTCCGACTCCTACGGCCGGCTCCTCGAACGTCACCTGGCCGCCTCCGGTCTGGCCGACGCCGCGATCACGCACATCGACAGCCTCACCGCGCAGAGGCGGCTGGTGGAGGCGGGGCTCGGCATCGCCCTCATGCCCATCAGCGGCGTGCGGGAGGAGTTGCGGATCGGGAGCCTGCGGGCGGTCGAGGTGGACGGCATGGACGCGGGGCTGCCCGTGGTCGCGGTACGCAGGAGGCGCGGGCACCGGAGCGGGCCGGCGGAGTCCTTCATGGGCGTGCTGAGAGATCACACACCATGGCTGCTCGGCTGAATAGCAGCCATTTCAATTCCGTTGCAGGCGCTGTTCGACAGGGCGACAGTAATCCCGCCGCCGTAAATGCCGTATTGACGCGCTGTCAGCCCCTATTCGGTGGCCCGGCCTTGGAGATCAAGCTGACCTTGGAGATCGAGATGGCCACGATTTCGCAATAGCGTGGCCGACACTAAAGTGTGTCGGTGATTCGTAAGCCACTGGCGGCCGGTGGCCGTATTTTTTACTTTCGGCAAACCTTTTCCTCACCGGCTGCTCCGCCGGTCCTCACGAAAGCTGATGGACCGGAGGGGATGACGCGGTGAATATCGAAAGAGGTTTAGTCGTAGTCGGTGCAGAGCAGAACCGGGAAATCCCGGTCGTCCGCGACCATCCCGCCGAGATCCCACTCGAACGAGGTCTCCTTGGTGTCAATGGTCTTCTGCATGAGGTACACCCCCCTTCCACGAATTGCCGTCTGACAACGCAGATCCTGTCGCAGCAGGCTCCGGCTGTCGTGAGCAGCGGATTGCTCAAATCCGCGGCGGTCCGGCCGGGAAAAGGGCGGGGGCGGGCGCATCGGCCGAGCGTGGCGGGGGATCGGGAAATGAGTAGGCCATTACTCACGACAGCGCGCCGGGTGGTCTCCTCACATATGCGTGCGGGCTGACCAGAGCTCGGGGAAGACCACGCGCGCCATGCTGCGTTCGAGCCAGCCCAGGCCGTTGGAACCGCCGGTCCCCGGCTTCGCGCCCATCGCCCTGCGCACGGCCGCCACGTGCTGGTAGCGCCAGTCGCCGAACCGTTCGGAGACCTCGGCCAGCGCCTCCCCGAGCGCCCGCAGGTCGGAGGAGTCGTCACGGTAGACCTCCACCCAGGCCCGCTCGACCGCGTCGTGCGGCTCGTACTCGGCGTCGAAGTCCCGGTCGAGCACCTTGTCCGGCAGGTCGTGGCCACGCCGGGCGAGCAGCGCGACGGCGTCGTCCCAGACGCTCGGCTCGGCGAACGCGCGTTGCAGCCCGTCGCCCTGCGGCCGGTGACGGAACGGCCGCAGGAGCGCCTCGTTCTTCAACCCCAGCCGGAACTCCACCAGCCGGTACATGCTCGACTGCAGCCCTGAAGCCTCCCCGAGCAGCTCACGGAACCTGTTGAAGTCCGCGGGCGTCATCCAGCGCAGGCCGAGCCAGCTCGCGTTCAGCCCCTCCAGGTGCAGGGCCGTACGGCGCAGCGCCCCGACCGCGTCCGGCACCCGGTCGGCACGCAGCGACTCCTGGGCGCTGCGCAACTCGTAGGCGATGAGCTTGAAGTACAGCTCCATGATCTGCGTGATCATCAGGAACGACATCTCGCCGGGCGCGTCGCTCAACGGCCGTTGCAGGCTGTGCAGGATGTCGGTGCGGACGTAGGCGTCGTAGGGGATCCCAGTCTTCGTCATCGATTTCATGCACCTCATGGTGCTGCGGTGATACGACCGGAAGGAATGCCAGATCAACGGCCTTTTCCCATCAAGCCTTATGTTTGGTACCAATATCGGGCATACGGTTTTCGAAGGAAAGAGCCCGCTGATGGACGCCATGGACTGGGACCTGCTGCGCGAACTCCAGGAGAACGCGCGCCTCTCCTTCAACGAGTTGTCGCGCCGGGTCCACCTGTCACCGCCCGCCGTGGCCGAGCGGGTCAGGCGCCTGGAGGAGTCGGGGGTGATCGCCGGCTATCACGCCACGGTGGACCTCGGGCAGGCCGGCTGGGCGGTGTCCGCGTTCGTGCAGCTGACCTGCTACGGGCCGACCTGCGTGCTGCGCGATCCCGAAGTGGCGACCTGGCCGGAGATCCGGGAGATCCACCGGGTCACCGGCGACGTGTGCAGCATTCTCAAGATCGCCGTGCCGTCGATGGCGGCGTTCGAGTCGCTGATCGACCGCCTGGCCGTCTACGGCAAGCCGTCGAGCACGATGATCTTTTCGAGCCCGGTGGCCAACAGGCCGGTCACAGATCCACGCTGAACCCCAGCCCGCGCTCCCTGGCTACCCGATAGGCCACCGAAGCCGCCGCGACGTCGAGCGCCGCGTGCCCGGTGGACTTGAAGACCGTCAGCTCCCCGGCCGAGCGCCGGCCCGGATGCGTGCCGTCGAGCACGGCCCCGATCAGGGCGGCGTCCGCCGGATCGGTGCCCTGGAGCTCCCAGGCGCCGGCCGGCGGCGGCTCGGTCACGGCGCCCTGCCACTCCACGAACAACGACGACGCCCGCAGGGTGGCGGCGTCGAACTCCGGGCCGTCGGAGCCGCCGACCGAGCTGACGTGCACGCCGTCGGCGAGCCAGGACCGGTGGAGCACCGGCTCCTTGCTGGAGGTGCAGCAGAAGACGACGTCGGCGGCCTTGACCGCCTCCTCGATGCCGGCCGCGGCGCCGAGGAGTTCGGCCTTGCCCCGGTCGCGTGCGCCCACCAGCAGGTGAGCGGACTCCGCCGGGGTGAGCAGGTCGATCTGGGCGCGTGCCTGCGCGCCGGTGCCGATCACGGCGATCCGCCGGGCGTCCGGTCGGGCCAGAGCCCGCATGGCGACGGTCGCGGTGGCCGCCGTGCGAACGGCGGTGATCGTCTCGGCGTCCATGACCGCCAGCGGGCGGCCGTCCTCCTCGTCGAAGTAGGCGACGATGCCGCGGTGCCCTCCGGCGGGGAAGACGCTCACGAGCTTGGCGGCCAGCCCGAGCCTGGGCACGTAGCCGGGCATCGCGCCCAGCAGCCCGTACGGCGAGCGGGCCGCGACGCGCGGCGGGGCGGAGGCGCCGCCGCGGCTGATGGCGACGAGGGCGGTGCGCACCGCCGCGAGGAGCTCGTCCGGCGGCAATGCCTGCCTGGTCAGGTCCCGGTCGAGAACGAGAACTCCGCTCACTGCGGTGTCAGTCAAGGTCGACTCCGGGGGTCGTGCCGCTCAGAGTGCTTCGCAGCTCCTCCGTGGCGGCGGCGAGGCGGTCTTTCAACGTCGCCAGGGTGGGGTCGTCGAACTCGCTGTCGAGGCCGACGATCGTGACCGCGCAGATCGGCTGGTCGTTGCCGGTGAGCACCGCGCGGCTCAGGGAGGCGATCACCTCCTCGGCGCGCCCGCGCTCCAGCGCGAAGCCGGTGTCCCGGGTCAGCTCGAGGTCCTTGAGCAGCTCGGCCCTGGCCGTCGCGGGGTGGCCCTGCTGCTCGGCGCTGCGCAGGTAGGGGACCCGCGCGGCCTCGTCGAGCGCGGCGACCAGGGCCATGGGCCCGGCGAACTTGTGGATGGGCAGCAGCTCGCCCAGCAAGTCCGTGATCATCGCCAGCCGCGGGGGGCGGATGACGTCGATCACCCGCGCGCCGTCGGGTTCGAGGACCTGAAGGTTGATCATCATCCCCGTCTGGTCGGACAACGTCTGGAGCACGGGCCTGCTCAGGACCACCAGCGAGTTGGCCGCCGCGGCCTGGGAGAAGCGCAACACGACGGTCCCCGGCAGGTAGTGATCCTGGCTGCGCATGATCCAGCCACGGCGGACCAGGTCCACCAGGATGCGGTAGGCGGTGGCGCGGTGCATGCCCGCCTGGTTCGCCAGCTCGCTGAGGCGAAGAGGGCGGTCGGCCTGGACGACGGCCTCGATGAGGTCCAGGGCTTTGTCCACGGCAGAGCTGGGCAACGTCCCCCTCCACGGTCGTCCAGGTCATCATTCCATGCTTGACGCATGTTAACAGACGTTGCTACTGTTGCAACAGTTGTTACGCTCTATGTAACAATGAGAACGGAGACCGAGCGAATCGCCATGACCGACAGAGACGCACGACCGGTCGCGGACAACGACGCGGCCCCCACACCGTTCGCGCCCGCCGAGCCGGGGCACGTGACGATCTACCGTGACGCGTCGCTGATCGACGGCACCGGTGCGCCCGTCAGGCGCGGCATGACGGTGGTGACCGACGGGCCGCTGATCAGGGCCGTCGTCCCGGATGCCGACCTGGGCCCGTCAGCGGGCGCCGAGGTGGTCGACCTGGCGGGGGCGTACGTGCTGCCCGGCCTCATCGACACCCACCAGCATCTGTCCACCCCGCCCAACCGCGAGCAGGCGGAGGCGGCGATGCGCCGGCAGGTGTACGGCGGCGTCACCGCGATCCGCGAGATGGCCGGCGACCTGCGGCAGATGGCCGACCTGGAGCGGGCCGCGCTGCTCGGCGAGATCCCCGGCCCCGACATCCACTCCGCCGCGCTGATGGCCGGCCCGAGCTTCTTCGACGATCCGCGCACGTGGCAGGTGACCCAGGGGGCGACCCCCGGCACCGCGCCGTGGATGCAGGCGATCGACGACGAGACCGACCTGCCGCTGGCCGTCGCGCGGGCCAAGGGCACCGGAGCCGTGGCCATCAAGGTCTACGCCGATCTCGAACCCGAGATGGTCGCCAGGATCGCCGCCGAGGCGCACCGGCAGGACCTGCTGGTGTGGTCGCACGCGACGGTGTTCCCCGCGATGCCCGGCGAGGTCGTGGCGGCCGGTGTCGACGTGGTGTCGCACGCCCACATGCTCGCCTACCACTTCGCCGGCATCCGGCCCTCGACGTACCGGGGGCAGCGCGAGCACCTCCCGAAGGTCTACGAGCGTTTCCTGGACGCGCCGGTGGACGCCGTCGACGCGCTGTTCGACGACATGCGGCGGCGCGGCACGATCCTCGACGCCACCGCGAGCGTCGTGCCCAGGATCTCCGGCGCGGCCGAGATGGCGCAGGGGGTGTTGCGGCGGCTGATCGACCGCGCACGCCACGCGGGCGTCCCGATCTGTACGGGCACCGACTACGAGACCCCGCCTGACGACGCCTACCCCTCGCTCCACGACGAGCTGCACTACCTGGTCCACGCCATGGGCATGCCGCCCCACGAGGTCATCCGCGCGGCCACCCTGGCGGGGGCGGCGAGCCTGGGGCGGGCGGCCACGATGGGCAGCGTCGAGGCCGGCAAGCTGGCCAACCTGCTGATCGTCGCCGCGGACCCGTACGAGGACATCGACCACCTCCGCCGCATCATCACGACGGTCAAGCGCGGACGGCGTCACGACCGGACAGGGGCGTGAAGATGAGCATCGACATCACCGACCACCTCGTCGTCAACGCCCTCGGCGTGCTCGACAACCCGAACGTGTCCTCCTCCAGCGCGCTCGTACAGACCAGCGAGCAGTTGACCATCGACGCGCGCACGCTGGCGGACGCGCACGCCTCGGGCGTGACCGCGATCAACGTCACCCTGGGCTACACGATGGGCGACTTCCCGCCGTACGAGCACACCCTGCGCGAGATCGGCACCTGGGACTCGATCATCCGCGAGAACCACGAGCACCTGGTGCGGATCGACACGGCCGAGGACATCGCCGAGGCCAAGCGGACCGGCAGGATCGGCATCATCTACGGCTTCCAGAACGCCGCCGCGGCCGAGGACCGGCCGGAACGCGTGGCCACCTTCGCCGGCCTGGGCGTGCGGGTCATCCAGCTCACCTACAACCAGGCGAACCAGATCGGCGACGGCTCGATGGCGCCGGCCAACCGGGGCCTGACACCTCTCGGCCGGGAGGTCGTGGCGGCGCTCAACGAGCACCGCGTCATGGTGGACCTGTCGCACAGCGGTGAGCGGACCTGCCTGGAGGCCGCGCGGGTGTCCAGCCAGCCGATCTCGATCAACCACACGGGCTGCCGGGCCCTCGTGGACCTGCCGCGCAACAAGACCGACGAGGAGTTGCGGCTGGTCGCCGAGCGGGGCGGTTTCGTCGGCATCTACTTCATGCCCTTCCTCAACGCCTCCGGCCACGCCGGCGCCGCGGACGTGGTGGAGCACATCGTGCACGCGGTCAACGTGTGCGGCGAGGACCACGTCGGCATCGGCACCGACGGGACGATCACCGCCATCGACGACCTGGACGCCTACCAGGACCAGCTCGCCGAGCAGGTGGCGCGGCGCCAGGCGGCCGGGGCGTCCGCGGCCGGCGAGCGGAGCGACACCTATCCGTTCGTCGTCGATCTGCGCGGTGTCGACCAGTTCAGGAAGCTGGCCCGCCTGCTGGAGGAGCGCGGCTATTCGTCGGCCAGGATCGAGAAGATCCTCGGCCGCAACTTCTACACCTACGCAAAGGCGGTCTGGGGGAACTGACGGCCGCCCAGAGCCGTGACTTCCCCCCGCATCGGCAACAGGAGCGGGCGACGTGGACATATACCGATATAACCGACACAGAGCCGCGAGGGGGCGCGTGCTCGCCGCGGCGGCGCTGGCCGCCCTCCTGCCGCTCGCGGCGTGCAGCGGCGGCGCGGGCGGCGAGAGCAAGAACGATTCGGCCGCCCGCAAGTCCGGATCCCAGACCTTCGGCGAGCTACCGGCCGAGTCGGGCACGCCCAAGGACGGCGGGACCATCGACATCGCGCAGCAGCCCGGAGCCGGGCCCTACTACATGTTGCCGATCGTGCCCGGCGCCTTCAACTCGACGTATGTGACCTACCAGTTCCAGCGGCTCATGTACCGGCCGCTCTACTGGTTCCCCGAAGGCGCCAGCCCCAAGGTCAACGAGGCGCTCAGCCTGGCCGAACTGCCGAAGTTCACCGACGGCGACAAGACGGTGACCATCAAGCTGAAGCCGGGCTACACCTGGTCGGACGGGACCCCGGTCGAGGCCGGCGACGTGGTCTTCTTCATCGACCTGCTCAAGGCGGCGCTGAAGAAGAACGCCGCGAACTGGGGCAGCTACACACCCGGCCAGTTCCCCGACAACGTCACGAGCGCGAAGGCGACCTCGGCGGACACCCTGACGCTGAAGCTCAAGGAGTCCTACAACCCGGAGTGGTTCACCGCCGACGAGCTGACCTCGGTCGTCCCGCTGCCGGCCAAGCAGTGGACCAAGGCCACGGGCGGGTCGAAGGACGCCGAGGCGATCTACACCGCCCTCGACAAGGCCTCGCGGGATCCCGCCTCCTTCGCCTCCAACCCGCTCTGGCAGACGGTGAACGGCCCGTACCGGCTGGGCAGCTTCGACGTGACCACGAACTTCTACTCGATGAGCGCCAACGAGGCGTACACCGGGCCGCAGAAGGCGCGCATCAAGACGCTGAACTTCCGGCCGTTCACCTCGGAGACCGCGAAGTTCAACCAGCTCCTGAGCGGCAACCTGACGATGGGCACGGTGGACCAGAGCCACGTGAGCCAGGTGGCCGCGCTCAAGGCGGCCGGCTACAACGTGTACGGCGCGCCCCGGCAGGGCTTCAACTTCATCATGCTCAACTTCAAGGACACGACCGACAACGTCGACAAGATCCTCGGCCAGCTCTACATCCGGCAGGCGTTGCAGCACCTGATCGACCAGCCCGGGTACATCGCCAGCAAGGGCATGTACAACGGCGCCGCCGCCGAGAGCTACGGCACCGCCCCGGCCAGCTCGCCCTACGCCGCGCAGACCGTCGCCACCGCGCCGTACCCCTACGATCCGGCCGCCGCGAAGAAGCTGCTGGAGGAGCACGGCTGGAAGGTGGTGCCGAACGGCGCCACCACCTGCGAACGCCCCGGCGCGGGGGCCACGGAGTGCGGCGACGGGATCCCGCAGGGGCAGACGATCAAGTTCAACCTCTTCTACCGCAGCGAGCCGCAACTGCACAGCGCGGTGAGCACGGCGTTCGCCTCGGAGGCCCGCAAGCTGGGCATGACGATCGCGGTCGCGCCGAAGACCTTCAGCTTCCTGATCCAGAACTACAACGTCCCGGCGGCCCCCTCCAAGGCCGGTGAGTGGGCCATGTCGACCTGGGGCGGCTTCAGCACCACGCCGTACCCGACCATGACCGGGACGTTCGACTCCAAGGGCTCGGGCAACGTGGGCGCCTACGACGACCCCAAGACCGACGAGCTGATCCAGGCATCGGTGCACGGCGAGGACCGCCAGGCCGTACAGGCCGAGATCGAGCACCTGCGGACCGACCTGCCCGTGCTCTGGCTGCCGAACGCGCACACCATCTGGGCCTGGAAGAACACGTTGTCGGGGCCGCAGGAGACCTTCGCCGCCCTGCCCACCACGGTGCTGACCCCCGAGTACTGGTATCTGCGATGACCCGGTTCGTCCTGCGACGGCTGGGGACGTCGGCCATCGTGGTCCTGGGCGTCTCCGTGATCACCTTCATCATGTTGCACGGGATGTCCGGATCACCCGGCCGCGCGATCCTCGGCGTGCAGGCGAGCGCGGAAGCGGTGGCCGCCTTCGACCACGAGCACGGCTACGACCAGTCGCTCGTCGTGCAGTACTTCAGCTACCTCGGCCGGCTTCTGCACGGTGACCTCGGGCACAGCTACAAGCTGAACCAGAGCGTCAACGCGCTGCTGGCCGAGAACGCCGGCCGGACCGCGATGCTGGCCGGCGTGGCCCTCCTGCTGGCGGTCGCCATCGCGATGCCGCTGGGCGTGTACCAGGCGGTCAAGCGCAACAGCATCGGCGACAACGTGCTGACCACGCTCACCTTCATCGCGTACTCGATGCCCGTCTTCCTGCTCGCGATGTTGCTGATCCAGGTCTTCGCGCTGGGGCTGGGCATCCTGCCCGCCCAGGCGTCCCAGTCGAGCTCCACTTTCGTGATCTTCACCGAGCCACGCGCCATGTTGCTGCCGGTGCTGACGCTGACCGGCATCACGGTCGCGCTGTACTCCAGGTACCAGCGCTCCGCGGCGCTGGACCAGCTCGCGCAGGACTACATCAGGGTGGCGCGGGCGAAAGGACTGTCGATGCGCCTGGTTCTCACCCGTCACCTGCTGCGCAACGCCTGCCTGCCGCTGGTGACCCTGATCGGCATGACGATTCCGCTGCTGCTGGCGGGCAACCTCGTGGTCGAGTCGGTCTTCAACTATCCGGGCCTGGGGCTGCTGTTCTTCAACGCCCTGAACAACCAGGACTATCCGGTCCTGCTCGGCTACACCCTGGTCGCCTCGATCCTGACCGTGCTGGGCAACCTCCTGGCCGACCTGGTGGTGGCGGTCAGCGACCCGAGGACGCAGCGCGCATGAGCGGTTGGCGGCTCGCTGTGCGGTCGTTCGCGCAGAACCGGCTCGCCGTCGTCGGCGTCGGCATCATCGTCCTGCTCGGCCTGTTCTGTTTCGTCGGCCCCCACCTCTACCTCACCGAGCAGATCGCCGTCGATCCGGTCAGCAGCCTGCTGCCGCCGGACGGCGAGCACCCGCTCGGCACCGACGCCCAGGGCTTCGACGTGCTCGGGCGCATCATGAAGGGCGGCCAGGCGTCGCTGCAGATCGGGCTGTTCGCGGCGCTGATCGCCACCGCGTTCGGCACGTTGTACGGCACGGTCGCCGGTCTCGCCGGCGGCATCGTGGACGGGATCATGATGCGCGTGGTCGACACGATGTTGTCGATCCCGTTCCTGTTCATCGTGCTGATCGCCGCCACCCGGTTCAGCTCCTCGGTCCTGTCGCTCAGCCTGATCCTGGGCGCGTTCTCCTGGCTCGCGCCCGCCCGCCTGGTCAGGGCCGAGGTGCTCTCCCTGCGCTCGCGGGGTTTCGTCGCGGCGGCGACCGTCATGGGCGCCACGAAGCCGCGCATCATCGCCCGCCACCTGATCCCGAACGCGCTGGGCGTCGTGATCGTCAACATCACCTTCCAGGTGGCCGACGCGATCATCGCGGTGTCGCTGCTGGGCTTCCTCGGATTCGGGCTCAACTACCCCAACGTCGAATGGGGCACGCAGCTCTCCGACGGGGTGAGCCACCTGTTCGAGGGCGCCTGGTGGCTGATCTACCCGGTCGGGGGCTGCCTGGTCCTGATCGTCATGGCGTTCAACTTCGTCGGGGACGCGCTGCGCGACTCCATCGACGTACGGCTGAGGCGGCGCTGATGCCCGCTCGCACAGAAGGGGGCACCCAGTTGCTGGCCATCGAGCGCCTGTCCACCAGCATCCGCATGAGGAAGTCGGCCGTCGAGGCCGTCACGCGCCTGGACCTGAGCCTGCGCGCGGGCGAGACCCTCGGCCTGGTGGGCGAGTCGGGCAGCGGCAAGTCGATGACGGGCCTGTCCATCATGGGCCTGCTCCCGCCCGGCGGGCACATCACCGAGGGCTCGATCAAGCTCGACGGCCGGGAACTGACCGGCCTGCCCGAACGCGAGTACCAGCGCATCCGCGGCAACGAGATCGCGATGGTCTTCCAGGACCCGATGACCTCGCTCAACCCCACCAAGACCATCGGCGAGCAGGTCGCGGAGCCGATCAGGCTGCACACGGGGGCGAGCCAGAAGCAGGCGCGCGAGCGGGCGCTCGACATGCTCGCGCTGGTGGGCATCGCCCGCCCCGCCGAGAGGTACGGCGACTACCCGCACCAGCTCTCCGGCGGGCTGCGGCAGCGCGTCATGATCGCCATGGCCCTGTCCTGCGAGCCGAAGGTGCTGATCGCCGACGAACCGACGACCGCGCTCGACGTGACCGTCCAGGCGCAGGTCCTGCGGCTGCTGCACGACCTCAAGGACCGCCTCGGGATGGCCATGCTGCTCATCACGCACGACATGGGCGTGATCGCGCGCTGGGCGGACCGGGTCAGCGTCATGTACGCGGGCGGCATCGTCGAGAGCGCCCGCACCGACGAGTTGTTCACGGGGATGCGGCACCCGTACACGCAGGCTCTCCTGGCCTGCACGCCCCGGCTGACCCAGCGGCGCGAGCACACCCTCTACTCCATTCCCGGCGCCCCGCCCGACCTGGCCGACCCGCCGGCCGGCTGCCGCTTCGCCGCCCGCTGCGCGCACGCCACCGACCACTGCACCAGCGAGGCGCCCCCGCTCGCCCCGGCCCGGCCCGGCCACCTGCTGGCCTGCTGGAACCCGGTCGAAGGCCCGCTCGCACCCGTCACCGATCCCGCGGCCACCTCGGACAAGACTTCCGCCGACCCGGTGGTCTCCGTCGACGACCTCGTCAAGGAGTATGGCGCGGGCGGCTTCGTGCCGCGCCGCCAGGCGCGCAGCGTCAAGGCCGTCTCCGGGGTGTCGTTCTCGGTCCTGCCGGGCCAGACGTTCGGGCTGGTGGGCGAGAGCGGCTGCGGCAAGAGCACCCTGGCCAAGATGATCGTCGCGCTGGAGAAGCCCTCCTCGGGCGACGTCACGGCCCTCGGCGGCAAACTGAACGAACTACGCGGGCGGGGCCTGCGCCGGCATCGGCGCAACCTGCAGATGATGTTCCAGGACCCGCTCGACGCGCTCGACCCCCGCATGCGCGTCGGCGCCATCCTGCGCGAGCCGTTCGAGGCCCAGGGCATCGGCACCGCCGCCGAGCAACTGACGGCGATCAAGGAGCTGCTCGACGAGGTCGGACTGCCGCACAACGTGCTGGAGCGCTATCCGCACGAGTTCTCCGGCGGGCAGCGGCAACGCATCGCGCTGGCCAGGGCGCTGGCGCTCAACCCGCGCGTGATCGTGGCCGACGAGCCGGTGAGCGCGCTGGACGTCTCGGTACGCTCCCAGGTGCTCAACCTGATGAAACGCCTCCAGGCCAAACACGCCCTCACCTACATCGTGATTTCTCACGATTTGACCGTCGTGCGGTATATGGCGGACACGGTCGGCGTCATGTACCTGGGCAAGCTCGTCGAGATCGGCTCGGCGGACGACATCTACCTCCGTGGCGCGCACCCGTACACGGCCAGCCTGATCGCCGCGATCCCCGAACCGGCCCCCGGCGGGCAGGCCGCCGACGACCTGGACATCGGCTCCGAACTGCCCAGCCCGTACGATCCGCCGTCAGGCTGCCGCTTCCGCACCCGCTGCCCACGCGCGCAGACCCGCTGCGCGGAGGAGGAACCGGCCCTGCTCACCTTCGACCCCGGACACTCGGCCGCCTGCCACTTCCCCCTCCGAGAGCCCCAGAACGTCTAGCCCTGATCCTGGGAGGAATAGGCGGCGACCGTGGCCGGCAGGTTGCCCAGTTTGCCGACCTCGTTCGTCAGTCCTTCGAGGACCGCGCGCAACTGCACCTGCGTGACCTCCGCGAAGGTGCGCAGATAGGCGATGCGGCGTTCCAGTTCCTCGGCCTCCGCGGACTGGACCGCGCCGCTGGAGCGGTAGACGTTGACCGCCCGGTTCGCGGCCGCCTCGGCCTGCTGCTGCGCCTCGTGCAGGATCTGCTCGTACTGCTGGCGAGCCTGCCCCACCAGCCGCCGGGCATAGTCCTCCGCCTCGGCTATCTGGGCGTCCGCCGTCTGCTGGGCGCGGGAGAGGAGGTTGACCGCGGCGACGTTGAGCCTCGCCTGTTGCGCGCCGCCGGTGTCGGTGCCGTGGTCCTTGTACCAGTTCTTCAGCCGGTCGATCTCGGCGCGCAGGTCGGCCTTCTCCATGTCGCCGGCCGCGATGTCATCCGCCAGGCGGTACAGGAAAGTGCGTACCTCGTCCTCGCTGATGCCCCGGTGCCCGAGTTTGGTACGTGAGAATTCCTTGTTCCGTACCCGATCCGGCGTAAGTCGCTGGCGGTCGTCCGATGGGCGTTCTGCCCAAGACGCCTCTCCCGTCACTGCTCCCTACCTCCAGCACTGGTGAACTCGTCGAAGCGGATTTGCCCGGGCGACACCCCGGCGTCCAGGAGTCGGGTGACGGAGCTTTGGACCATCTCTTCTGAGCCGCAGACGAAGACGTCCTGGCCGCGCCACGCCTTCAGCGCGACGTCCACCGCGTAGCCGTGCTCGCCGCTGTAGAAGGCGTCGTTGGACACGACCGGCACCACGTTGAGCCAGGGGTTCTGGGCGGCCATCTTGGACAGCGACTCGAGGTCGTACAACTCGCGGGAGGTTCTGGCGCCCATGAACAGGTGGACGTTGCGGCGCGGCCCGTCGTAGGCCATCTGCTCCAGGAGCGCCTTGAGGGGGGCAAGGCCGGTGCCGCCGGCGATCAGGAGGAGGTCCCTGGGCTGGTTCGCATCGAGTGTGAGCCGGTCGCCCACCGGTGCGCCGACCTTCAGGATGTCGCCGCGTTGCGCGCCGTGCACCAGGGCCGTGCTGACCGTGCCTCCGTCGACCACGCGTACGTGCAGGTCGATCGTGTTGTCGCGGCGGGGCGCGTTGGCGAAGGAGTAGAAGCGCCACAGTTTCGGCCGCAGCGCGACGGAGACCGAGGCGGACTGTCCCGCACGGAAGGTGTAGGCGTAGTTCAGGCGGGCGCGGATCAGCGCGATGCCGGGAGCGCGTACCTCGTGCAGGATGATCTCGCCCTCCCACCAGGGCGGCGAGGTGTTCGACGACTCCTCGGCCGCCTCGGTCATCACCTTCGCGACCAGCCCGTACGCCTGCGTCCAGTCCCGTGCCAGCTCGGGCGTCCAGCGATCGCCGAGGAAGTGCTCCAGGGTGGCGAGCAGGGCCTGCCCGACGGCGGGATAGTGCTGCGCGACCACGGAGAACTTGCGATGGTCGCGGCCGAGTTGCTGGAGGAACGGAACCAGGTCGTCCACCCGGTCGACGTTGCTGACCACGTGCCCGAGCGCGTTGACGAGCCGGTCGCGCTGGGTGGCCATGGACACCGGGAACAGGCCACGGGTCTCGGGGAACATCAGGAACAAGGCTGAGTAGAAGAACAGCGGCACCTGATCGCCGGACTGGGCGACCAGGTGCCAACTGCCCTTCAATGCTTGCGTGTCCACTTAACCGGCGTGCTCCACGATGGCCCCGCGCACCTGGTTCAGGACCGTGACGACGTGTTGGACGACCTCCTCATCGGCCCCCTGGCCCCGGAGTGTCGTGACGAGCAGGTCGCCGACCTTCTCGTAGTGTTCCCCTGCGATGCCCATGCCCCGATGCGCGTCGGCCAGGTCCTGTCCTTCGTACTGCTCCGGCCCGCCGAGCACGGAGCACAGCAGCACGACCATGTGCCGCTTGAGCCGTACCAGGTCAACGCCGTCGAAATATGGCTTGAGCTCGGGTTCGTCCAGTACAGCCGAGTAGAACTGGTCGACCACTTGACGGACGGTTAAGGCGCCGCCGATTTTTTCGTAGTACGAAGCCATAGAGGCCGCAAACCTCCTAAATTAGGACATATTTCCAGGCGTGTTTACTTAGAGTAAATCCATCGGTTCACGCTGTCGTTGCCGGACGCATGGACATGGCCTTTAGCTGCGCAAATACCGATGCCGCGCGCGCTCTGAGCGCCATTCATGCCGAGCACGTGAACATATCTCAGGAACACTAAGGGGAGATCAAGTCGCCCGCAACCCGTTCGCACACGGACAAAGACCTATTTCTCACCGGGTGTGACATGGGGTGCTGCCGCGCGCCTGATCAATGCCCCAGGAAGAACCGCCGGATGTCCTCGGCCAGCAGCTCAGGCGCCTCCATGGCGGGGAAGTGCCCGCCCCGCTCGAACTCCGTCCAGTGCTCGGTCCTTTCGATCAGCCTCGTGACCGTCTCGTCCGCGCCGAACACGGCGAAGCCCTGCGGCACCGTGTGCGGAGCGCCCCAGTCGGCGGAGTGGGCCTGCTCGTGCAGGAACCGTGCCGCGGAGGCCCCCGAGCCGGTGAACCAGTAGAGGCTCGCGATCGTGAGCAGCCGGTCGCGGCCGTACGGCAGGTCGGTCCACCGCTCGAACGCCTCCGCGATCCAGCCGAGCTGCCCCACCGGCGAGTCGTTGAGCAGGTAGGCCATGGTCTGCGGCCGGCTGTTCTGGATCGCCAGGTAGCCGCTGCCCTCCCGGCGGAACTCGGCCATCCGCTCCAGGATGAGCTTGTCGACCGGGTCGTCCTGGTTCAGCCGTTCGGCCATGCCGGGCAGGAAGGTGGCCGTGGCGGCGGCCGTGTTCGGGTCCGTCACCACGTGCACGCCCGCGACGTGCTCGCCGTCGAGCCCCGCCACCGCGCCGGCCACGCCGGCGCCGATGTCGCCCCCGTGGACGCCGTAGCGGTCGTATCCGAGCCGGCGCATGAGCTCCGCCCAGGCCCTGGACGTACGGCCGAGCGCCCAGCCGGGCTCGTGGACCGGATTGGAGAAGCCGAAGCCGGGCAGCGACGGCACCACCAGGTGGAAGTCCGGCAGGAGCCCGGCCAGCCTGGTGAACTCGGCGAACGCACTGGGGTAGCCGTGCGTGAGCACCAGCGGGAGCGCGTCCGGATCGTCGGAGCGCACGTGCAGGAAGTGGATGCGCTGCCCGTCGATCTCGGTGACGTACTGCGGGAACTCGTTGAGCTCGGCCTCCGCGGCGCGCCAGGAGTAGCCGTCGGCCCAGTACGCGGCCAGCTCCCGCAGGAAGTCCAGGGGAACACCCCTGCTCCACCCGGCGCCAGGCTGCTCGTCCGGCCACCGGGTCCGTACGAGCCGCTCGGACAGGTCGTCGAGGGCAGGCTGGGGGATGTCGATCGTGAAGGGCTCCATCGGAGGTCTCCTCTGAGTCGGTATCCCCACGCTAGAAGGCTATGCGGAAGGGTTCTTTCCGCGTTGACACCGGCTTTTCCGTGAAAGCTGAGCACCGCGATCAGGGACGATCGAGCAGGAGGTCGGCGGCGCGGGCGAGGACCTGGGCCCGGGTGCGATCGCCATGGTCGGCGGCGAGGAAGTGCGCGCCGATCGCCACGCAGAAGGCGAGCATGCTGCGGGCCTCGACCTCGTCGGCGTCGGCGCAGAACGTGCCGATCATCTCGCGCAGCAGCTCCATGCGCCGGTTGTCCACCCGCCGCAGGCGCTCGGCGACCGACTCGTCGCGCCGGGCCCAGTCGCGGACCGCGAGGTCGATGGGCAGCAGGCGGTCGCTGGAGAAGGTGAGCATGCCCGCACGCTGGATCTTGGCCTTCGGGTCGCCGCCCTCGCGCTCGACCCGGTCGATCACCTCGTCGGTGCTCTCCCGTTCCCAGGTGTCCAGCATCGCCTTCAGCAGCGCGTCACGGTCGTCGAAGAAGCCGTAGAACCCGCCCTTCGTGACGCCGAGCCGCTTCGCCAGCGCTTCGACGCGGACGGCGTCGGGGCCGCCCGCGGCCAGCGCCCGCAGCCCCTCCTCGACCCACTTCTCCCGCGAGGTACGAGTTACGCCCACGCTGTGTCCCACCTCACATATACGCCACCGTATAAACGGGTTTAGCCTCGCTCTATACGGTAGCGTATACATGAATGGAGACACCCTGATGGCCGTCCACGCTCTCAGCTCGTTGTCCCGCATCGACTACGTCGACCACTTCACCGTCTCCACCGACGTCGAGGCGACGCCTGAGCAGTGGGCCCGCGCGATGTTCGGCGACGTCCCCAGCGCCGCGGAGCGGCTGATCTGGCGCGGTTTCCTCGGTCTGCGCCTCAGCCGGGGGCGGTCGCCGGACACCGTGGCCGGATGGCGGATCACCGGGCGCGGCGACGACTGGATCAGGCTGGAAACCGCCTCCTGGTTCATGACGGCCAACCTTCTCGTCCAGGCGTCCGGCGGGCAGGTGTCGCTGACGACCTGCATCCGCTACGACCGGCTTCTGGGCCGAGGCGTATGGACGCCGCTGTCGGCCGTCCATCGCCGGCTCGTGCCGCGGATGTTGCGGGCGGCGAAGCATCGGGCCGCGACGCTTCCCACTCCGGCCTGAGCGTGGGCGAGGCCGTCACCTGGATGAGGCCGTTCCCTGGATAACGTCAGTGCCATGCGAATCGGTGTGAACGTTCCGAATTTCGGGCCGGGGACCGACCCCGGCGTGCTGCGGCGCTGGGCCCAGACCGTGGAGGCGCTCGGCTACGACCTGTTGATGATCTCCGACCACGTGGTGGTGACGCCCGACGTCGCCGAGCAGTACCCGGCTCCCTTCTACGAGCCGTTCACCACGCTCTCGTGGCTGGCCGGCGTCACCGAGCGCGTCAGGCTCGGCACCTCCGTGCTCATCGTGCCGTACCGGCATCCCCTGCTCATGGCCAGGATGGCGGCGAACCTCAACCGGCTCAGCGGCGGCCGGCTGGTCCTCGGCGTGGGCGTCGGATGGGCGCGCCAGGAGTTCGGCGCGCTCGGGGTGCCGTTCGACCGGCGCGGGCGGCTGACCGACGAGCACCTCCAGGCGATGCGCGCCGCATGGGAGGACGAGGACGACTACCGCAGCGGGCCGATCCCGATCTGGGTCGGCGGCAACGGCGACGCCGGCCTGCGCCGCGCGGTACGCTTCGGCGAGGCGTGGCATCCCCTGCGCATGACCCTCCCGTGGTTGAGGGGCGCGGTGTCCCGGTTGACGGCCATCGCCGAGGAGCTGGAGCGCCCGGTGCCCGCCCTGACCCCGCGCATCGTCCTGCGACTGACCGACACCCCGGTCACCGGCCCCGAGCGGCGCGCCGGCGAGGGCACCATCGGCCAGGTCCTCGAGGATCTCGAAGAGCTGCGCGCGCTCGGCTCCGAGACCGTCGTCCTCGACCCGTTCGACGGCGACCCCGCCGAGACCCTGCGTCCCACGACGGCCTGGCGCGCGCTCGCCACCGTGGCCGACCACGTCCCCCTCTGATCGAGTACGCGACAAGGACCGAGACATGCCACATGCCACCGGGAGCCGGCGCTTTCCCTGGAGTGAACTCCCCGGCGAGGTGCGCATCTCGATCGAGCGCCTGCTCGGCAGTAAGGTGATCGGCGCGACCAGCCAGCCGGGCGGCTTCTCCGAGGGCGTGGCCGCCCGGCTACGGCTGGCCGACGGAAAACGGGCGTTCGTGAAGGTGGCGAGCTCGCCGGCGGTGGCGCCGTTCCATCGCCGGGAGATCGAGATCTCCCGGCGTCTCCCGAGCCGGGTTCCGGCGCCCCGGCTGCTCGACGCCTATGACGACGGCCAATGGGTGGCCCTGATCTTCGAGGAGATCGACGGAGGACTGCCGGCCCAGCCGTGGCGGCGCGACGAACTCGACCGTGTGCTCGCCACGACCGTCGATGTGGCGCGAGCGCTGACTCCCTCGCCGATCGAGGCGACGACGCTGGCCCCGCCCCGGCTCGGCGGCTGGCACGAACTGGCCGGCGCGGGTGACTGGCTGCCGCCGTGGGTGGCCGGCCACCTCGACGACCTGATCGCGCTGGAGAGCCAGGCGGCTCTCACCGGTGAGACGTTGCTGCACGGAGACCTCTACCCCTTCAACATCATGCTGACCTCGGACCGCGTCCTCGTCATCGACTGGCCCCACGCGTGGGTCGGTCCCGCGTACTGTGACGTGCTCACGTTGCTGTCGAGCGCCTCGCTCAGCGGGCTGGACCCGCAACCGTTCCTGCGGGACCATCCGCTGACCCGCGACCTCGACCCGGAGCCGATCGACGTCTTCCTCGCCATGCATGCCGGTTTCCTCCTGCGCCTGGCAGGACAGGGCGTGGATCGCCACCTGGTGAACATGGCCGCCGCGCTGGGCAACGCCTCACTGCGCTGGCTTCGTCGGCGAAGTTTCTGAGCAGAAGGGCCATGCCGTCTCCAGCATCATCGGTCACTTTGCGTATTTGATGAACTACCATCGGTAGTTGGCTCAAAGGGCGACGGCAACGGAGGCGGCCATGCGGCACGGTGTTCTCGACGAGAGCAGATCCCGCGTCCTGATGCACCGCGCCGGTGTGGCGGCCGCCGCCCACGGCCGGCTGATCATGGCGATCTGGCTGGTCGTCGCCGCACTGTCGCTGCTCCTGCTCCCGCGGGTCCAGAGCAGCCTGAAGCCGCCGTCGTGGGAGATCGAGGGCTCCCCGTCCCAGCGGGCCGCGGCCCTGGTGGCGCGGGGCTTTCCTGAGCTGGGCGACGAGCAGGTGATGCTGGCGTTCGACTCCGTGCAGTGGCCCAACTGGGACGTGCGCTACCGCCGCGCGGTCACCGCCACGACGAAGGCTCTGGACGTACGCCCTGAGGTCGGCGCCGTACAGCCGATGCCACGCCTGCCCGATCAGGACCCGCGCCACGCCTACGCGCAGGCCGGCGTCACCGGCGACGAGACCGCCCGCCGGCAGCAGATGGGCGCCCAGCGGACCACCGCGCAAGGCGCCGTGCGCCAGGCGTCCGGCGGCGCGGTGACGGTCACGCTGGTGAGCACCGGCGCGATGTACGAGGAGCTCAACCGCTCCGGGATGGACGACCTGCGACAGGCCGAGATCATCACCGTTCCGGCGGGCCTGCTGATCCTGGTTCTCGGGCTGGGCACGGTGGGCGCCGCCCTCATGCCGCTGCTCGTGGCCGCGGCGGGGATCCTGGCGAGCCTGGCCGTGCTGGCCGGGGTCGCGGCGCTGGTCAGCGTCGACTCGACGGTGGTGACCGTCATCTCCACGCTCTGCCTCGGGCTGGGCCTGGACTACACGCTGCTGATCATGTTGCGCTACCGCCGGGCCCGCGCGGACGGCGACGATCCCCGCACCGCCGTGGGCCACGCCATGGCCACGGCGGGCGCGACCGTGGCCTGGTGCGCCCTGGCGATCCTGCTCGCCTGCGCGAGCCTGTTCATCGTCCCGGCCCCCATCGTGCGGACCATCGCCGTGGCGAGCATGCTCGGCACGTTCCTCACGATGACGGCCGCGCTCACCCTGCTGCCCGCGCTGCTGCCGAGACTGGACCGCCTGCTCGGCTGGGGACGCGTGCCGTGGCGAGGCCGTACGACCGCGGCGCCGAGGTGGGTGGCCTGGGCGCGGCACCTGATGCGCCACCCGTGGCGCTACGTCCTCGGCGTGACGGCCGTCATGCTGCTGGCCGCCGCCCCGGTCGTGAACCTCCGCCTGGGCATGCACTACGAGCGCTCCGCCATCGCCGGCTCCGACCTCGGGCGGGCCCTGGCCAGGATGGAGGGCGACGGGCTGGCGAACACGACGATGCTCGCCCTGCCGCGCCAGGAGGGGACCGCGCGGGTCGCGACGCGCCCGCTGGTGGCCGCGCTGCGGGCCGACCCGCGCGTGGCGCAGGTCTCGGTCATGGACAACGGCCGCGACCTGACCGTCCTGTCGGTGGCCGAACGTCACGCGCCCGACAGCGCTCACTCCGTCGCGCTGCAGGAGCACATGCACGACCTCGCGCGGCGACATCTCCCGCCGGGCCAGGAGATGCTGGCGGCAGGGGGCGCGGCGCTGCTCGCCGACGTGACCGAGGAACTCGGCACCCGTCTGTGGCAGGTGCTCGCGCTGGTGCTGGGCTGCTCGTTCGTGCTGCTCATGGTGATCTTCCGCAGCGTGCTGATCCCGGTGAAGGCCATCTGCATGAACCTGCTGTCCATCGGCGCGGCGTTCGGGCTGCTCACCCTGCTGTTCCAGCACCTCGGTGCGGCGGGCACGGTCAACGTGACGCTCCCGCTGCTCGCCTTCACCCTGGTGTTCGGGCTGTCGCTCGACTACGAGGTCTTCCTCACCCACCGCATCGCCGAGCACTACCGGGCCACCGGCGACAACACCGAGGCGGTGGTCGAGGGCATCCGGCACACCGCCCACCCCGTCACGCTGGCCGCCGCCGTCATGGCGACCACGTTCCTGGGCCTGCTGCTCACCCATCGCACGGACCACCAGCAGGCGGGCTTCGCCGTCGGCGCGGCCATCATCCTCGACGCGACGCTCATCCGCATGGTCCTCGTACCGGCGCTCATGCGGCTGTTCGGCGAGCGCAACTGGTGGCTGCCCTGGCCGCGCCCGCGGCGCGTCGTCTCAGCCGGCGCCCGCCCCGCGAGGGAGCGCGTGACCGCTCATCGGTGACGCGCGACGACGCGGCAGTCCGCTCCGGGCGAGTTGGAGATCGCCTTCCACCTGACCGGCTCGTCGCGGCGATCGGCGGGGGAGAGAGCGAGCGAACGGGTGAAGACCTGGAGGAACGTCTTCATCTGCATGATGGCCAGACGATCTCCCAGGCACGTGTGTGAACCGCCGCCGAACGGCATCCATCCGTAGCCCGCCGGCCGCCGGTCGAGCCAGCGGTCGGGGCGGAAGGCCGCGGGATCGGGATAGAGGCCGGGGTCGTGGTGGAGCGACCGGAGGTGGATGATGATCGTGGTGTTCGGCGCCAGCCGCCTGCCGCCCAGGTCGAAGGGGCGTCTGACCCTGCGGCCGAAGAACGCGACCGGCGGCCGCACGCGCAGCGCCTCGTACAGCACCGCACTGGCGTAGACGTCCTCGGACCCCTTGTCGCTCTCGTCGCTCAGCCGGGACAACGCGTCGGGATGGCGCACCACCCGCTCGAACGCCCAGGCCAGGCCGTTGGAGGTGGTGGTGCGCGCCCCGGCGATCATGCTCATCACCTGGTCGCGGATCACCCCGTCGGTCAGCCGCGCGCCACGTTCGTCGCGGGCGCGCAGCAACATGCCGAGCAGGTCGTCGCCCTCGTCGCCGCGCCGCCGCCGCTGGCTGATCTCGTCGAGGATCAGCCGGTCACAGACGTCTTTCGCGCGATGGTACGACGGCCACAGGGCCAGCGCCCCGGCATGCCGCAGGGCGTACCGGATGGTGATCTCGTAGGAGTCGGCCAGCAGGAAGAGCTGTTGTATCGCCCTCAGCCACACGTTCTGCCTGGAGCGCTCCACGCTCATCGTGATCTCCAGGACGGCGCGCATCATCGCCTGGTGCAGCAGGGGCCGCAGGGAGAACGGCGTGCCGACGGGGCACTGGCCGACGACCTGCTCGGCGAGCTCTTCCGTCGCCGTACGCAGGCGCGGCAACGCCCGGTCGCGGACGGCCGGCGCCATGACCGCGCGCAACCGCCGATGGTCCGCGCCCTCCAGGCTGCCGAGCCCCTGCGGGCCGATGACCGGCTCCTGCACGCGGTTGGCGCCCGCGGAGTCGACGACGTCGGCGGGAGCCCGGCAGATCTCCCTGACCAGGGTGGGATCCGCCACCATCACGGCCTTCCCGATGCCGGGGAACCACAGGCCGAACATGCCTCCGGTGCGCGTCAGCATTCGATCGACGACCCGATCGCCCACGATCAGGGCGGCGGGCAGAACCGCGCTGCCCACCCATGGCTCCCATATCGGCTGCATCGGCTTTCTCATGCTGTCGCGGCTCCGTGGTGCGCGGGCGAGACGCGGCGGACCGCCCCGGCCACGGCCTCCAGGATGCGATCCACCTGGACGTCGGTATGGGCCGCCGTGACACTCAGCCGGATCAGCGCCTTTCCGCCCGGAACGCTCGGCGGGAGCATGGCATTGGCCAGCACGCCCTGGTCGAACAGCTCCTTCCAGAGGCGGCAGCACAACGCGGCGTCACCCACCTCCAGGGCGACGGTCGGGGTGTCCGCGGCGACCATGGGAAGCCCGAACACCGCCAGGCCCGAGCGCAGGCGGCGGCCGGCGGCGATGGCCCGCCGCCGGCGTTCCGGCTCGGTGCGGATGACGTCGAGAGCGGCCAGCGCCGCCGCCGTGCAGGCTGGCGGCAGGGACGCGGAGAACATCGCCGACCTGGCGTGATGGCGCAGATGGTCGATGACATGAGCCGGCCCGGTCACGGCGCCGCCCGTGGTGCCGAAGCACTTGGAGAACGTCACGGTCTGGACGTCGACCGCCGACAACCGTCCGAGATGCTCGGCGGCGCCCCGCCCGCCCGCGCCGAGCAGCCCCACGTCGTGCGCGCCGTCCACGATGACGCGTGCGCCGAACCGGGTCGCGAGATCGGCGATGCCGGGCAGGTCGCACAGATCCCCGGCGACCGAGAACATGCCCTCGGTGACGATCATCAGCCCGGTGGCGGGGTCGGCGGCCCTCAGCAGCTCGGCGAGCTGCGCGGTGTCGTTGTGCCGGTAACGCTGGAGCCTGGCCTGCCCGAGCCGGGTGGCCTCGATGAGTGAGGCGTGGATGTGCCGATCGGCGAGCAGCAGGTCGCCGCTCCCGAACAGCGAGCTGAGAGCCAGGTTGGCCTGGTAGCCAGTGGAGACGACCATCGCCGCCTCGTGCCCGAGGAAGTCGGCGAGCTCGCCTTCCAGCCTCTGGTGCGATTCGAGCGTGCCGTTGAGAACGCGGGAGCCGGAATTGCCGGCGCCGAACCGCCGCAGCGCTTCGCCGGCGGCGGCCTTCAGCCGGGGATCGTTCGACAACCCGAGGTAGTCGTTGGAGCCGGCCATGAGCACGCGACGGCCGTCGATGACCACTTCGACGTCGCTCAGGCGTTCCTGAATCGGCTGATAGTAGGGGTAGATCACGTCGTGGAGCACGTCAGGTGGCCGGCACTTGGCGAAGGCGTCAATTCTCGCGGTAGTGCTGAGCATGTCCAGTCTCCTCGCCGGGCGATCAACTTGCCGCCACCGGATAGTAACTTATAGTCGTCGAGTGCGTTCGTAGGGTTATCGCCAGTCTCGGACAAAGCCGATGGGAGAAACATGAGTGATGAGGAAGTCTTTCAAGAACTGCGCGCGATGTGCGCCAAGATCCTCGCGGTCGACCCGGCGGTCATCACGCGGGAAGTGGACCTGCGCGACCGGCTGGAGGCGGACAGCCTCGACATGGCCGAGCTGGCGGCGGCCACGGAAGACCGCTTCAAGCTGACCGTCGATCTCGACACCGCCAAAGAGGCGCGCACCCTCACCGACATGGTCGCCCTCGTCCAAGCCGCCGCGTGATCCGGGCGGCGGTGACCGGCCTGGGTGTGCGCACGCCGGCCGGCAACGAGCTCAAGGGATTCTGGGAGACCTTGGTCTCCGGACGCTCCTGCGCCCGTACGCTCACCTCTCCCGACTTCGGCGGCCTGCCCGTCGACTTCGCCTGCCCGGTCGCCGATCCGTCCGCGTCGAGCCACGTGACGGCCAAGCAGGAGCGCCGGATGGACCGCGCGACGCTCCTGGCCGTCTGCGCCGCCGCCGACGCGCTGGCCGACGCCGGCCAGTACGAAGCCCTGCCCGAACGCCGCGCCGTCGTGACGGGAACCGGCCTGGCCGGCAACGAGACCAGCGAGATCACGCTGCTGGACCACGACGAACGCGGCCATGGCCGGCCCACCGCCCTCTACGTGCCGAAGGTGATGCACAACGCCGCCGCCGCGTTCATCAGCATGCGCCATCGCATCCTCGGCCCCAGCCTGACGATCTCCACGGCCTGCGCCTCCGGCGGTCACGCCATCGGCGAAGGGCTGCGCCTGCTCCGGGACGGTTCTGCCGACATGGTGGTGGCCGGTGGCGCCGAGGCGTGCGTGTCGCCGACCATCCTGCTCGCCTTCCACCGATGCGGCGCCCTGTCACAGCGCAGGGCCGAGCCGGAACGCGCCTCACGGCCGTTCGACGTCGATCGCGACGGGTTCGTGCTGGCCGAGGGCGCCGCCTTCGTCGTACTGGAACGCCTGGAGGACGCCGTGCGGCGGGGCGCCCGCGTGTACGCGGAACTGGCCGGGTACGGCCGCACCTCCGACGCGCACCACCTGACGATGCCCGACCCGGACGGGGACGGCGCCGAGCGTTGCATGCGGCAGGCGCTGTCGAATGCCCGCAGCTCGGCGAGCGACGTCGTGCACGTGAACGCGCACGGCAGCGGCACCCCGCTCAACGACGCCACCGAGGCCAAGGTGATCGCCCGGCTGTTCGGGCCCGGTCAGGTGCCCGTCACCTCGACCAAGAGCGTTCTCGGTCACGCCATCGGCGCGGCCGGGGCGATCGAGGCCGTCGTGAGCGTGCTGACCCTGCACGAACGCCTCATCCCGCCCACCATCAACCTCGACTCCCAAGATCCCTCGTGCGAGATCGACGTGCCCCGCCGGCCGCGGCCCCTCACGGCCGGCGCCGTCGTGTCGAACTCGTTCGCTTTCGGAGGCCACAATGCCAGCCTCGTCTTCACCCCGGCCCCTTCCTAGCGACGACCCGGGCTGGTCCTCACGCGGGCTCCTTGCCGGCGGTGAGTCGGCCTTGTCCTCACGCGTGCTTCTTGCCGGAGGCGAGTCGGCATGACGCTGACAGCGCAACACGTGCGCAGCCGTCGCCGGCTCCGGCAGTTCGTCGAGCTGCCCTACCGGTTGCACGGTCGTGAGCCGGCCTTCGTACCGCCGCTGCGCGAGGACAGCCGGCGGGTGCTCGACCGGCGCCGCAACCCCTTCTTCGCCTACGGCGACGTCGAGCTCTTCACGGTCGTCAAGGCCGGGCGGGTGGCGGGCCGGATCGCCGCCGTGCACAACCCCCGCCACAACGCCGCCCACCGGAGCCGCGACGGCTTCTTCGGCCAGTTCGCCTGCGTCTACGATCACGAGGTCGCCGGGGCGCTGCTGGACGCCGCCGCGCGATGGGCGCGCGATCGCGGCCTCACCACCCTGATCGGCCCGGTGAACTTCACCATGAACGACGAGTGCGGCCTGCTCGTGGACGGCTTCGACACCCCGCCGAGCGTGATGATGCCCTACAACCCGGCCTACTACCGCGACCTGCTGGAAGGCTGGGGCCTGACCAAGGCCAAGGACCTGTGGGCGTGGAAACGCGGCCCCCACCCGCTCGACGACCGCGTCCGGCGCCTGGCCGACCGCGTCCAGCGGCGCCACGGGCTCGTCGTCCGGCCGATGGACCTCGGCGACTTCTCCGCCGAGCTGAGCCGGATCAGGAATGTGTACAACGACGTGTGGGAGCACAATTGGGGCTTCACCTCGATGACCGACGCCGAGTTCGCCGACCTCGGAGGCCGGCTGCGCCAGATCATCGATCCCAGCCTCATGCTGCTGGCCGAGGTCGCCGGTGAACCGGTCGGCGTCGCCGTGGTGCTGCCCGACGTCAACCAGGCCCTGCCCGCCGCCCGCGGCCGGCTGACCCGCTGCGGGCTGCCGATCGGGTTGGCGCGTCTGGCCTGGGCGGCTCGCCGCATCGACCGTACCCGCGCGGTGCTGTTCGGGGTCGTGGAGCGCCTGCGCGGCCGGGGTGTCGAGGCGCTGCTCTACGCTCGCGCCTTCGAGGCGATACAGGCACGCGGGCCCATCGACTGTGAGCTGGGCTGGACGCTGGAGGACAACCAGGCCGTCAACCGGTATCTGATGGCCGACGGTTGCGTGCGGTCGAAGACGTACCGCATGTACTGGCGCCCGCTGTGACCGCCGACAGGCCGGATGGCGCTGTGACCGCCGACAGGCTGGACGGCGCTGTGACCGCCGACAGGCCGGATGGCGCTGTGACCGCTGACCGGCTGGATGGCGCTCGCCGCTATCTGGTGACCGGCGCCACCGGTTTCGTCGGCGGGCGCCTGACCCGCGCGCTCCTGGCCCGCGGTGACGCGGTCATGGCGCTGGCCCGCCCGTCACCGCGGGCCTCGGCACTGCGCGAGCTGGGCGTGGACGTCGTGGACGGTGACCTGGTGAGCGGCAAGGGCATTCACGAGGCGCTGCGCGGCGCCGACCGGGTGATCCACCTGGCCGCCGTGGTCAAGGCACGGACGGCCGCGGAGTTCTGGGCGTGCAACCGAGACGGCACCGCGAACCTCGTCCGCGCCCTGGCCGCCCAGCCCGACCCGCCACGCCTGGTGGTGTGCTCCTCGCTGGCCGCGGGCAACCCGGTGTCCCTCTACGGCCGTAGCAAGCGGGCGGGGGAGGACGCCGTCCGCGAACATGCCGGTGAGGTGCCGGCGATCATCCTGCGTCCCGGCATCGTCTACGGCCCCGGGGATCCTGCCCTGCTGCCCGCGCTCCTGCCCATGATCCGGCTCGGCCTGGCCCCCAAGGCAGGCTTCGGCCCTCGCCGGTACGGCCTGATCTACGTCGACGACCTGTGCGCGGCCCTGCTCGCCGCCGCCGACCGCGGCAACGTCCTGCGCCCCGGCGATCCCACCGCCGGCGTCTATCCCCTCAGCGACGGCACCGCCCACCACTGGCGCGACATCTGCGCCGCCGCCGCACGGGCCGCGGGTCGCCGCGCCCCCGCCGTCCTGCCGGTCCCGGTGCCCCTTCTGGCCGCCGTCGCCGCGCTGTCGGGACTCTTCAGCCGTACGGTGCCCGCTCTCAACCGCGACAAGGTACGGGAGATGCGGCACGCCGACTGGACCTGTGTCCCCGACGAAGCCGTACACGATCTGGGCTTCACCCCTGCCACGTCGCTCGACGAAGGCTTCAAGGCCGCGTTCGACGGCGATACCGCAGGTGGGGCGGTTGCGGTGCCGCCGAGGCTCAGCGATACCGCAGGTGGGGCGGCTGTGGTGCCGCCGAGGCTCAGCGACACCGTAGGTGAGGCGGGCGCGGTTCCGCTGAGTCTCGGCGACCATTACCTGCGGTGCCTGGCGGCTTGCGCCAAAGATGATTCGCGCATGCACATGGCAGTGGGCGCCCACATGCCCGGCCCTCCGCCCCCACCGGAGGAGATGCGCAGGCTCGTCACGGACAGACTGCGGCAGGCGCCCGTCCTGCGCTACCGCCTGACCGGCAGGGGACGGCACGCGTGCTGGGCCCCCGACCCGGACTTCGACCCCGCCCGGCACGTCGAATATCACCAGCTGGAGCCGGGACAGAACGTCTACCAGGCGATCACCGACGTCATGGCCGACCGGCCGCTGCCCCGCGACCGGCCGCTGTGGAGGCTATGGGTGTTGCACGGCCACACCGCCGGCGAACACGTCCTCCTGTACACCGTCCACCACGCCTTCCAGGACGTTCTGGCGACCCTCAGCGTCCTGCGAGCGCTGACGGGCGACGAGACGCTGCCGCACCCCGTACCCATGCCCGCCTCCCGCTCAACGGTCTCGACCGCCTCGGCGTTGCGCAGGACGCTGGCCGATCTGGGGCGGCTGGCCGCCCCGGCGCCGCGCTGGCACCCGACCCAGGCGGCGAGCAGCCCGAACCCCCGTCTGGTCGTCGCCTCCCTGGACATCGAGGCACTGCGCGACATCGCCCGCCATGCGGACGCCACCATCCCGCAGATCACCCTGGCGGTCCTGTCCGGTGCTCTGCGCGCGTGGCACCCGGAGCCTTGGCAGGCCTCCTCGCGCAGGTCCAGGGAAATCACGGTCAACCTGGCGATCAGCTGGCGGGGCCGCCGCAACCACGCGGCGCTCGGGAACCACGTCGGCGTCTTTCCCGTGACCCTGCCCTGCGCCGAGCAGTCACCGTATGAACGGCTGCGGCGCATCATCGAGCAGACCACCCTGACGAAGGTCGTCTCGCAACGCCGGACGGCCCGCGCGCTCTACGACATCCCGGCCGCGGCGGCCCTACCGGTGCTCAGGACACTCCTGCCCCTGGGCACCCGAGGCTCGGCCAACCGGCTCGACGCGGGCGCGATCCAGGCCACCCAGATGTTCCCCGGCGCCCGCGACCTGTTCGTCTGCCCTCCGCTGGCCCCTGGGGTGGCCGCGATGTTCGTGATGCTGCACACCGACGACACCGCATCGATCTCCGGAATCTTCGACACCCACGTCGCCCGGCCGGAACAGGTCCTCGACCTGATACGCCAGGCCCTCACAGAACTACGCGCCGACGTCTTCTCCCACCCGCAACCTCCGCCCACCGACCCTGAGCCGGGGATCGACCCTGGCGCCGCGTCCTGAGGAGCCGAGGATCGGCCCGTCTGCCTGGAACGGCGGGTTATTCGGTTTTGGTGGAGAAGACCTCGGGGTGTTTCGTGAGTTCCACCCTCGTGCGGCGGATGTGGAGTTCCAGGATGCGCTGGGCGGTCGTGAGGTCCTGGTCGCGCAGGGCCTCGATCAGCAGCCGGTGCTCGGAGCTGATGATCCACCGGCGGTGGTCGCCGGCCAGCCGGGTGAAGGCTCTGCGGTAGTGCTGCGTCGTGTCCCAGAGCCGCGCGACGATCGAGGCGAGTTCCTCGGCCTTGTGGTGCCGGTAGGTCGCCCAGTGCAGCTCCCGGTCCAGCACCAGGAACTTCTCGACGTCGTCGGTCTGATCGATGCGATCCTGCAGGCGGGACAGCTCATCGACGTCCTCGGCGGACAGGTGCGGTGCCGACTCGGCGAGCAGGAACGGTTCCAGGCGCTCGCGTATCTGGTAGTTCAGCTCGCACTCGCGCATGTGCATCCGGCTGACCCACGCGCCCTGGTTGGCGCGCAGGGTCACCAGCCCCCTGGCCTCCAGGATGCGCAGCGCCTCGCGGACCGGCAGGCGGCTGGTGTTCAGCTCTTCGGCCAGTTCGTCCTGGATGATCCTGCTGCCCGGCGGCAGCCTTCCGTCCAGGATGCGTTCGCGGAGCTGGTCGGCGATCCGCCGGCTCGCGACGTTCGCGCTCACGTGAAGGCTTCCGGGTTGCGGAAGTACGCCTTGCCGTCGGGGTAGGACACGAGCTCGCACTGCAGTCCCCACGGCGACAGGAAGTAGACCCACCGCTGGCCCTCGTGCGGTCCCTTGCTGTTCGTCGGCTCGCCGAGCACGCGCAGGCCGCGTCGCCGCAGGTCGGCCACGGCGGCGTCGATGTCGTCGACGTACAGGGCGAGGTGGTGCCCGCCGATGTCGCTGTTGCGCGGCGGTTCCAGCCGCTGGCCGGGCGACTCGTACTCGAAGACCTCCAGGATCGCCTGGCCGCCGATCCTGAAGAAGTAGATACGCGGCGCGACCGTCCTGTCGTGCACGTTGAGGTGCTCGCTCATCCAGTGGCCCTCGTCGTCGCGCAGCGGTCCGAGCTTGTACAGGTACTCGAAGCCGAGCACGTCTTCGAAGAACTCGCGCGCCTGGTCCAGGTCGGGAACGGTGATCCCGATGTGATCGACGCGAGTGAGTCCGGGGATGGGCATCGAACCTCCAATGGATCCAATTAGCTTGCATTATGTGCTTTTTCAGAGAACAGTGCCGAAAAGAGGCATAAATCGGATCCAATGGGTTCCAAGGAGCGTCGATGCCCACCCATGTGAACTTGGCCGCGGTCTCCCCGTGGGTCGAGCTGACCACGTCGGCCGAGGACTGGGACGCGGCGGACCCCGATGTGCTGCTCCGGATGCTGGGCCAGGCGCAGTGGATCAGGGCGTTCGAGGAGTACGTTCTCGAACTGGCGGGCCAGGGGCTCGTGCACGGCCCCGCGCACTCGAGCATCGGGCAGGAGGGCGGCGCCGTCGGCTCGGTCCTGCCGCTGCGCGGTGACGACTACGTCAACGGCTCGCACCGCGGCCACCACCAGTTCCTGGCCAAGGCGTTCGGGCACGTCGCGGTGCCCAAGCCCGGGGCGCTGCCCGAGCTCACCGACGACGTGCGCACCGTGTTGCGACGTACCCTCGCCGAGACCTGCGGCCTGGCCGAGGGCTACTGCCGCGGCCGGGGCGGGTCGATGCACCTGCGCTGGCGGGAGGCGGGCGCGATGGGCACCAACGCGATCGTCGGCGGCGGCGTGCCCCAGGCGGCCGGGTACGCGTTCAACCAGCGCAGGTCCGGCACGGACGCGGTGACCGTGACCTACTTCGGCGACGGCGCCGTCAACATCGGATCCGTCCTGGAGACGTTCAACCTGGCGGCCGCGTGGCGGCTGCCCGTCTGCTTCTTCATCGAGAACAACCAGTACGCGGTGTCGACGTCGGTGGGGGAGTCCACCGCCGAACCGCGCCTGTCCGCGCGTGGCCTCGGGTTCGGCATCCCGAGCTGGCGGGTGGACGGAATGGATCCGCTCGCCGTCAACCTGGCGATGAACGAGGCGCTCGATCACATGCGGGCCGGCGACGGGCCGACCATCGTCGAGGCCGAGGTGTACCGGTACTTCCACCAGAACGGGCCGTACCCGGGCAGTGCCTTCGGCTACCGAGACAAGTCCGAGGAGCAGGCCTGGCGGGACCGGGATCCGATCGAGCTGCTGCGTGCCCAGGTCGTCCGGCGTGGCCTCGTCACCGACGAGAGCGTGACCGCGGCGCGGGACGAGATCGTCGCCACCATGCGGGAGATCGGTGAGGTGCTGCTGGAGCCGGTGCCGGGCGGCAAGCCGGGACAGCGCCGGGTCAGGGCGAGCGCGTGGCCCGATCCCGGGTTCGCCGACGTCGGCGTCCGCGGCGACCTGAGCGAGCTGGCGGGCAGCCGCTACGAGGAGGCCGGCACCTTCTCCGGTGAGCTCGGCGAGCGCCGGTTCATCGACGTGGTCAGCGACGTCATCGGCCGGCGCATGGAGACCGACGAGCGGATCGTCGTGCTCGGCGAGGACGTACACCGGCTCAAGGGCGGCACCAACGGCGCCACCAGGCACGCGATCGAAGTCGCCCCGGACCGCGTGCTCGGCACGCCGATCTGCGAGAACGCCTTCACCGGCCTCGGCGGCGGCATCGCGGTGGACGGGCGGTTCCGGCCGATCGTGGAGTACATGTACGCGGACTTCATGTGGGTCGCCGCCGACCAGCTGTTCAACCAGGTCGCGAAGGTACGTCACATGTTCGGCGGAGACATTCCCGTGCCGTTCGTGCTGCGTACCAAACTCGCCGCGGGCACCGGTTACGGGTCGCAGCACTCGATGGACCCGGCGGGCCTGCTCACCACGGCGGCGGGACTGCGCGTGGTCGCGCCGTCCAACCCGTTCGACTACGTGGGCCTGATGAACACGGCGCTCGCCTGCGAGGACCCCGTCGTCGTCCTGGAACATGTCGATCTGTACGCCTCGACCGGCGTCGGGCCGGTGTCCGATCTGGACTACCGGATCCCGGTGGGGAAAGCGGCGCTGCGCAGCGAGGGCGACGACGTCACGGTGATCTCGTACCTGTCGATGGTCGGGCACAGCCTGGTGGCGCTCGACCAGGTGCCGGAGGTCAAGGCCGACCTCATCGACCTGCGCTGGCTGGACCGGGCGAGCATCGACTGGGACACCATCGAACGCAGCGTCAAGAAGACCAACCGGGTGCTGATCGTCGAGCAGGGAGCCATCGGCACGTCCTACGGAGGCTGGCTGGCCGACGAGATCCAGCGGCGGCTGTTCGACTGGCTGGACGCGCCGGTCGAGCGGGTCGCCGGCGGCGTCGCCTCGCCCAGCATCAGCAAGGTGCTCGAACGTGCCGCGATCGCGCGTACCGAGGAAGTCGTCACCGCCCTGCGCGACATCGCCGCGTACTGAGATCGAGGAGTCCCCAACCATGGCAACGCTGTTGCGGATGCCCGAAGTGGCGGCAGGCGCCACGGAAGCCGTCCTGTCGGAGTGGCTGGTGCGGGAGAACGTTCCCTTCGCCGCGGGCGACCTCGTCGCGGTGGTCGAGACCGACAAGGCGTCCGTGGAGATCGCCGCCGAGACGTCCGCCGTGATCCTGCGCACCCTGGCGCCGGCCGGGACCCTCGTCGAGGTCGGCTCACCACTCGCACTCCTCGGCGGCGCCGGCGACCAGCCCGGCGACGCCGATCGTCTGCTCGATGAACTCGGGGTCGCTTTGGCCGAGCATCATGAGGCTCCCGAGCGTCGTGAGGTGCCCGAACCCGCACCCGTACAGAACGGTCCCGCCGACCGCATCTTCATCACGCCGCTGGCTCGGAAGCTGCTGAAGGAGGCCGGCCTGACGCCGGACCAGGTACGGGGCACCGGCCCGAACGGCCGCATCGTCCGCAGGGACGCGGAAGCGGCCATCGCGAACGCCGAGCAGCCGGCACCCGCTCCCGCTTCCGCTCGGGCACCCGCGCCCGCTCAGGTACCCGCACCGGACCCCGTGCCCGCTTCGGCCCTGGTTTCGCCCTCGGTGGGGAGGCCGGGCGCGCGAGTCGCCGAGGGTGGGTTCCGAGAGATCCCGCACACTCGGCTGCGTCGGGCGATCGCCGAGCGGCTTACCGTCAGCAAGCAGACGATCCCGCACTTCTCCATGAAGCGCTCCGCCCGCATCGACGCGCTGCTCGCACTGCGCGCGCAGCTCAACGAGGTCTCGCCGTGCAAGATCTCGGTCAATGACCTGGTGCTGCGCGCGGTCGCGGTGGCGCACCAGGCCGTCCCGGAGGCGAACGTCATCTGGACCGACGATGCATTGCGGCAGTACGACTCCGCCGATGTCGGCGTCGCGATCGCCGGCAAGCGCGGCCTCGTCACCCCCGTGCTGCGCGGCCTCGAGAAGTCCTCACCCAGTACGATCGCCGCCCAGGTGCGGGAGTTCGTGCGGCAGGCCGACGACGGCACCCTGCGGCAGAGCGACCTGGAGGGAGGCTCGATCACCGTGACCAACCTCGGCATGTTCGGCGTCGAGGAGTTCACGGCGATCATCAACCCGCCGCAGTCGTCGATCCTCGCCGTCGGCGCAGGCACCAAGACCCCGATCGTCGTCGACGACAAGGTCGAGATCGCGACCCTGCTCGCACTCGTGCTGTCCGTGGACCACCGCGCCATCGACGGCGCACTGGCCGCACGCTGGATGGCCGCCCTGGTAAGGGCCCTCGAAGAGCCGTACCGGCTGGTCGCCTGAGCAGGCCCGCGCGCAGGGGTCGTTACCGTGCGGTCCGGGGAGTGGCGTTGTACCGCAGGCCGTCCACGAGCAGGACGATGAGCCGGTTCGCCCGTTCCTCGGTGCCAGGCTGGCTGTTGGCGAGGCTGACGCCGCTCAGGCCGTTGGCCAGGTCCTCGGAGGAGGCGTCGGTGCGGATGAGGCCGTCACGACGGCCGGCCTCGATGAGCCGGCCGAGCGCGGCGTACACGTGGTCGTGGCTTTCTCGAAGGCCCGCCGTGTCCGTGGTGGTGACGATGGACTTGAGGGCCAGCGCCATGCCGGGCTTGCCGGCCACGTACCCGACGAACCGCTGCATCCACGCCACCAGCGCCTCGTCCGCCGGCATGGCGGCGAGCAGGTCGTCGACTCCGTCGCAGAGCAGTTCGATCTCGCGGAGGTAGGCGCCGGTGATGAGCGCCTCGCGAGTGGGGAAGTGGCGGTAGAGGGTGGCGATGCCGACGCCGGCGCGCCGCGCGACCTCGTCGAGCGCGATCTCTATGCCGCGCTCGGCGAAGACCTCGACGGCGGCGACCAGGATCGCCTCGCGCTTACGCCGGGCGTCCGCGCGCAACGGCCGCGCTTCACCGGTCATCTGCTCTCCCCACCACGGTTGTTAATCGGAGGATTCCTCCATATAGTGAACGGAGGAATCCTCCATTTATACCCCGTACCTGGAGCTGACATGACTGAGACAGTGCTGGTGACCGGCGGTACCAGCTACGTCGCCGGCTGGTGCGTCGTCGAGCTGCTCAACCGCGGCTACCGGGTACGGGCGACCGTCCGCGACGCGTCGAAGGAGGCCGCCGCCCGGGCCGCCGTCTCCACCGCCGTCGATCCCGGCGACCGGCTGACCTTCGTCGTCACCGACCTCACCTCGGACGACGGGTGGGACACCGCCATGTCCGGCTGCGACTACGTACTCCATGTGGCCTCACCACTGGGCGCGGACGGCGCGACCGACGACGCGCTGATCGTCCCCGCCCGGGACGGCACACTCCGCGTGCTCGGCGCGGCGACCAGGGCCGGCGTACGGCGCGTCGTCATGACCTCCGCCGCGAACGCCGCGAGCCCCTCGTCGTACGCCGAAGAAGGCGTCACCGACGAAACCCTCTGGACCGATCCGGCCGACCCGTCGCTCACCCCGTACCGCCGCTCCAAGACCGTCGCCGAGAAGGCCGCCTGGGACTTCATGGCCGAGCACCACGGACCGACGACCCTGACCACGATCCTGCCCGGCGCGGTCTTCGGCCCGATCCTGACCGCCGCCAACCTCGGCTCGGTGCGGATCGTGGCGCGCATGATCGGCGGCAGACTGCCGGGCAGCCCGCGCATCGGACTGGAGATCATCGACGTACGCGACCTCGCCGACCTCCACGTCCGCGCCATGACCTCGCCGGAAGCGGCCGGGCAACGGTTCCTCGCTACAGGGGAGTTCACCTGGATGCGTCAGATGGCGATCGCCCTGCGCGAAGGTCTGGGAGAGGCGGGATCCAAGGTGTCGACCCGCCAGCTCCCCGACTTTCTCGTCCGTCTGACCGCGGTCTTCGACAAGCCCCTGCGGTCCATCACCGTCTCACTCGGACGCCGAAACCGGCACAGTACCGACAAAGCACAGCGTGTCCTCGGCTGGCAGCCCCGACCGGCCGCCCAGACCGTCGTCGACTGCGCCCGCAGCCTGATCGCCCACGGCGTCGCCTGACGAACGCGCGCTTACCAGCTGCCAGGGACGCGCGCTCACCAGCGGACAGGGACCTGGCGCAGCCCGCCGACGAGGAGCCCTTCGACGCGCTGCAACTCCTGCTCGCTCACGGCCAGCTCCAGAGTGGGCAGCTTGCGCAGCAGCGTCTCCAGCACGACCTGCAGTTCGGTCCGGGCCAGGGCCTGGCCGAGGCAGGAGTGCGGCCCGGCGCCGAAGGTCAGGTGCGGGTTGGGGCTGCGGCCGAGGTCCATGTCGTCGGCGCCGGCGAAGACGCTCTCGTCGCGGTTCGCGGCCGGCATGCTGCACACGACGGTGGTGCCGGTGGGCAGCGTCTGGCCCTCGATCTCGATGTCGTCGGTGAGGTAGCGGCGCAGGCCGAAGCCGAGGTTGGTGTCGAAGCGCAGCGACTCCTCCACGGCGGTGCGTACGAGAGAGGGTTCGGCGAGCAGGCGCTCCCAGCGGGTGCGGTCCACCAGGAGCATGGCGACCATCTTGCCGATCATGTTGGCGGTGGTCTCGTGCCCGGCGACCAGCAGCCCCATCGCGGTGCTGAGCAGTTGGGCGTCGGTCAGGCCCTGGCCCGCCTCCTCGCCCTCCCTGATCAGCATGCCGATCAGGTCGTCGGTCGGGGTGGCGCGCTTGGCGGCGACGTGGCCGGACATGTACTGCACGAATTCGCCCATGCCCTGGCCTGCCTCCTCCCGGGTGTAGCGGGAGGTGCTGAGCATCATGTCCGACCAGCGGGAGAAGCGGTCCCGATCCTCCGCGGGCACGCCGAGCATGTCGCAGATCACGTACACCGGCAGCGGGAAGCCGACGCCGGCCTTGAGGTCGGCGGGCGCGCCGCTCCGTACCATGTCGTCGATGAGCCGCTCGGCGATCGCGGTCATGCCCGGACGCAGGGCCGCCATGCGCTTGGCGGTGAAGTACTTGCCGACGAGGCGCCGCCACTGCTGGTGCCCTTCACCCCTGTCCGGGATGGTCATGGACATGTCACCGTTCGCGACAGCGCCACCCGATCCTTCCCGCGTGACCCGGGCGGCGTTGTCCCCGGCGGCGGGGCGGGCGAAGCGGGGGTCGGACAGCAGGCCCTTGACGTGCTCGTGGCGGGTCAGAATCTTGGCGTGGTCGCCGCTGGGCAACTCGATGGTGGCCACAGGACACTTGGCGCGCAGCCGCTCCCACTCGGTGGGCGCCGACAACGCCGTGTCGTAGGGCAGCGGGTAGGACAGGACTTCCTCGTTCTGACTCATGCGGCTCTCCCGATGTTGGTACGAGGCACGATACATAGCGTATGCATAATGCACAAAGGATGCGCCATGCCCATTCTGAGCACTATGCACATTGACGTATCGTGGCAGGTGAACACATGCACGATCGGAGGCGGTCCGAATGGATGCCGAGCAGGCGGGTGCGTACGTCGAGCACGAGTTGCTGATTCTCATGCGGCAACGCGAGCTGACCACGCCACATCCCGCGCTGGGCGAGGACCGCCTTGAACGCAGTGCCTACGTGCTGCTCACCCGGCTCGAAGTGCAGGGCCCCATGTCGATCGCCGAGTTCGTCGAAGCGTTCGGCCTGGCCGCCTCCACCTTCAACCGCCAGACCGCCGCCCTGCTCAAGGACGGCCTGGTCGAGCGCACCCTCGACCCCAACGGCGGGATCGCCCGCAAGTTCCGCATCACGCAGCAGGGCGCCGGACGGCTGGCCGCCGAACGCGACAGGCTGGCCAGGGGCATCTCCAAAGTGGTGGCCGACTGGCCGTCCGAGCGCCTGGAGCGCTTCGTCGCCGACCTCCAGCAGTTCAACACCGACATCGAACGGCTCAGCGGACGACCCTGGCCCCGCTGAGTCTGGTCATATTCTAAAATGTCGTTCTAGTATCGCCTTGGAGGGCAAGCTTCTCAGGAGAGGGCAACCATGGGCGTACTGGAAGGCAAGGTCGCAGTCGTCACCGGCGCATCGCGCGGCATCGGCGCGGCGACAGCCGTACGGCTGGCCGCCGAGGGTGCGAAGGTCGTCGCCGCCGCCCGTACCGTCGAGGCGTCGCAGAGCCGCCTCGAAGGGACGATAGGCGAGACCGTCGCGCAGATCGAGGCGGCCGGCGGCACCGCCTTCGCCCACGCCACCGACCTGTCACGCGAGCAGGACAGACAGGCGCTCATCCAGGCGGCCGAGCAGCGGTACGGCCAGGTCGACATCCTGGTCAACAACGCCGCCGTCACCTACTTCACGCCGGTGTCGGAGTTCACCGACCGCCGCTACGATTTGATGTTCGAGGTGCAGGTCAACGCGCCCTTCCACCTCGCCCAACTGGTCATGCCCGGGATGCGGGAGCGCCGCGAGGGCTGGATACTCAACATCTCCTCGATCGCCGCCCGCCACCCCACGTTCCCGCCCGGCCCGTACGCCGGTCGCGGCGGCACGGTCTACGGCATGTGCAAGGCCGCCCTCGAACGCTTCACCACCGGCCTGGCCGCCGAGCTCTACCCCGACAACATCGCCGTGAACGCGCTGTCGCCGAACCAGGTCGTCCCCACCCCTGGCACTCTCTTCCACCATCTCACCACCGAGGACGACCCCAACGCCGAGCCCGCCACGGTCATGGCGGAGGCCGCCCTGGCCCTGTGCCACCGCCCGGCCGCGGAGCTCACCGGCCGCATCGCCTACTCACAGGACCTGCTGGCCGAGCTCCAAAAGGGCTTCTGAACGGAAGCTGGGCTGGAGCCACCTCCGGTAGGTAGCTCCAGCCCAGCCGTAAAGCGGTTAGACCTCCTCGACGCTGCTCGGCTCACGCCGGGACAGATCGATACCGAGCTCCTCCGCTGCGCGGAAGACGTCCTCGTCGGTGTCGCGCATCTCGATGGACATGCCGTCGCTGGAGAGCACCTCGACGTTGAGGCACAGCGACTGCATTTCCTTGATGAGGACCTTGAAGGACTCCGGGATGCCCGGTTCGGGAATGTTCTCGCCCTTGACGATTGCTTCGTAGACCTTCACGCGGCCCAGCACGTCGTCGGACTTGATGGTCAAAAGCTCCTGCAGGGCGTAGGCGGCGCCGTATGCCTCCAGCGCCCACACCTCCATCTCACCGAAGCGCTGGCCACCGAACTGGGCCTTTCCGCCGAGCGGCTGCTGGGTGATCATGGAGTAGGGGCCGGTCGACCGCGCGTGGATCTTGTCGTCGACCAGGTGCAGCAGCTTCAGGATGTAGATGTACCCCACGGCGATGGGATACGGGAACGGGTCACCACTACGACCGTCGAACAGGCGGGCCTTACCGCTCTGCTCCACCATCCGGTCACCGTCACGGTTGGCGACCGTGTTGCCCAGCAGCCCCACGATCTCGTTCTCGTGAGCGCCGTCGAAGACCGGCGTGGCCATGTTGGTACGCGGCTCGACCTTCTCGAAGCCCTTGTCCCGCAAACGCTCAGCCCAGGCCTCCGCGATTCCGGAGATGTCCCAGCCGCGAGCGGCGATCCAGCCCAGGTGGGTTTCGAGGACCTGGCCGACGTTCATCCGGCCGGGCACGCCCAGCGGGTTGAGGATGATGTCGACCGGAGTGCCGTCCTCCAGGAACGGCATGTCCTCGATCGGGAGGATCTTGGAGATGACGCCCTTGTTGCCGTGCCGACCGGCCAGCTTGTCACCGTCGGTGATCTTACGCTTCTGCGCGACATGCACGCGCACCATCTCGTTCACCCCGGGCGGCAACTCGTCACCGTGCTCCCGGGAGAACGTCCGCACGTCGATGACCGTGCCACGCTGACCGTGCGGCACCTTCAGCGAGGTGTCGCGGACTTCGCGGGCCTTCTCGCCGAAGATCGCGCGCAGCAGCCGCTCTTCCGGGGTCAGCTCGGTCTCGCCCTTGGGCGTGACCTTGCCGACCAGGATGTCGCCGGGAACCACCTCGGCGCCGATCCGGATGATGCCGCGCTCGTCGAGGTCGGCCAGGACCTCCTCGGAGACGTTCGGGATGTCCCGGGTGATCTCCTCCGGGCCCAGCTTGGTGTCCCGGGCGTCGACCTCGTGCTCCTCGATGTGAATCGAGGACAAGACGTCGTCCTGGACCAGCCGCTGCGACAGGATGATCGCGTCTTCGTAGTTGTGACCCTCCCACGGCATGAACGCCACCAGCAGGTTCTTGCCCAGCGCCATCTCACCGTTCTCGGTGCACGGACCGTCGGCGATGACCTGGTTGACCTCCACCCGATCACCCTCGGCCACGATCGGCTTCTGGTTGAACGAGGTGCCCTGGTTGGACCGCCGGAACTTGGCGACACGATAAGTCGTGCGGCTGCCGTCATCGTTCATGACCGTGATGTAGTCGGCGGAGACCTCCTCCACCACACCGGCCTTCTCCGCATTGATCATGTCGCCCGTGTCGGTGGCGGCACGATATTCCATGCCCGTGCCGACCAGCGGCGCGTCACTCTTGATCAGCGGCACCGACTGACGCATCATGTTGGAGCCCATGAGCGCCCGGTTGGCGTCGTCGTGCTCCAGGAACGGGATCATCGCGGTGGCGACCGACACCATCTGGCGCGGCGACACGTCGATGTAGTCGACCTCCTCGGCCCGCATGAGCTCGGTCTCGCCGCCCTTGGTACGCACCAGGACACGAGACTCCGCGAACGTGCCGTCGGCGTTGAGCACGCTGTTGGCCTGCGCCTTGACGTAACGGTCTTCCTCGTCAGCGGTCAGGTAGTCGATCTGCGCGGTCACCTTCCCGTCGACGACCTTGCGGTAAGGCGTCTCGATGAAACCGAACGGGTTGAGCCGCGCATAGGAGGCCAGCGAGCCGATCAGGCCGATGTTCGGCCCTTCAGGCGTCTCGATGGGGCACATCCGGCCGTAGTGGGACGGGTGCACGTCACGCACCTCGAACCCGGCCCGCTCACGCGACAGACCACCGGGGCCCAGAGCGGACAGACGCCGCTTGTGCGTCAGCCCATCGAGCGGGTTGGTCTGATTCATGAACTGCGACAGCTGCGACGTCCCGAAGAACTCCTTCATGGACGCCACGACGGGGCGGATGTTGATCAAGGTCTGCGGCGTGATCGCCTCGACGTCCTGCGTGGTCATCCGCTCGCGGACGACCCGCTCCATCCGCGCCAGGCCCAGGCGGACCTGGTTCTGGATCAGCTCGCCGACGCTACGGAGACGGCGGTTGCCGAAGTGGTCGATGTCGTCGACCTCCAGGACGACATCGTCCTGCGCCGACTCCTCACCGGCATGCAACCTGACCAGGTATTCGATGGTGGCGACGATGTCGTCTTCGGTCAGCGTGCCCTGGGTGATCTCAGAGTCGACG